>CANQYK010000065.1 GCA_947628065.1 uncultured Bacilli bacterium | reverse complement strand
TTCTTTCTAATTCCTCTTATTTCAACTACTTTCCCATCTCGTAGTCTGATAGCACTTCTTGGAATACTATATTCTCCATCTTTATCTTTGGTATAGTAAATATATAAAGAGCTATTTTCCAAAGCCTCTTTCGCATCGCTTCGATTTTCTTCAATACACCAAGAAGTTCCTTTCTGATACAAATCATGAAAGAGTCTGTGATAATTCTCCTTTTGTTTGTATTCTTTAAAAATACCATCAAGAGATGTTCTTTCTTGTTTTTTCTTCTTTTGTTCTTGGTTGTAATAGTAAGTATATAATTTTTTAAAACTTCCTTCTTTTAGGAGTTTTCCTACCTCTTCCTCTTTTATGTCTTTTTTCTCTTCTACCATTTGGTAAATATCTCGCATAATACAAGAGACAATATTTTCATAAAAAGGAGCGAAAGATGCAGTTGTATCTTTGGTACGCTTCATAAAACTACCATCTTGATAACTTCCCAGTTGTAACATTCCTTGAAATACAAAATAGCAAACCCACATGGGATATTTTCTTGCTTCTTCCCCCATAAAATAAGAAAGCCAAGGATCTAAGGATCTTTTTTGCGAATCCATTAAGTTTTTTGTTGCTTCTTCTCTTGATTGTTCCGGTCTCTTTTGAAAGTATGCTTCTTTTATATCTTCTTCTTTGATTACATATTTATCATAATATAACTGTTTTAAATAACGAAGGTCCGACTCTCTTTTGCTTGTGGTTGCAAGAAGATGAACACGCTCTAATTGTTTGAAATATTGATTTAAGTTTTGATATTTTAAGTTTTTATTTCCACTATATTTTACAACGGATGCATCTTTATATAAATCTTTATATAGTTGATCTAAAAACTTTTCTCCTTTATATTTTTCCATATCTCACCTATATCTCATAATCATCTTCTAAACTAAATTCGACGTTTTCTTCAATCCATTCTTTTCTTGGTGCGACCTCATCGCCCATTAAGACATTGATTCGCTTCTCAGCAAGTTGGGCATCATCAATTTTAACACGAATTAAAGTCCTAGTACCTGGTTGCATTGTTGTCTCACATAACTGATCGGCATTCATTTCTCCTAACCCTTTGTATCTTTGTATTTCGCATTTTCTACCCTTTGTCATCTCCTGCATCTCATCCATTGTATAAGCATATTCAATTTGTTTTCCACTTTGAATTTTAAACAGTGGTGGAAGAGCGACATAAAGACGACCTGCTTCAATTAAGGGGCGCATATAACGATAGAAAAAGGTAAGAAGCAAGCACTGGATATGACAACCATCATCATCGGCATCGGTCATGATAATAACTTTATCATACTCTGCTTCATCAATATCAAAATTAGGGCCATATCCTGCACCAATGGTGTAGATCATCGTATTGATTTCTTCGTTTTTAAAAATATCTTCCATTTTTGCTTTTTGAGTGTTTAAGACTTTTCCACGAAGCGGTAAAATAGCTTGATATTTTCGGTCTCTTCCTTGTTTGGCACTACCACCGGCAGAATCTCCTTCGACTAAAAATAGCTCTTTCTTGCTTTTGTCTTTGGATTGTGCGGGGGTTAGTTTTCCAGATAAGGCGTGTTCTTTCGAATTTTTACTTTTTCCTTTTCGTGCTTCTTCTCTTGCTTTTCTGGCTGCTTCTCTTGCAATTTTACTCTTTAATGATTTGTTAATAATATCGGTGGCGATTGCTTTGTTTTCTTCTAAAAAGAATTGTAGTTTTTCATAAACAAGAGAGTCAACTGCCGTCCTTGCTTGGGGTGTTCCTAGTTTTCCTTTGGTCTGTCCTTCAAATTGTAAGTATTCTTCTGGTATTTTTAGACTAATAATAGCGGTTAACCCTTCTCTTACATCGCTTCCTTCTAAGGCTTTTTCCCGTCCTTTTACAAAACCATTCGCCTTCGCATATTCATTAAAGACTCTGGTTAGAGCAGTTTTAAATCCGACTTCGTGACTTCCTCCATCGCTTGTTTTAACATTGTTTACAAAAGAGACAATATTTTCTTGATAGGTATCGGTATACTGCATTGCAATATCAATTTCCATTTTATCTTTGATACCATCAAATACAAGCGTTTTATGAAGTGGTGTTTTTCCTTCGTTTAAATAATCAACAAACTCTTCTAATCCTTTCTCATAACAAAACTTCGCATGACGATTGTCTTCTTCATCGATTACTTCAATGGTAAGTCCTTTGATTAAGAAAGCACTTTCTTGCATCCTCTCACAAATGGTAGTAAAGGATACATTAATGGTAGAAAACATTGTATCATCGGGTAAGAAATGAACAGTGGTTCCTGTTTTATTGGTGGTTCCAATTTGTTTTAAGGGAATCTCTACTTTTCCTCCATTGGAAAACTTAATATAGTACTCACCCTTATCTTTTTTAATGGTTACCTCCATCCATTTGGATAGTGCATTTACAACACTACCACCAACACCGTGAAGACCACCAGATACTTTATACCCGTCTTGTTCAAACTTTCCTCCTGCATGAAGAACGGTATAGATAACCTCAGGGGTCGATCTACCGGATGCGTGCATTCCGACAGGAACACCTCTTCCTTCGTCTGCTACACTGATACTTTTATCTTTATGAATGGTAATGGTAATATGATTTCCATAACCATTAATCGCTTCATCAATCGCATTATCCACAATTTCCCATACCAAGTGATGAAGACCTTTTCGATCGGTTGAACCAATATACATACCAGGTCTTTTTCTTACTGCTTCTAATCCTTCTAATATTTTTATGGAACTTTCATCATATTTTGCCATATTTTCACATCCTTCATTCAGTCCTAAAAAAAGATACAAGCTCTTTGCACCTTTTATTCTTTCCTACTTCATTTTAACAAAAGAAAAAAAGGAAAGCAACTTTTTTTCCCTTATTTGACACTTTTTTTCTTAAATTTTCTTATGCTTTTTAACCATTTTGACCAAAATATGTTTCAATCCATCATCATTAAGAAATGAAAAAAGAAACCAAAATTAGTTTCTTTTTTAAGTTATGCTGTTGCTTCTACTAAAACAGTATCAATAATACTATCCATAGATGTTAATTTATTTTCCATAATATCGCTTTTAATCTTTTCAAAATCATCATGAACCATTGTCACTAATTTTTCCATTAATGGAAGTAGTTCTGATTTTTTCTCTAAGTTGGATACTACAATTTCTAAGTTGGATAGTTTTGTATATTTTCCATAATGACTGCTTTTAATAAATTTTTTATAAAGGGATAAGAAACTCATTACATCAATATTATTAAATCGCTTATCTTCTAAGATTTTAACAGCTGTACATAAATTATCACACTTTATTGCAAGATCTAAGATAGTTTCATTTTTATTGTTTTTTATGTTTGGCGAAAATTCTTTATTCCGTTTTAATTTTTTAATAATTGGAGCAACCAAAACATAATCTTTTGTTGCTAGAATATGCGCAAACGTATTTCCATCAATATTTTGATGATTCACTTCAAAATCACTAAAGTTCATATACTTTAAAACCATATCATATTTTCTTAGTTTTAATAGTTTCATTAAAACAGTATTCCCCTCTTCATCAACTTCTGCCACACTGATACTTCTTTTTTTCAATAGCTTATCGACAATTTGGAAGTGTCCCTCTTTCATTAATTCAAAAATTAATGATGGTTCTTCTTCACATAGAGCAATAGCCTGTTCTTCTTCATAAAACATTTTTAACACCTCATTTTTTTAGTGACGGCTTTTATTATATCAAAAAATGTCGATTTTGTCAAATTGTTGATCACTAAACTAACTAATCATAATATGTACCATTTTTTTCCTTTTATACAAAAAAACTTACTATTGTGAATAAGTCGTAGTAGAAACTTTATTATACTAATTATAATAATTCTTTACAAAGGTGGTAAAGATTCTTATTTCTACTACGAACTATTCACAATAATAAGATAATGTTAGTATAGCACTAACATTAGTAAATTGGCAAGGATTTTGTCATTTTTTCTATCGTTATTTACTAAGAAAGCCATTAACATACGAGGCGATGCAATAACAATATTATTTAAAGTATTAAGAGAAATTAAAACGTATCATTCATCAAAAAGTCAAAAATATTAATATGTTTTATTCCATTTTTAGAATAATCCTCTTTAAATGATAATGGATTAATTCTAAAACTTACATATCTTCCAGATAAATCAGTAGATAATTCTAAAAAAGTCATTTTACTATTGGATCCAGTAATAAAAATGCTAAACTGGTCTGTTATTCTTAAGGAATTAATTGCTTTTTCAAATTCATCCACTTTTTGAACTTCATCTAAAAACACATAATACGTTTTTTTATCTTTTACTAAGTTTTTAATATAGCTATTTAACGCAATTGCATTCGTTATATCAGCATAATCGAGGGACTCAAAATTAATATATATAATATGATTATCATCAACACCGACTGATTTAATTTCCTCAATTATTTGTTGTAATATTACTGATTTACCGCTTCTTCTTAATCCACACAAAACTTTAATTAATGAATTTACATAATAAAAATCTCTAATTTTATTTAAATAGTAAGTTCTTTTTAACGTAGCATCTCACCTCTTCTTTCATATTATAACAATATTTTTTTAAAAATATAAAGTTTTTTTGTTGGATTGGAAAAACTTTGAAATCATTAAAATTTAATAAAAAAGTCCTGAATAATCAAAAAACAGGACTATATAATATTAATAATTATCGTGATTTAACTTCTATCTTTTCTTTTCCACCCATATAACTTCTTAATACTTCTGGTATTATTACACTTCCATCTTCTTGATAGTTGTTTTCTAAGAAAGCAATTAACATACGAGGTGGTGCGATCACAGTATTATTTAACGTATGGACAAACTCTTTTTCTCCATTTTCTTTCCGGTAACGAATACCAAGTCGTCGTGCTTGGGCATCGGTTAAATTAGAACAAGAGCACACTTCAAAATATTTTTTTTGTCTTGGACTCCATGCTTCAATATCACAAGAACGATATTTTAAATCTGCTAAATCACCAGAACAACAAACTAGTTTTCGAACTGGAATGTTTAGGCTTTGAAATAATTCGACAGAATAGTTCCACATTTTATCATACCAAGTATCACTATCTTCCTTTTTGCATAATACAACCATTTCTTGCTTTTCAAACTGATGAATCCGGTACACGCCACGTTCTTCAATTCCGTGTGACCCTACTTCTTTTCGAAAACATGGAGAATAAGAGGAAATCGTAATTGGTAGATCTTCTTCTTTTAACAATTCTCCTTTGAATTTAGCAATCACAGAATGTTCACTGGTTCCAATTAAATACAAATCTTCCCCTTCTATTTTATACATCATATTCTCTTTTTCTTCAAAACTCATAACACCATCTACAGAGCTTGAGCGAAGCATAAAAGGAGGAATACAGTACGTAAATCCTTTTTCTATCATAAAGTCTCTTGCGTACGCTAAAACAGCAGAATGAAGTCTTGCAATATCTCCCATTAAGTAATAGAAACCATTCCCACTTGCTTTGGCTGCACTTTCTTTGTCAAGACCATTATAACTTGCCATAATATCGGCATGATAGGGAATCTCATAATTTGGTACAATAGGCTCTCCAAAATGAGCTTCTTCTACGTTTTTACTATCGTCTTCCCCAATTGGAACATCACTTGCAATTATATTTGGAATTACCATCATTCTCTCTTTTATGTCTTTTTCTAACTTTTCTTCCATTTCTTCTAATTTTGGTATTTCTTCTTTGATTTTCGAAACTTCTTCTTTTACTTTTTCTGCTTCTTCTATTTTTTTCTCTCGCATAAGAGCGCCAATTTCTTTGCTTAATTTATTAACCTTACTTCTTTTCTCATCGGCTTCTAATTTAATTTTACGATATTCTTGATCCAATTCATATACTTCGTCTACCAAAACAAGCTTCTTATCTTGAAACTTCTTTTTGATATTTTCTTTTACCATTTCTTTGTTTTCTCTTATTAAATTAATATCAATCATTCTTTCTTCTTCCTTTCTTTATCTTATTATACAAAACTTCTGCGTTTTTGAAAAGAAGAGATTCAACGACTTCTTTTGAAAACGTTTTCTCTAATTCTTTTTGTAATTCATCTACCATTGAAGAATAGGAATAAAAAGATTCTTTTTCTTCCCCACAAAGGGATAAAAACTCCATGTTATCACTTGCAATCATTACTTTATGATAACCAAAAATAGAAATCATATATTCTAAATGTTTGATAAAATCTTCTATTTTCTTACTTCCAACAAACGGTGGATACAAAACACAACCAATCTTTCCTCCTACTTCGTTTAGTTTTTTTAGACAAATATCATCCAAATTTCTTTTGTTTTTCCATACTGTATCACTATTTGAATGACTGGCATAAACGATTACTTCTTTTCCCTTTTTTTGTTCTTCTTTGATAAGTTCAATCGTATCTAGGAAGGTTTCTTTGTTCATATGGGATAAATCAAGTCCCATACCAAGCTCAATTGCTTTTCTTAAAAAGCTTCTCCCTTCTTCCGTAAGTCCTCCTTCCATATGGGCACCACTTCCATACTTGTTTTTATGATTCCAAACCAGTAAAATACTATCCAGTCCACTTTGGTAAAGTTGTTCTAATTCTTCTTCACTTTCTATATAATCACAACCTTCGATACTATAGACAATCTTAGTAGAAAGATTTTGAGCAAGTATTTTTTTCGTTTCTAAGAACAAAGAGAAAGGCTTTATTTCTTCTTTTGATAAAGAAAATGTTTTTCTCATTTCTTCTTCACTCATAAAATAAAGATTCGCAAAAACACCTTTCATTTTTCCCATTTGAAAAGGAAGAAGATATTCTTTTAGAAGTTCTTTCTTCCCTTTTTGTTTTAATAGTTTACAAATGGATAATAAATCATAGTGTAAATCAAACATTATATATCATCCTTTCCTTTATAGTATATGTGTCTTTGTATGTTTGGTAATCGGTAATACCATGACCTGTATTGGGATGGTTATGAGAATAAATATTATCTATAAGAAAGAATAGGATAAGAACAATACATGCGATACTTTGGATTGGTAGTGCTATTTTACGATATAGGTTATCCAAAATAGGAGCAGCAATATAAGTAAAACCACAACCACCAAGACCAAAAAACAAAAGTCCTTCTAAACATACTCTACCATCGATATTTAAGAAATACCCGGTATAATCCCACCAACGCATATGTTTAAAGGTTTCCAAATACCAAGCAGTACCATATTCAATGGTTCCACAAATAAGCGCTGATAATAAGAAGGTTAACCAAGGTTTCTTTCGAAAGGGTTTGAAAAGAATTAAGATTAGAACACCACCCCAACCATAAATTGGAAGCCATGGTCCAAAAAGGGTTCCTCGATTTACAAAAATACCATCAGAAAATAAATGAAGGGATACTTCCCAAAGCCATCCGGCAATGGAAAAGGTAAAGAATAATAATATATAGGTTTTAATCGTATAGTCTCTTTTATAGTTAATATGAAGCCATTCACGATATTCTCTTCTTGGAATACTAAATTTATCCATTGGATAACTATCGTTTACAACTTCTCCTTCTAAATAGGTATCATT
>CANQYK010000064.1 GCA_947628065.1 uncultured Bacilli bacterium | reverse complement strand
AAAAGTTTCCAAGTGTAAAGCAAAAAAAGAACTGTCGAAAAAATTAATCACTTAACTTTTTCGACAGCCCCTTTTTTAATACAAAAAAATATCGCAAAAAAACGATATTTGTGTTAAAATGAATGATATAAGAATGAAAAAATACAAAGAAGGAGGAAAATGTATGCAAGTTATATATCATGGAAGTTATACGAAAATAGAAAATCCTAAAATATTATCTTTAAAATATCCAAAAGATTTTGGAACTGGTTTTTATTGTACCATTTTAAAAGAACAAGCGATCAAATGGGCAAATAAATATGATACCAAAGTTATTAATTTGTATGAATATCATGAAAATAAAAATTTAAAAATAAAAGATTTTACTATTATGACAGAGGAATGGTTAGATTTTATTATCGCATGTCGTAGTGGTAAGAAACATGATTATGATATTGTAATTGGTGCAATGGCGGATGATCAAATTTATAATTATATCAATGATTTATTAAGTGGAATAATTACAAGAGAAGCTTTTTGGGAACTTGCTAAATTTCGGCATCCTACCCATCAAATTGCCTTTTGTACCGAAAAAGCACTAAAAACAATTAAATTTATAGGAATAGAAGAGGTCGAATGATGATGGAAAATCAAAAGGAAAATGATTTGTTCTTTGTTTGCAGTATTCTTGAATATATTGCAAGAAAAACAAAAAATAAAAAGAAATATATTGTAGAACAAATTGGAAAAGAAAAAATAAAGAAAATATTTGATCTAGCAGAAATTTATCATTCTGAAAATATAGAAAAAGTATCCGATGAAATTATGAAAGAAAGCAATATTAAAACTGGAAATTATACATTAAGTTTAAAGGAGGAAAGACCCACTTTTTGGGAGATTGGAAGAGTATATCAAAGACTTATTCTAAAGATAGATAACAATGAAGAAACATTTATCGATAATTTATATACCGTTATGACTTCTTGGATTATTTTAGAAATTGATCACTATGAAAGTAGTTTATATTTTGAATCGCCAGAATATATTTACGAATGTTATAAAGCGGGAAAAATATTATAAAAACAGAAAATATCACATACAATGAATTATGGTAGGTGATATTTTTGTTTGTTAAAAAAATTGATGCAAGAATTAAAGTAGCGTTTTTAATTTTTTGTTTGCTTCTATTCTTAGTTGTTTTTCGTGTTTTTTATGTCCAAGTATTTGAATATAAAAAATTATCAAAACTAGCCAAAGACTTATGGAGTAGAAATTTACCAATTGAAGCAAATAGAGGAAGAATCCTTGATCGAAATGGAGTTGTACTAGCAGATAATCTTACGACAACCTCTCTTGTTTTGGTTCCCAACCAAATTAAGAACAAAAAAGAAGTATGTGAAAAACTTGCTTCTATTTTAGGTGTTTCTTTTGAAGATATGAAAAAACACGTTTATAAAAAAACTTCCATTGAACGCGTTCATCCAATAGTAGTAGTGTACAAGTATTACAAAACAGTTGTAACCTAGGGTTATAGCAAGAGATACTTTTACCTTTTTATAGTAATTTATCAAGTAGAACTTTTTTTGGCTAAAATTAAAAGAAATTGTTCTGGTTCAAAAAGACAAGTTTGTAATACTAAGATAGAATCTTCCTTCGTAATTGTTTCTTTGGTATCGAACATAGAATTAGAACGCATTATATCGACATGGTTTAGAAATTCTTCGCCTTCATAAGCAATAATCATATGTTCTTCATCCTCTTTTGGTACTTTACTAACGGCAAAAATTTTATAAGAATAAACATTGTTTTCTGTTTTTAAGGTAATATTTCGGTTATTTTTAAAAAAGTCTTCTTGCTCATATTGTTCCAAAGCACTAAAAGGCAAGGTATGATCGGCTGAATTATGACCATAAATATTTAGCTGTTTTACCTTATCAATATCAATTGTCCTATAATCTATAAAAGTAGCGCCTATTTCTTTTTTATTTTTTTGAAGATCATGATCTAAATAATAATCATTGTTTTCCCCTTTGACAATTGGCTCCTTAATATCAATAGAAGGGATCTCTATTTCTGCTATAATATCATCATTTTGGTAAAGAGATCGCAAAGCAGGAATTGGACTTTCATATTCTTCTTTTTTTCTTGTCTCTTGTTCTTGTTTTAAATTTTTTTTCTGTTCTTTTGGAAAAAAGAAAAAGAACGAAACAATAAGTAAGAGAAAAAGTAGAAAGAAAAAGAGAATTTTTTTCTTTAATTTTTTTCTTGTCTTCATAGCATCACCTAGAGATAGTTTAGCAAATTATAAGAGAAAAGTCTATGATAATTTTTGGTTAAAAAAGAAAAAAGAAAAATTCTAAAATTTGTTGCGATTACAATGTAAAATTGGTAAAAAATTAGTGTTGACATGGAGAAGAGGTACTTTATATAATAGTAGTAGAAAAGAAAGAAATGAGGAAGAGAAGTATGAAAAAATTAAAAAAGAAAAAAAGTGTTATAACAGGTATCCTGATGGTGGTATTGTTACTTGTTACGGTAAAACTTTTTGTGACGCCGGAAGTAAAAGCAGAGGCTCAAATTATTGAAGTAGAACCAGGATCTGGAACATTAAAGGCCAAAGTAGATAGTGCACCGGAAGGAGCTATTTTAAAGTTAAAAAGTGGTAGTTACACAGGAGGAGAAGGTGATAAGACGGTTTATCTTACCAAAGAGATCACCATAGAAGGAGTTAGTGGAACTGTAATTGATGTTCCTCTTGTTGTCCAAGCAAGTGGAGAAGATCAAAAAGTGACGTTAAAGAAATTTTCATCTGGTCCTCAACCTGTCGAACCAAACTTTATTTTTATTAAAGTAGATAGCAATAATGCTTATTTAGATATCGATTCTGTTTCTATTTCGGGAATTTCCCGTGGAGGAGAAAAATATACGCCGATTTATCTTGATGTTACAGAAAATGCCGATGATTCTGTTATTAATGTTTCTAATAGTTTGTTTGTGAAACCAAAAGTATTTTATGGTGTTTCTCTAAAATCATCTGGAACAAAAATAACACTGGATAAAACGGAAATCGATGCAAGAGCTGCCATTTTATTAGAGAATGGTTCTGATAATATTATCAATATTAAAAACGGTAGTCATATTTCTGGACCTTCTAGCATTTTTCAAGATAGTGAAGGAATTATTATTAAAAAACAGAAAGATTTAAAGATCAATATTTCTAATTCTACGATTCAAGCTTCCAATCCAGATGGAGATGGACCTACAAAATTATTTTCTTTTCATGGAGGAGCTGATAAAAGTACAGGGGTAACGATTGATATTAAGAAGAGTACCTTATTAGATTCCGATCGACTTACGGAAAATGATGGAGTTCTTTTTGGTTTCTCATCGGATGCTACAAAAGCAGATAATAATACGATAAAAATAGATAAAGATACAAATATGTATATCTCTTTACAAAATACAAATTATCAAGAACAAGAACAAAAGCCTATAACAACTGCAAGAAAATATAGTGTTGTTCAAAATGCTGCTGTTATTGGTATTTATGATAAAGAGGGAAATTGTGAAATCAAACTTTATGATGATGGAGATTCTCTTTCTCAATTAAAGGATAATGAGTACATCAAGAAAGAAGGATATAATTTCAAAGGTTGGTTTAAGGATGCTACTTATCAAGAAGAATTTACTAAAAAGGGAGAGGATTCTCCTACTGCAAAAGTAGGAGAAAACATGGATTTATATCCTAAATTTGCTAAAATTGTTAAAGTTCAAATAGGAAAAGACGAGTATGAACTAGAAGAAGGACAAACGTTAAGAGATATTCCTTCTATTGATGATAAACTTCGTGAATTGGTCAAGGCTACTCAAAGTTTAGAAGGCTATGCAATGCATGGAAAAACAGGTGGAGAAATCCTTTATACTTTTGATAAAGATGATCTAGAAAATTTGAAAAATCAATCCATTACAGAAGATGTTATTGTAGAAGCCATACATTCTGTTACCGTAAAAATTAATGGGACAGTTTTTGAAGATTTAGAGATTGGGAATACGGTTTCTGATATTTCGGATCAAGAAAAATACAAGCAAGCAAAATTAAATAACAAATCAGAAAAAGAGTTTTCAAGATTGGTTTATCAAGATGAGGAAGAGAGAACTTTTGATGAATCTACTCCGATTACCGAAAATATTAGCCTTAAAACAAAACACTATGCGATTGTAACTTTTGAAGGTAGTGAGTATCGTGTAGAAGAAGGAGAGAAGATTTCAACTGGTAAGAAGTATTATGGAAGCGGAGAAGATTTAGGGGAGTCCTTAGTCGATGCAATGAAGGAAGTTCAAAAGAAAGAAGTAGAAGACAAAACTTTTGATCGTTTTGAAGATGATGAAAAGAATAAAATTTATATAGAAACAAAAGAAGAAAGTACAATAAGTAAAAGCACGACGATCAAGCCAATTTATCAAATTGAGGTAAAAATAGGAGATAATACCTATAAGATTGATGAAGGAGAAAACTTAAATGCTTCAAAAGATAAGGAAATCATTAAGAGCGATTTACAAAACTTGGTAAGTGCTGTTTGTGATGAAGGTAGAAATTTTACTGGTTTTGTCATCTCTAGTATTGCAGATGAATTTTCTGCGACAGAAAGTACTGCTGATGATGTTATTGGAACAATTATGGAAAGAGAACTTTCAAAAAATACAATGATTTATGCAAAATATAATGCGAAAATAACGATAAAATGTTTCGATGCTATTTGTGGTGGAGAGGATTCGCAAAAGACATTTGAAATCGATACTGGAAAAACGCTACAAGATCTTTTGACAGATGAAGGTTATCAGAAAGCAAAATATCAAAAATATTACAATGATGGTGAAAAAGAAGATAGATTTTCTAGATATACGGATGATGGAGGAAATAAATTCAAAGAAACCGATGTGATAGAAAAATCAATGACGTTAACGCCTCATTATTATGCTTTTGTTACAATTTCAGATGATCGTAGTGATGTTGGTGGTAAGTATAAAGTAGAAGAAGGAGGTACACTCGATCAATTAATTGATTTTAATGGAAAAAGTGCATCCAAAGCTTTAGCGACCTTACGATCTAATATCGTACCAAGTGAAGGTAATGAAGATTTGAAAGCAGAAAATTTACATTTTGATAAAATTGTCTTACAAGATGACAGTGACTTTACTCCTCCTATTAAGGAAGATATTACGATAAAAGGACTTTATCATTATGATGTAAATATTGTGGAAGACTATGATAATCCACATGACTATGATCCTGAAAAAGCTGAGAGTCATGAGGGATTAAAAGGATTTAAAGTTTATAGAGGAAAAACTTTAAAAGAAAATGAGGAAGATGTAAAAAAGGCTTTGGAAAAATTAAAAAGTTCAGCTACTAACGAAGGTAAAAAGAGAAGCTTTGTCTCTTATATTGATGCCAATACAGGAGAGGAATATACAGAAGAAGAACTTTTAGAACAAATATTTAATTATCATGTTTATATTAATGCCAGAGTCTCTTATAAAGTAGAAGTTGGAGAAACCTCAGCTGATGTTATTGAAGGGCATTCCATTCGTGAAAATGCAACTTTATTACAAGCATTAGAAGATTTAAAAAATGTTTCAGATAAAGTATTTGATAAATATACGATAGATGGGGTAGCAGTTTCTAATAATGATGAAGTAGCAGATACCATTATAACAAAATATACCAAAGTAGAAGCAGAGTATAATGTAGCTGTAACAATAGGAGATGGTGATCCTTATATCATCAAAGAAGGTGGAAAACTGTCTGATTTGGATTCAAATACACAACAGGAAATTAGAAAGAAATTAGAAGATTTACAAAAGAAAGAAGGTTTTCATTTTAATGGTTACAATGTAGAGGAGAATGTTAATGCTGTTATGGAGCATACCTTTCATACAAATACAACCGTAAGTCCGAAATTTAATATTCAAGTAACCATTGATGGAGAAGAATTTTCACTAGAGACAGGGGACACTTTAAAGACTTTAGGAGAGCAATTAAAGCCTTTTAAAGATAAGTATATAAGTGAAGCCAACCCAAAAGTATTTTCTCGATTTGTAATAGCAGGTACAGATACAACGTTTGAAGAAGAGAAACTTTTTGAACAAAATACGAATTTAACGACAAAATATGCTTATGAAATAATAATAGATGATGCTAGTTATGAAGATCAAAAATTTAAAATAGAAGAAGGAAAAACGCTTGCTAGTAATCAAGATTTCATGAATGCCGTACAGGCTTTAAAAACAAAGAAAGGAAAAACTTTCAGTCGATTTGTAGAAGAAGATGATACTCCTTTCCAAGTAGATGCGACTGGTACGATTTCAAAGAATGTAAAGATAAAACCAATTTATAGTGTAACTGTAACCATTGAAGGTCGTCCTTTTGTCATTGATGAAGGAAAAGCGCTTGAAAGTTATACTCCACAAAATGAATTAACCACTTATCTTAGCGAATTAGAAAGTGTAGCAAAAAAAGAGTTTAAGACTTATGTTTTCAATGGGGAAGAGAAAAATCAAGAGCAACTATTAAAAGAAACATTTGATTCTAATACAAGTGTTGATGCAAAATATGAGGTTAAAATTACAATTTCTTCCGATGATACTGTTACGTTGGAGGAAGGAAGTAAACTTTCTGATATTCCATCTGAAAAATTAGAAGCATTAAAAAATGCAAAACCAGAAGGAAAATCAAGCTTTGCTTATTTCGTTGATGAAGAAGGAAAGATTATTGATGATGGTTATACATTCAATACTTCTATGACCATTACTCCAAAATATAAAGTTAAAATCACGATTAACAATCAAAGTGGAGAAACAGTAGGCGAAGAGGAGATTGTAGAAGGAAGCAAACTTAGTACAGCGAAAAATTTATTAAAAACATTAAAAAGTAATAAAGAGAAAGATTTTAAAGAATTTAGTGATAATAGTATTACAGAAGAAAGTGTGATGGATAAAAATATAACGTTAACTGCTCTTTATACTATTACAGTTCGTGTGGATGGTGTTCAATATTCATTGGATGAAGGAAAAGCATTAAAAGATTTAGAAACAGAAGGATATGAGAAGCCAAATCGTTTTGTAGAATTTAGAGATCTTGATGGAAATTCATTAAATGAAAACGATGAACTTCATAAACATACAACAGTTACAGCAATTTATATGATATCTGTTTCGATACCAAATTCTTCTATTTCTTATGATTTAGAGTCAGGACAAACATTAGAAACACTTGAAAAACAATATCCAGAAGTATTTAATGCCATGAAAATAAACAACGAAGGTAGAAAGTTTTCCCGTTTTGTAAATAGTAAAACCAATGAAACAATCAAAGAAAATGAGCCATTAAAAGAAGATATTTCCATTGTTCCTAAGTTCAATATTAAAATAGAAGTTTTCTACAGAGATGATCAAGGAAAGAAAGTAGAAGATGATACAATTGAAATTGAATTGGGAGAAGATTTATCGCTTTCTGAAATTACAGAAGAAGAAAATAAGAAATTAAAAGAATGGATTGATGCTGTTATAAAACAACTTGAAAAAGAAGGAAAAACAAATTATTCGTTATCAAAATATATTGATGAAGAGGGAAATGACATTGATATAATGAAAACATTGTTCCATACCGATTCAAGTATTGAAGCTATCTTTGCATTAACGAAAGAAGAACCAATTGTTCCATCTCAACCAAGTGATAATGGAAATGATGATAATAGTAATCATATCAATAATGACAGTAATAACAATAATAGCAGTAGTTCTTATCC
>CANQYK010000063.1 GCA_947628065.1 uncultured Bacilli bacterium | reverse complement strand
TTTCTTTGGGGTAAGGGGAAGTCTGCCCTTTTTTAGCTATTTTTATAAAATAAATTTTGTTTTTCTTTTCAGACTAATCACCATTCAATAAAGATTTAAAATCTTCTAATCCTTTCATATCAAATTCAGAACCCGTTAATTCATCAATCATTTTTGAAAGCTCTTTTTCTGTTTTATCAATTTCTTCATTTATGTTTATTAATGTTTGTTCATATTTATTTGACAACGTTTCTATTTTTTTTGAAAATTCTTTAATCAAATCTTCAATTTGGTTATCAATACCATTAATAATAGGATGAATCCATTTTCTTTTTAATAATTCAAAAATATCTTCACTATTTAAATTTTCTATTTCTTTTTTTGCTAACGTTATTAAGTTTTCGTTACTTTCTTTTATTTCTTTGTTTATTTTCTTTTGATTATTAAATAAATTATTTACTTCGATTAATTTTTTCTCAACAGATCCTTCTAATACTTCACTCTTTAAAAATTCTTTTACTTTCTTAGCAACTTCTTTCGCAACAAAAGCATCATTTTCTTCATTTAAAGCATCTTCTATTTCTAGTTTTTCATCCTCTGTCAAATCTTCAAAAATTTCAGTTATTCTTGATTCCATATTTGATAACTCTTCTTGCTTTGTATTTATTTCATTCTTTAAATCTAATAATTTATAATCAATTATTAGTTCTAATGGTATAATATGTCCTTTAATTCCAACTTGTACTTCCGTCTCTTTCTCGCTTTTTTTCTTTATTTCCATAATAGGATCAACCTTATTACAAGCTTCCATTCCTTCACTTTTTATTAGTTCTAAATCTCCAGATATCTTAACCCATACATCATCTAATATTTGATAAGATGTATATTTATTAATTAAAGGCATAGTTTCAACTCTATGAAATAAAGCATTACTTATCTTTTGTTCTTCTGCTGCAATATCTACTGAATCCATACTTGTAATTAATTCATTGTACAAATATTCATCAAAGCCCTTAAATTGTTCCTTATAAAACTCCTTATATTTCTTAATATCTTCACTATTTGTTACAATCTCATGTACATTATCAATTTTTAAATTATAGTAGGATGAATTTATTTTTTCAAACAATTCATCTTTTAAATTAGGAAACACTTTAAAGTACTTATCAAAACGATCCAATTCTTTCGAAGGAATACCACCATTCATTAAAGAATAAATATCATAACTTTCTGTCTCTTCACTAGAATCTACATATCTAGGAATATTTAAATTATAATCATTGTTTCTAATTTCTTCACGCGTCACCACTCTCGCAAATTTCTCAATATCTTCTCTGTTAATAACTGCATCAACAATTCTCTTTATATCAGATGATCTTAATTTATTATTTTTGCCTTCTTTGATAAATCCTTTTGATGCATCTATAATCAATGTATCTGTATTATCCCTTGCTTTTTTTAATATCATAATTATTGTTGGAATACCTGTTCCAAAGAAAATATTTGCAGGAAGCCCAATAATAGCATCAATATTATTATGTTCAACTAGATTCCTTCTAATTTCTCCTTCTTCTCCTCCACGGAACAATACACCATGAGGCAATACAATCGTCATGATTCCATCACTTTTTAAATGAAACAGATCATGAAGCAAAAAAGCATAATCAGCTTTTGATTTTGGTGCTACCCCATATTCCTTATATCTTGCATCACTTTCTTTATCCGTTGGATCCCAATTTTGTGAATAGGGTGGATTTGATACAACCGCATCAACATACAATGGAAAATAGCTTTGATGTTCATCAAAATATGGCCAATCATCTTCAAGAGTGTCAGCATTTCTAGTCACAATATTATCTGGAAGAATACCTCTCATAATAAGATTCATTCTTGTTAAGTTATAAGTATTTTGCTTTAACTCTTGAGCAAAATACTTTATTTTATTTTCACCCTTAATATATTTTGACGCTGTTTTACCAATATTGATTAACAAAGAACCAGATCCACTTGTTGGATCATAAATTTCTATTTTTTCTCTATCTTTTAAATGCTCTGCTATAATTTCAGACATTAATAAAGAAACCTCATGTGGCGTATAAAATTCTCCAGCTTTTTTACCTGCATTTGCAGCAAAATTGGAAATTAAATACTCATAAATAAATCCTAATACATCATAATCTTGTCGATTATCCATTGGAATATCATTTATTAAATAAATTAAGTCTTTTACTGCTTTTGTTTGACTTGTAGAGGTATCACCTAATTTACTTAATCCAGTTTCCAAGGTTGCAAAAATACCATTATAAACGTTTTTATGGGTATCACTAATTAATCTACTAAAAGCAGATAGTGAATCACGTACATTCGAAATATTAAAATCATTCCTTAAATCTATCCATGTAGAAAACAAATTATTATATGAGATAAAATAACCATTCCTATTTTTTAATAGATTTACTATTCTTTGATTTTCCTCTGTTACATCTTTCATATCTTCTTTTGTAAATCCCATACTTTCTAAAGTAGTTAATTCTTTATTTGATAAAAACTTATAAAAGATAAAACCAAGTATATAATCTTTATACTCATTTGCCTCAATTTTTGAACGCATTTTATTGGCAGACTCCCAAATTTTTGACGCTAATTGTTGTTTATTCATGTTACTTCAATCCTCCTATTATTTCATATTTTACATTACATCTTTTTCTAATTAATTACCCATTTACCATTCTTTTTTCCCCCAACACGATGAATAATATTTTTATCTTGCATTTCACTCATTATCGTTTTTATTGTTCGAATAGATTTACCAGTAAGTTTCGCAATTTCTTCTTGCTTAATACTTTCATTATCTTTAATGATATTAATAATTGCTTGTTCTTCCAAAGTATATTTCATATCCAATTTAACTGTATTTTCTTTTTGTTTATAGTCTATATGCGTATATCTATTTTTTAATTCATACTTCGTATCACCAAGTAAATTAAAGAAAAATTTTTCTAAATAGGATGTATCTTCAAATATATTTTTTTCAAAATTTCTATAATTTGCTCTTACAAGCGCATTTCTAAAATACCATGAGTTTTCTGCAAAAACATCATCATTAATATGAAAACCAAAAGTTCTTAAATACTTGATAAGAAAAACAGCAGTAGCTCTCGTATTTCCTTCACAAAAAGGATGTACTTGCCAAATATTAGAAGTAAAACGGGCAATATGCTTTATAGATTCTTCAAAAGATAAATCTTTATAGGAAAAATTTCTTTCTTGTTCTAAATCATATTCTAACGTTTCTCTTATCGTCTCAAAAGAAGAGTATATTACGGTATCATTATTTAAAATCCACTCTTTTTTAGTAAAATTATAATCCCTAATCTTACCAGCTTCTTTATAGATTCCTTTGAATAATCTCAAATGAATGTTAATAAGTTCAAAAATAGTAAAATTAAAACTATTCTCACTTAAAATTTCTGTGATTCGAACCGAAACTTTATCAGCTTCCTCACTATCACTCTCTAATTTACGATTGTCTTCTATTTTGTAATATTCATCGATTCTTCTTTTTGCTTCATCAATATTAATATTACCTTCAATATGTTCTTTCGCAGTTTCTATTAAATACTTAGAAGGTTTTAATCCATCAACCTCTTGAAGCCCAATAGCAGTTTCCCAAGTTTTTGCTTTTTCACTACTTTTAAGTTCACCCTGTTTAATATATTCCGATAATTCCATACTCCAATTTTTATCTTTCTTCATATATCAATTATCTCCTTTAACTCTATTTACATTATAACATTCCTTTAATAATTTCACAATCTTAAAGTGCAAAAACTGCACTTTATTTTTAAAATTATTGCACTTAAAAAGAATCATTATCAGATTCCCTCAAATACATATTTCCCATAAAAACTCTATTCCCTTCAAATGAGTATAATTGATTATGTACAATCTAATAATACATCGTCTGGGAAACGCACTTGATAAAAGCGCATTTTTGTGTTATGATGTATTTGTCAAGGATACCTTGCATATAATAAAAAAGAGGAACATTTAGATTCGCAAGTGAATGTCGCCTCTATATTAATGGATTGACACTCTATCCAAGCAGATGAGTGTCTATTTTTTTATAACTAATACCAATAAGGTAAGAAGCGATAAAATGATACAGATATATCTTAGGAGTTTAATTACATAAACTCTTTTTTTCACCAATATCTACCTCCTTCCTTTTTCAAGTTTGGAGGACGACACTCACATTAAATGTTCCAAGATAATTATATCAAACAATTGTTCTTATAACAATATATTTTTAAAACTATTTTTATCATACTACCCCTTATTCCCCATAAAAACTCTATCCCCCCTTTTCACCGTATAATTGATATAATCTTCTACATCATTTGCTGGTATTCTTAGTACTTGCCCTACTGCTAAAATATTGCTTGTTAAATTATTTAAACTTTTTATTGCATCCACTGTCGTATTATAACGCCTTGCGATAGCATAAAGCGTATCTCCACTTGTTACAACATAAGAAATATAATCTACGGTATCATTCATGGTTGGGATTTTTAAGATTTGTCCAATGGTTAAAGTATTACTTGTTAAATTATTGATTCTTTTGATCTCATCTACGGTTGTATCATAACGGGATGCGATGGCATAAAGGGTATCTCCTCTTTTTACTGTATAGGTTGTATATGATTCATCTTCTTCGGTTGGTATTCTTAAAACTTGTCCAATTGTTAAAGTATTACTGGTTAAATTATTAATTCTTTTGATCTCATCTACCGTTGTATCAAACCGCCTTGCGATGGCATAAAGGGTATCTCCTCTTTCTACCGTATAGTTAAAATATGAAGAGTTTCCTTCTACAACATTTTCTGTTACACAAGACGCTAAATTTCCATACAAAGAGTTAATGACATTCCATGTGGTACTATTTACTACTCCTGTTGTTGTAATATCATTGTTATATTGTAGCCGTTTCACTGCATTTTCTGTTTCCAAATCAAACGTTCCTGTAATCTTTCCAGTATAGTATAACAGAGCTTTTAATTTTGTCTGTAATTCAAGAACCGCATCTCCAGTGGAACCTAAACTAAGGGAAGGAAGTGTTATAATTGGTGCGATACGAGACCTTGTACTTTTCTCAGTTAAACGAAACAACAAATTCCATGTTTCTTCATCTACCACTCCTGTTTCTTCTAAATTGTACTCTCTTTGAAATGCTTTTACCCCAACTTCTGTGGAAAGTCCAAAGCTTCCTGTTATAATAGGGTGATAAAAACCCAAGATTTTTAATTTTTCTTGTAGTATTTTTACATTATCACCAATATCTCCTACTTGTAAAACATTATTTAACATACAATCACCTATTTCATTATATTCATTTTTTCGATCGATATTATATATACTATAATGAGGTGAATTATGACAGAAGGAAATTTACTTGTTAATGTTTATAGTGGTAGTATTGCAAATCCGGTACCAAATGCAAGGGTTACCATTTTAAAAAACGGAAGTGTCATTAACACTGTTACAACCAATATGGAAGGACAAACAGAGTTAATTTATCTTGATACTGTAGTAGAGAGTTATCAAGAAGAAAATCAAAAAGATATAAGACCTTATAATACTTATACCGTTATGACAGAAGCTTTAGGTCTTACAACATCTATCATTGAAGGGGTACAGATTTTTGATGGTGTTACGTCCATTCAAAATATTTATTTAACTTCCATTGATGACAATCAGGAAGAAGATGCCTCTATCATTACTCCTAATACATTATGGGGAGATTATCCACCTAGCCTATCAACACCAGAGGAAGAGAACGAAGCAATTAGTCCCATTGTTTTAAGGAGTGTAGTGATTCCTCCTTACATTATTGTCCATGATGGTACACCAAGTAATACCAATGCTCAAAACTATACTGTACCTTTTACCGATTACATTAAAAATGTCGCATCCAGTGAAATTTATCCATCTTGGCCGGAAGAGACCATCAAAGCCAATGTTTTAGCCATTCTATCCTTTACTCTAAACCGTATTTATACCGAATGGTATCCATCGAAAGGGTATGATTTTACGATTACATCAACCACCAGTTATGATCAAAAATATACAAGAAATGGAACCATTTTTGAACCCATCTCAAAAGTAGTGGATGAAATTTTTACCAATTATATAAGGAGTGGTATTCGAGTCGAACCCTTATTAGCGCATTATAAAAGTGAGACAAGTGAGAAAGGCTATTTAAGTCAGTGGGGATCAAAAAACTTAGGAGATAAAGGTTATAGTGCTTTAGAAATTTTAAGATATTACTATGGAAATTCTATTAACATTTATGAAGCAGAAATAAACGATTCCTACCCTTATTCTTTTACAACCTCTTTAAAAGAAGGAGATTGTAGTATTGATGTTTATACGCTTCAAAATACCCTAAACTTTATTCGTGGAAGTTATCCAGCTATTCCAGAAATTGAAAACCCAACAGGATACTTTGATAGCAATACAACAAAAGCAGTAAAAAAATTCCAAGAAATTTTCTCTCTTTCCCAAACGGGTATTGTAAACAAACAAACTTGGGATAAAATATCTTATTTACTAGCAGCCGTCTATGACATGACAAGTAGTATTTATAGTTAAAAAACAACAGATGCCTGTTGTTTTTTTATTGGTTATGCTTTTACCAATTTCTTTGTTTTTTGATTTTTGTATGCAAATAAATGACGTACATATTCAACAAGAAAAATATTATCCAAAGAAGAGATTCTCTTTTCTATTTCCTCTTTTCCTTTTTTCTTATAGCTATCCATAATATCATGAATCGTATCCATTTCCCTTTCACTTATTTTACTTTTGGCAATACGTTCAAAATCAAAAGCATTGATCACCCGATCCAATCGACTATTTTCTTCCTGTGAAAGTACAATCAAAGGATTCTTTTTATGATTCTTTACTTTTCTCCATACCAAAGAAAGATCTTTTGCCATTTCATCTTCTTTTTGTCTTTGTATCATACGACTTAACTCTAAAGGAGTAAGTTCACCTACTGGTTTTTTCATAATACCATCCATATTCCAATGCTCTGGAACATATTCTAACCATCTTCTCATTACTTTTAATTCTTCTTTGTTTATGATTCTCTCTACTTTCATTTTTCTTCACCTGTTCTACAATATCATAAACATTGAGAAAAAGCAAAGGAATTTAAAACATTTTTACTCTAATTGTTCCTATCAAGTAAAAGGATTGTTCTTTTATCAAACGCACCATTATAAAATCGATCAATAACTTTTTTAAATACCTCTATTTTCTTATCTGCATAATAAAACAAAGTCATAGAAGATCTTACTTTTAAATCATCCGGATACCCTAATATTTCCGTTGGATTCTTACTTTTTAATGTTAACAGTGCATTTGCTATTTCAATTAGATGATTCCTTAAATATTCATTTTCCAAATACGCTCTTGCTTCTTCTATCCCATCAATTCCATAATAGTCTGCCATCCTACTAGATCCTAAACCTTTTAGTTGTGGAAATATATACCAAATCCAATGCGTTTTCTTTTTTCCACTTTCTATTTCTTTTAATGCCTGATCAAAATCTTCTTGTTGCATTTTTATAAATCTTTCTAAATTGTACATTTTATCCTCTCTTTTCTTCCTCAATCTATATTATTTTATTGATCTTTTTCCTCTCCAAGTATCAATTTTTACTATTCTATAATAAGTTATATTAATTTCTTATATCAATATATAAGTAAGTTTGTTCTAATATTATTGGATCCATTTGAAATATATCAGATGCTTTCCTTTTATCATTTGATAAATGAAAGGTGGTGATATTTATGACAAAAAGAGAATTTTCTAAATTGTCAAAATTTAATATAGGGACTTTCCAAAAATAAAAGTTCCAATTATGGAGTAATTAAAACGCTCCATTTTTTGATGCCTTCAGTTCGA
>CANQYK010000062.1 GCA_947628065.1 uncultured Bacilli bacterium | reverse complement strand
GTACTTTTTGAGTGCAATGGGAAGATAAATATCTACGATTTGTAGATTTCCCGTGTATGTTTGGTCAACTTCATTTCGATTACTCGAATAATCCATCAAAACTTCGTTTGACCGATTATAGAAGTTATTGAAGTTGATCAAACATACCTTATGCACCTTCTTAATCTTCTTTTCTTTTTTTGCCAGTAGAAACTGATAATGAAAAAGCCCTTGATAAAGTTGGTTTCTCATGATATACGTCAAATCCCTAGAACTATTAAATTCTAGAATCAATAAGATATCTTTATAAAAGACAACAATATCACATTGAAAAGCAATATCGTTCATATTATCGATTCCAACAACATTCTTATAGAAAGTTAAATCTTCTTCCAATACAGGAAAACCAAAAATATCACTTAACAAAAGAGCAAGATATCCCTTCTTTTCTTCTCTAGCAAATATAGCCTTAGAATAAAAATCTGAGAAAAGGCAAGCAAATTCATTTTCTTTTAGATTTTTTTTCTTAAAAGATAACTTCCATTTACAAGATAATTGTCTTTTTGGGTATTGCTTCATATGTTCCCTCCTTTCGAAAATCTACCTTAACAAAAGGAGTAAAATTTGTCAAAAAGGGAATTTTGCAAATTCCGGGCTAAAATCGACTGAATTTTGCATTTTCCCCGGGGGAATTTGCAATTTTCCCCTAAAAAAGTGCCGGAATTTTGAAAATTCACTTTTTTTCACTTTTTTCATTTTTTAGTAAAATCCGTATATGATAAGTAAAGTTTTAACAAAAATACAAAATATTATTTCCTTCTTTTCTTATAGATGTTAAAATGATGAAAAGGAGGCTATTATGCTAGAAGTTTCAAATATTACGAAGTATTATGGAGAAAAACTTGCCGTGGATCACCTATCCTTTACAGTAAAAAAAGGAGAAATTTTTGGTTTGCTAGGAGAAAATGGAGCCGGAAAAACAACGACATTTCGTATCATTATGGGATTATTAAATGCGAACTCTGGTAGTGTTTTCTTAAATGGAAAACAAATTGATTATAAATTAACGGACCAAATTGGTTATGTTACAGAAGAGCGAAGCTTACTTACCAAAATGACAGTAAAAGATCAAATTTTATTTTATGGTATCTTAAAAGGAATGGATGAAGAAGACATTTTAGAAGAACTTGATAAATGGTTATCTCGGTTTGAAATAACATCTTATAAAAACAGAAAGATAAAAGAGCTATCAAAAGGAAACCAACAAAAGGTTCAGTTTATATCTGCTATAATACATAAACCAAAACTACTTATTTTAGATGAACCCTTCTCTGGTCTTGATCCGATTAATGTCGAACTTTTAAAAAAGGCTATTTTAGCATTACAAAAAGAAGGGTGTGCGATTATTTTTTCTTCTCATCAAATGGATATCATTGAAGATTTTTGTGAGAAATTAATTATTTTAAAAGAAGGAAAACCAGTAGTATCTGGTTATTTAAAGGAGATAAAGAAAGAGTATAAAAAGATGAATATTCGAATCAAAGGTGAAGACCTTCCTCTTGATGAAATAAAGAAAATAAAAGGTGTTTTATCGGTATTACCAAAAAAAGGAGAAATAGAAGTAAAAATAGAAAACATAAAAGTAAAAGATAAGGTCTTTCAAAAGATAAAGAATTGTGATATTACCAAATATGATGTGATGGAAGCATCCTTAAATGAAATTTTTATTGCGAAAGTAGGTGGTAAGGATGAAGCGTAAATTCTTTTATTTAACAAAGATGAGTTTAAAGAAAAAAGTATGTTCCAAATGGTTTGTACTAGTAAATATTTTCCTATTTCTAACGCTTCTTGCCATTTGTAATATCAATTCCATTATTACCTTTTTTGGAGGGGACTTTGATCAAGAAAATGTTATTTTTGTAATAGGGGATGAGAAAGATTATCAATTGTTTGAAAATAATATGACATCCCTTTCTTCGCTTCAACAGAATCCTGTAGTTTTAAGAAAAACAGAAGAGAAAGAAGAAGTGTTACAAGAAAACTTGGAAGAAAATGAGGTCCTTTTGATATTAAAAGAAGAGGAACAAGAAGGACTAACAGCGAAAATGATTAGTAAAAAGAAAATAGATGGTATTTTCTATCAGACATTATTACAAGGGTTAAATACAACCAAACAGCAACTTGGTCTTTTAAAATTAGAAATTAATCCATCCATCTTACAAGATACTTTAAAAGAAATAAAGATTGACCGGGTGGTATTAGAAGATGAGAATAATGTTGATGAGAATATGGAACTTGTTATGAGTACGGTTTTTCCAACGGTTATCTTACCTTTCTTTATGTTGATTATTTTCTTAGTATCAATGGTTGGGGGAGAAATTTGTGAAGAGAAGACAACCAAAAGTATGGAGATTATTATTTCTAATGTAAGTCCTAAAGTACATTTGTTATCAAAAGTTTTAGCAAGTAATCTCTTTGTTATATTCCAAGCTCTTTTATTATTCCTTTATGGAGCGATCGGACTTTTTATAAGTCACCGAAATGGAGGATTACAACTTCCTAGTGAGATTATGGGAATTTGGAATAGTCTTGTTCAAGTTGGCTTTTTAAAAACACTTATCTATTTGATTCCACTTACACTAGTTTTAATGGTATTATCGTTTTTAGCTTATGCCCTTTTAGCCGGTATTTTAGCGTCCATGACGACCAATATGGAAGACTTTCAGCAAATACAAGCACCTATTATGTTACTTTTATTAGCAGGTTATTATTTATCGATTATGTCAACGATGTTTGATGGTAGTTTATTTATTAAAATAATCTCTTATCTTCCATTCTTATCCTGTCTTGTTAGTCCTTCTTTGTTTATGATGGGACAAATTGGTATTGTTGATGTTTTCCTATCGATTATCTTACTTATTGTTTTAATCTATCTTTTATTAAAATATGGATTAAAAATATACAAAGTAGGTATTCTTAATTATTCGAATGAAAAAGTATGGAGTCGCTTTGTGAAAGCAGTAAAACAGAAAGAGTAAAGAGTAAAAAATATTGCTTGGATCTTGAAAAATAGGGTAAAGTATTGTATTATGAATATAGAGAAAAGATAGGCAAGTTATCTCAAATAATTTCCAAATTTAAAAATGAAAGGTAGTTGATTTTACATGTCAAGCACTATAAAGTTTACAAATAGTTTACGGGGGGGGGGTAGCTTTAGATAGTTACCAATATTCTTTTTATCGTGTCGGAAAGGATAGACTAGACTAGTTCTATTCTTTTTGTGTGTCATTATGGATAGAAAGAAATTAATAGGATCATTAACTACAACTCTTTTAATAGTAATCGTCTTAATTGGACTTGCGTATGCTCTTTTAAGGTTTCAATTAACTGGAGAGAGAACCCAAGTATTAAGAATAGGAGACTTAGAGTTAAAGTTAGAGGAAACAGGAAATACACTAGGACTAGAAAGTGGAGAGCCATTATCCGATGAAGAAGGATTATCATTACAAGGATTTGACTTTACATTAAAAAATGATAGTACCAAAACAGTAGATTATACGATTTATTTGGATGATGTCGAACTAGATAATCCATCTGATGTAAGAATAAACGATAAGAATATAAAATATAGTTTGGATAAGAATGGAGTAAAGGGAGATGCAAAACCACTAACAGATACTGGAGTAAACCCAGAAAGAATATTAGAAGAAGGAAGTATTGGAAAGAACCAACAAAATGATTATACCTTAAGAATATGGATTATAAATAGTCAAGAAGATATAACCGATCAAGTATTTAAAGCAAAGATAAGAGTAGAAAATACATTAAAACCAAATGATATTAATGTAGATAACAATAATATCGTACTTGATATTAATAAAAAGAAACAAGAACAAATAAGTATCAACAAAGAAGAGTTAGGTGAGGTATCTTATCAAAGTAAAGATTCTTCTATAGCAGAAGTATCCCCTGATGGATTAATAACAGCAGTAGGAATTGGAAGTACAGAAATAGAAGTTATAAGTGGGACCTATAAACAAACAATAAGAGTAAAAGTAGAGAAGACAGTAGAAGCAACGTATGTAAAACAAGGTTTAGGAGTACAAGGGATAGAGAAAGAAAAAGATTCTTGTGTCTTAAAGACAAAAGGTGAAGTATGTGAGAAGACACTACCAACGATTACAATGAAATCAGATGAATATACAGCTGTTGGTTGGAATACTTTAAAAGATGGACAAGAAGGACAAAATGGAAAGATAACCTTCCAAGATAATGTTACTTATTATGCGATTAGTTATAAAAATGAAATACCATATAAAGTATTATTTAATGGAAATGGTAATGTAATAGATGCAGAAGAGAAAAGTTGTAGTCTACCAAAAGCTTATAATGATACTCCACAACCAACTAGTTGTACGGTTATAACACCAACAATATCAGTAAATGATAAAACACCTATTGTTGTAGGTTATAATCAAGAGAAAACTGCAACAACAGCAGAAGTAGGAAGCAATCAAGAATTAAAAGTAGATGCATCAAACAATGGTAAAACTTATTATGCAATAACCAAAAGTGAAAGACAAGAATATAGTGTAAAATTTGATGGAAATAATAATCAAATAGATGCGGCAGAGAAGAGTTGTAGTATCAAAGAGACTTACAATGGAGAAAAACAGGAAAGCAGTTGTACCGTTATTACTCCAACGATATCCGTTAATCCAAATACACCAACCATTATTGGCTTTAGTCAAAACCAACAAGGAACAGAAAAAGAAGTCGATCATAAAAGTGAGTTAGAAGTAAATGCTGTTAATAATGGAAAGACTTATTATGCAATAACAAGAAAAGATGCAGTCAATAGAGAAGTTAATTATTCCAAACAAGGAACAGGAGTAACAGCAATCGGCAAAGAAAGTGATAGTTGTGAGATACCAGCTGTTTATAATGGGGCAATACAAGAGACAAGTTGTATGGTAGATGCCCCAGATATTACGGTATTAGAAGGATATACGAAAGTAGGATGGAGTGAAGATAAGCAAGCAGAAAGTGGAATAGCAGTAGGAGCAAAGATAACATTGTCAGTGGAAGAAGATGCACCAACCTATTACTCCATTAGTTATAAGAATGCAATTACTTATAAAGTAAGCTTTGATGGAAATGGGAATGTTATTGATGCAACAGAGAAAACATGTATACTACCCGTTGCTTATAATACAACAGAACAACAAACATCATGTGATATAGAAACTCCAACAATATCCGTTAACCCTAACACACCAACGATCATTGGATATAGTACCAAAACAGATGATCATACCAAAACAGTAGGAAGCAAAGAAATTTTAACCGTAGACTCTACTATCAATGGGAAAACTTACTATGCTCAAACAACGAAAGAAAAAGTAGATTATACTGTAAAGTTTGATGCTAATAACAATGAAATTGATGAAACAGAAAAAAGTTGTTCTCTTCCTGCAACCTTTAATGGAGTAGAACAGGCTACAACTTGTACTGTAATAACCCCAACAATAACAGCACCAGCCAATACACAAGTTATTGTAGGATATCACCAGGATAAGGCAAGTCATATAGCAGAAGTAGGAAGTAATCAAGAGTTGATAGTTAGTGAAGAAAATCATAATAAGACTTATTATGCAATAACCAAAAGTGAAACCATTACAAGAAATATAAATTATAGTATGCAAGGGTTAGGTGTAACAGCAATCGGAAAAGAAAAAGATAGTTGTACAATAGGTGAGACTTATAATAATGAAAAACAAGATACTGCTTGTATGGTAGATGCACCAGATATTACGGTATCAGAAGGATATACGAAAGTAGGATGGAGTGAAGATAAGGCATCAGAAAGTGGAATAGCAGTAGGAGCAAAAATTACTTTATCAACAGAAGAAGCACCAACCTATTATTCCATTAGTTATAAGAATGAAATTACTTATCAAGTAAACTTTAATGGAAATGGGAATGTTATTGATGCAACAGAGAAGACTTGTACCATAGAAAAAGCCTATAACACAACACCCCAAGGAACAACATGTAATATCGAAACTCCAACAATAGAAGAAAATCCAAATACCCCAACGATTATAGGATATAGTATAGCAAGTGATAATCATGATAAGACAGTGGGAAGTAAGGAGTCTTTAACCGTAGACTCTACTATTAATGGTAAAACATACTATGCCCAAACAACGGCACCAGCGAAAACCCATACAATAACATTCAATAAAAATGGAGCCCAAAGTCAAACAGATGAAAGTAATATAGCCCAAACAGCAGAAACCGTTACAAGAAGTTGTACAAGAGAGGCAACCTTTAATGGAGAAGCTCAAGCTGCAACTTGTAGTGTAACATCTCCTACGATTGTTGGAACAGATATCACCCCCAATGTTATAGGATATAGTAGTGCAGCAGGAACACATTCTAGTGGATGGTCTCATAATAGTCCAAAAGAAATATCAAGAGATGCCACATGGTATGCCCAGACAATGAAAGCAGCAGTAACAAAAAATGTATCTTATCAAAAAACAACAGGAATAGAATACATTGGAAAAGAAAGTGATAAATGTGTAATAGCAGCAATTTATAATAACAATGAAGGAAAAGCCCAAGATACAAGTTGCCCCGTACAAGCACCAAATATAATTGTATTAAGTGAATATGAAGCAATTGGGTGGAGTAAAAATTCTAATGGAGGAGAGGAAATAGAAGTAGGAAAAACAATAGCTTTATCACAAGAAAATAATACATATTACGCTATTGCAAAAAAAATAGCAGGAAATGCAGTAGAAGTTTTACTAAACTCTTATACAAATCCAGAAAGTATACAAGACTATAATGTAAGCTATACGAAGACAGATCCTACAGCAAAAGAGAATAAAATGTATGTGTTTAATCATGCAAGCAATAAAGGAAGTCAACAGAGTGGATGGAGTAGCAGTGAATTAAAATCTTATCGATATATAGGAAAAGATCCAAATAATTATGTAACATTTAATAATGAAGTTGCAGGATGGAGGATTATCGGAATTGAGACAGTAGATGATGGAACAGGAAAGAGGGAACAAAGAATTAAATTAATAAGAAAAGACCTATTACCAGTAGGAACAGATAATTACTTATCATTTGATAATAAGCCAAGTGGGATAGGATCATCCGAGAGTCAATATGGAAGCAATGATTGGTATGATTCAAGATTAATGTATTTATTAAATCCAAATCATGAAGGTGAGACAACAGGAGTAAGTGGAAGTATCTACTGGAATAGACAAAGCGGAAATTGTCCAAAGGGAAGTGAAAATGCCACAACAACTTGTGATTTTAGTGGAGTAGGTTTATTACCAGAAGCTAGGGTAATGATAGGAGATGCGAAATGGTATTTGGGTGGAACAGAAAATTTTCAAAGAGCAAGTGATGGAACAGCGAATCATTTTTATGGATATGAAAGAGGAGAAACAGTATATAATAAAAATAGTGAGCATCCAAGAAAAACAAACTGGACCGGTAAAGTAGGATTGATGTACCCTTCAGATTATGGATATGCGACAAGTGGAGGAACAACAGCAAATAGAGATACCTGCTTAGTAAAAGAAATGTATAATTGGAATAGTAGTGATGGAGGAATGCAAGATTGTAATAATAATGACTGGCTCTTTGTTAATGGTAAGTCTTCATGGACAATCGCCCCGTGGTCCGGCGGTTCGACCGCTCTGTTCCTTGTGTCATCCGGTAGGCATGTCAATATCAACGACGCGCGCAACTCCAGCGGGGCCCGGCCAGTCGTATATCTAAAGGCAGGAGTAGAAATAACTGGAGGGAATGGTTCTAGTAGTAAACCTTTCACATTAAAATATACTGCAACAGCAGCAGAAACTCTAGTAGATAATAGTAATTCATCTACCTTAACAAGTTATAGTAATAGTACTACAGCACAAAAAGGAAAAATGTATCCCTTTACTCAT
>CANQYK010000061.1 GCA_947628065.1 uncultured Bacilli bacterium | reverse complement strand
TTCTTCTGTTCCAATATCCGTAAGAAGCGCTTGTCCTTTGGTATCTGGCATCGTAAATCTTTGATTTAAATATCTAAGAGCCGCTGCAAGTTCCCCATTAGAACCACCATACTGGGTGACTAATAATTTTGCCATCCTTACATCTTTCTTTTTGATATTGATTGGATATTGTAATCTTTTTTGATAACGAAACATCTACATTCCCCCCTCATTCCATGGGAATGGTTGTACTTCCCACATAAATGGACTTTCTGTTAACGTATCACTACTAATGGTAACAGGTCCATAAGATCTTTCATAGTCCATTAAAAATTTATTTGCTTGTTCCCGGTACTGATTAAACATATTCAAAGCATTTCCATCTTGTGGATGTAGGTCCAAGTAAAGATTTAAGTCATGGGCTGCGAAAGATGCGGCACTCATGTTTAAAAACATCTGTTCCTTTTCATTTGTTGCGCGTAATAGTTGTGGTTGATAGTTTTTATAAGGAATATATTTGTTTTTAAACATATTACCTCTTGTGTATCCTTCACTACTAGAGTAAAGGTCTGGTTTTTCATCAAAAGCTCTCATCATTTTATCTTCGTTAAAATTAGAAAAAGCTTGTTGATAATCATAATAGTTTTTCATTCTTTTTCCCCTTTCAAAGTATTTTATTCACACTAGGTAAAAGTGTATGGGGTATGACCCAATTTATTTTTCTTCTGTAAAACCTTGTCAAATTTCTTGACCAAACAAGGGATTTATAGTAATCTAAATTTAGTAAGAAAACGAAATTTTGGGGAAAGGTGTTATTATGAAGTTAGAAGAATCTTTGGATCAATTTTTTTCCTTATCCCATAAGGCATATACAGTAAAAGAATTGGAAAAAAAATTTAAAGTAACCGAGAAAGAAAAACATATTTTTTATCAAGCACTTTATAAGTTAGAGAAAGCTGGTAAGATTTATTATAGTGAAGATGGCTATTATCTTCATGTTCCATATGAATTTTATTTGGATTTTGGCGTTTTGGAATATTCCAAACGTGGAAACTATTATATTTCTACGCCAAAGAAGAACATCTTAATCAAAAAAGAAGAAATCAAAAATGCTAAAGCAGGAGATAGTGTATTTGTAGAAGAAATAGAAAGTAGTAATGGTCATAGAAAATACCATGAAGGAAAAATAGTAAGAGTTGTAAGACCACCAAAAAAAGAAAAAGAAGATTGTTATTTTTATCAAGGAGTATTAAAGAAAAATTATAAAGAAGATTACTATTATATTGAAAAAGATAACAAACGAATTCTTCTTCCAAAAGATGCTTTAAATGGAGCTTACCCAGAAGATATCGTAAGTGTTCAAATAAAAGCAAATTCTACAACCAAGAAAGCAAGGGTTGTAAATATTATGGAAAGAAGTAAAAAAGAACATTTATTTACCTTTAAAAATGGATCTTGGCATCCTGTTGGGACAGAAGATTTTAAAATTCTTTTGGATCATAAAAGTACCTATCAAGAAGGAGATGAAATAATAGGTGAAGTCTCTCGTAATAAAGTGGGGGATTGTTATCAAGTCAAAGTAAAAGAAGAGGTAAAAAATGATGGAACCTATAGAGACTATATTTCTTCCTTAGCGTTTGAAATGGGCCTTCGCTCTAGTTTTCCAACATCTGTAATGAATGAAGTTGATCGAATTTCAAGTAAAATCTCAGAGGAAGAAATAAAAAGAAGAGAAGATTTCCGTTCGTTAGAAACTTTTACCATAGATCCTGTTGGAGCGAAAGATCTAGATGATGCACTTTCTCTTATAAAATATAGGGACCGAACAAGACTTTTTGTTCATGTCGCAGATATTGATTATTATGTGAAATATGGAAGTGCTTTGTTTGAAGAAGCTATCAGAAGAGGAAGCAGTGGTTATTTTGGAAATATGGTAATTCCTCAATATCCTGAGAAGCTATCGCAAGATCTATGTTCACTAAATCCCGATTCTTTTAAATTAACCAAAACCTTTATTATGGATATCAATGAAAAAGGAGAGGTCTTTGATTTTTCTGTTGTTCGAAGTGTAATTAAAAGTGATTGTCAAATGGATTATGAAAGTGTAGATGATGTTTTATTAAAGAACAAATATATTAAAAGTTATCTTCCTTTTGTTGATACTTTGAAGAATATGACCGTACTTAGTTCTCTTTTGGACCAAAAAAGAAAAGAAAGAGGATCCATTCCTTTTGAGCAACAAGAGTTAGAGTATGAATTTAATGAAGAAGGGGTTGTTGTTGGTTTTCATGAAAGGGAAGATGGAATTAGTCATAAAATTGTAGAAAATGCGATGTTACTTGCCAATCAAAGTCTTGCAGATTATGCTTATTATCTTGATATTCCTTTTGTTTACCGAAATCATGAAGCATCAAGTGAGAAGGATTTTGTAACCTTACGGCGTCTATTAAGAAGTTGTTCTAATCATGTTGGAGGCTTTCATAATTTTTCCAATCCGCAAAATTTACAACGCTATTTTACTATGATTTGTCGGAATCGAACCAAAGAAGAAAAGAAGTATTTATCCAAATTCTTTTTACAAACGATGAACGAAGCCTATTATCAAGAAGAAAACAAAGGGCATTTTGGACTTGCTATGCCAAGATATGCGACACTAACATCCCCAATTCGAAAAGCAAGTGATACCATCAATCATATTAGTATTGGACAAGTTTTAGATTATGGTGTTGATACAGAGGTTTTAAGAGAGTTAGAAAAAAGATTAAAAGATATCTGTATTCATATTACCAATCAACAAAAAGAAATCGAAGATTTAGAGGTCGTATCGGATACCATGTTATTAAATAAATTTATCGCACCTTACCTAAACCAAGATGTAAAAGCAAAAATAGACTTCTTTATGGAGAACCAAATGTTTTTACAAACCGAAGAACATTTTAAAGGGAGTGTTTTACTTGGGAAAGATTTTATTTATGATAAAAATCACAATACTATGGTAGACAGAAGTAAAAATGAGTGTTATCATATTGGTGATGAGGTAACAGCAACCATTAAATCTTTTGATCAGAAAGAGCAAAGTGTTGTTTTTACCTTAGCAAAAAATGAGAAAGTCTTAAAAAAGAAAAGAGGGAAAAAAGATGAAAAATATAAGAGAAGATAAAGATTTGATGCCACTGAATCATAGTTGTGCCCATTTATTAGCACAAGCAGTAAAGCATCTTTATCCACAAGCAAAGTTTTGGGTAGGGCCTGTTATTGATGATGGTTTTTACTATGATATGGATTTGGATGGACAAGTCATAACTGATGAAGACATAGAAAAAATAGAAAAAGAAATGAAACGTCTTGTAAAGGATGGAAAGAAAATTGTAAAACATATTATTACAAGAGAAGAGGCTCTTTCTATGTTTCATGATGATCCTTATAAATTAGATCTTATTTCAAATATGAAAGAGGATACCGAGATTAGTTGTTATACGCAAGGTGATTTTACGGATCTTTGTCGTGGTCCTCATGTAGATTCCGTAAAAGAATTAAAGCATTTTAAATTAACCAAATTTAGTGGTGCTTATTTTAAAGGGGATTCAAAAAATAAGATGTTGCAGCGAATTTATGGTGTTTGTTATCGAAGCGAAGAAGAGTTAGCGGAACACTTAAAATTATTAGAAGAAGCAAAATTAAGAGATCATCGAAAAATAGGAAAAGAACTCGATATTTTTACAACCAATGATTTGGTTGGAAAAGGGCTTCCTATGTATTTACCAAATGGATATATTATTTGGGAAGAATTAGAAAACTATATCAAAGGAAAAGAGAAGAAAAGAGGATATCATCATGTTTTAACTCCACCGATTGGAAATGTTGAACTTTATAAAACCAGTGGACACTGGGATCACTATAAAGATAATATGTTTCCGAAAATGGAAGTAGAAGGAGAAGAATTTGTCTTACGTCCTATGAACTGTCCTCATCATATGATGATTTATGCCAATCATTTACACTCTTACCGTGATCTTCCGATTCGAATTGGAGAGATTGCAAGAGATTGTCGTTTTGAAGCAAGTGGTGCCTTAAAAGGTATTGAACGCGTTCGAACCTTTTGTCAAAATGATGCCCATTTGTTTGTTACAAAGGAACAAATAGGGGAAGAGTTTAAAAATGTAGTTCAACTGATTTTAGAGGTGTATGAGGAATTAGGAATTAAAGATTATCATTTTGAATTGTCTTTACGAGATAAAGAAGATAAAGTAAAATATCATGACGATGATGAAATGTGGGATATGGCAGAAGATACGCTTCGTCATGTATTAGATGAGATCGGAATAGAGTACAAAGAAATGATCGGAGAGGCTGCTTTTTATGGACCAAAATTAGATGTTCAAGTAAAACCAGCCATTGGACCAGAAATCACCCTTTCTACTTGTCAACTTGATTTTTGTCTTCCAATGAAATTTGATTTAACTTATGTGGATCGAGATGGAACAAAGAAGACACCGGTTGTTTTACATCGCGCTGTTTTTGGAAGTATTGATCGCTTTATTGCTTATTATTTAGAAGAGACCAAAGGAGCGCTTCCAACTTGGTTATCGCCAGTACAAGTAAATATTATTCCAGTAAATAGTGAACTTCATAATTCCTATGCGAAAGAAGTAGAAGAACTTCTAAAAGAAGAAGGTGTTCGTTGTGAAGTGGATGATCGAAATGAAAAATTAGGATACCGTATGCGAGAAGCGCAAACAAGAAAGATTCCTTACAATCTTATTTTAGGAGAAAAAGAAATAGAAAATAGAACGGTTAGTTATCGCCTGCACGGAGAACAAGAAACAACAACCCTTGAACTTACCTCTTTTGTTTCGATGATTGTAGAGGAAATAAAAACAAAAAAACTTCGAAAAAAGAAACAGGATTAATCGTCCTGTTTTTAAATTACTTTCATAAGAAAATCAAGAAACATAATCGAGAAAAGCGAATATAGAATAAAGTGATAGACATCTCTTCCATCATATTTTTCAATTATTTTATCCAAATAAGGTTGTACAAAATACATACAGAGTGTTCCACCAATTGCAAAGTTCCTACTTGCTGCAAAACAAACTCTTCCATTGATATTAAGATAATCTTTGGTATAGTCCCATAAAACAATACCAAAATAAGTATCTAAGATATAATGAGCGATATATTCTACGATAGTTGTAACAACAAAAATGATAAGAAAAGTAGAAATAACATCGAAAAGTATATTTTTCTTTTGTTTTTTCTTTCTAAAATTATATAAGATATAATAAAGTAACAATCCCCCATAACCATAAACAGGAAGATAAGGGCCCGTTAAAAAGCCACGATTGACAAGTTGTCCTCTTGCTAAAAATAAGAAAAATTCATAAAGATAACCAAGAACAGCATAAGAAAAAAAGATGAGGAAATTTTTTTCTACAAAAGAAAGACAGGATAGAATCCTTCTTTTTGTTTTATGTGGTTGTTTCTGTTCCATGATAAATTTCTTCCTTTAAGGTATCAAGATTTTGGGTCATTAAAGTACTATAATCACTTTTGGTCTCTCTTTGTTCTTCATCCAGTACAATAATTGGTTTAAAGTTTAGAATTTCTAATTGTTTTGGATGGCGATTAATCATATTTTGAACATTGGAATCGATTTTTTTGTTTTCATAAGAGAAAATCTTAGTAACCATTCCTTTTTTTATTAAATCATCAATTTCTTCTTGTTCTTTCAAAGTAGTGTTATCATCTAATAAATATACTTTTAATCCATATTTCTCTAAAAATTTATAAGCTTTATCTGCTACTACAATTGTTTTATAAGGTGCACCTTCTACTGCTAATCTTATATTGGCATCAAGTTCCGATACTTCTACTTTTAAGTTTTCATAATTCTTATCAATTTCTTCTTTTAAATATTTATTTTCAACATATTCTTTTAAACTAATTCTAACATTTTGACTCATCATTAACATAAAGGATGGATCAATCCATATTTCATCGGTATCATAATCATTTTCTAAAACGTAAGAGCTATCAATAATTTTTAAATCATTGTTATAATCTAAGAGATTGACTGCTAAATCACGTTCTCGTTCAATAAGACCCGTATAGATAAATAAGTCTTGTTCTGCAAAATTTTGTTTTTGTTTTTTTGTCAGTTTATATTTTTGAGGATCCACGCCATCTGGATAAGCAGATGTAATCGTTGCGTGTTTTCCATATAATTTTTCAATGATAAATTCATTTGGATAATTAGTTGTAACAATGGAAATATCTTCCATACTATCTTGTTTACAACCACAAGATAATAATAACAGTCCTCCTAATAATAAATATTTAAGTGATAACTTTTTCTTTTTCATTTCTAATTCCCTTTCCTTTCTTCTTTTTTGACTGGATCATATCCAAAGGATGCGCCTGGATGGCATCTTAAGATTCGTTTGATACCAAGAAAAATACCATAACAGACTCCATAATATTCAATTGCTTCAATCATATAATTCGAGCAAGTAGGATAAAAATGACAGCTTGCATGGTGGTATCCCGGTATTTTTTGATAAAGGTGAATCAAACCTATTACAATTTTTTTCATATTCTCATTGTACTACAAAACGAAGTTCTTTTCAACTTTGGAAAAAAAGAAAGTGTAAAATAAATGAGGTATTTTCTACTATTTCAAAGAATACGTATTAATAGGTGATAGTATGAGCAATATAGCGTATGCGTTTCTTCTTTCTTCTATGGCAGGATTATCGACACTTCTTGGGTCGCTTCCTATTTTGTTTCGTGTAAAGAAGAAAGAAAATATCATTGTTTTTGCTCTATCTTTCGCAGCTGGTGTTATGATTTGTGTATCGATAACAGATTTAATTCCCGAAGCAAAAAAGTTATTGGATACCATTTTTTATCCTGTCCCATCTTTTTTGTTTCTTGCTATTTTCTTTTGTATTGGTCTTTTATTTTCTATGTTTATTGATTCTAGTTTTCCAAAAAAAGAAAATGGAAAAACAAGTCATTTATACCATGTAGGAATCGTTTCTATGATGGCAATTGTCATGCATAACATACCAGAAGGAATTGCGACTTTTTTATCAACAACGGAAAATAGAAGCCTAGGTCTTGCGTTAACCCTTGCCATTTCTCTTCATAATATACCAGAGGGAATTAGTATTTCGATTCCTGTTTATTATGGGACAGGATCGAAAAAGAAAGCCTTTCTCTTTACTTTATTATCCGGAATATCAGAACCCATTGGTGCTGTTCTTGCTTATTTGTTTTTATCTCCTTTTATCAATGATTTTATTATGAGTCTTTTGTTTTCTTTTATCGCTGGTATTATGATTCATATTTCCATTTATGAACTATTAAAAGAATCGATTTCTTATCAGAAAAAATATCTTACGATCATTGCTTTTTGCATTGGTTTTCTTGTTATGTTTTTGTCACACTACCTGTTATAAATATTTACAAGAAGAACAAAAGAAAGTATAATGAAAGTAGAAAGAAGGAAGATTATGAAATATTATTGTATTGGAATTAAAGGAACAGGAATGAGTACCCTTGCTCAAATGTTATCGGATATGGGACATCAAGTAGTAGGGTATGATGATGCGAAGGATTTTAAATTTACAGAAAAAGGATTAAAAGAAAGAGATATTCCTATTTATTATGATGGTAGTTATCCACTTGATCATGATATGATTATAACAGCTAGTAAAGCGTTTTTAGATACCCATAAGGAGATTCAAAGAGTAAAAAGTTTAGGACTTAAAATAACACCATACAATGAGGTTGTAGGAATGATTACGAGAGAGTTTAAGACCATCTCTGTTTGTGGAACGCATGGGAAAACAACAACAACATCGCTTTTAAAACAACTTTTATCGCCTTGTAACTATTTTATTGGAGATGGATCTGGTTATGTTAATATGGAAAATGATACATTGGTAATTGAATCCGATGAATTTAATCGTCATTTTCTTGCTTATTCTCCAAAAATTTGTTTAATTACTTGTATTGAATTAGAACATAC
>CANQYK010000060.1 GCA_947628065.1 uncultured Bacilli bacterium | reverse complement strand
TTCGAACTGAAGGCATCAAAAAATGGAGCGTTTTAATTACTCCATAATTGGAACTTTTATTTTTGGAAAGTCCCTATGGTTAATGATAATACTTTATTTCCAAATGAAGTTGATCAATATGATAATTATATTCTTCGTGAATTACTACATAATTGTATTGTTCATCAAGATTATAGATTACATGGTAATATAAATGTGATGGAATATACAGATAGATTGATTATAACGAATGAGGGAAATTTTATCCCTGAAACAATTGAAAATGTTTTAAAGGATGGCTTTTCATCCCCATATTATAAAAACCAGTTTTTAGCTAATGCTATGGTTAATTTAAATATGATTGATACTGTTGGTAGTGGAATACGAAGAGTTTATAATATTCAAAGGAAAAAATTTTTTCCAATGCCGGATTATGATCTAAGTAAGAATAATCATGTAAAAGTAACTTTGTATGGTAAAATAATAGATGAAAAATATAGTAAAATTTTATTTGAAAGAACTAACTTGGATATTGATAAAGTAATGTTACTTGATAGAGTACAAAAAAAATTAAAAATAACAAAAAAACAAAGTGATTATTTAAAAAAAGAACATTTGGTTGAGGGCAGATATCCTAATATTTATTTTTCTTATGGTATTGCAACAATAATAGATAAAAAAATAGAATATATTGATAATAAGGGATTAGATAATATTTATTATAAAGATTATGTGTTAAGTTATATAAAAAAATTTGGAAAGGCAACTCGAAAAGATATAAATAATTTACTGTATTCAAAATTACCATCTAATATGAGTGATAAAAATAAAAATAATCGAATTAGATATATTCTTTCTTTATTAAAAAAAGAAGATAAAATACAAAATGAAGGATCTTTGTCGAAACCTATATGGGTTATAAAAAAATAAGCAACTAAATAGAAATGAATAATTTATATTCAGTTCTTTTTTTACAATTTACGGAAATAAAAAATATTAGAAAACTAATATGTGATACAATCTAATGAATTGAAGGTATAGAATTCGCAAAGGATTCGCAAAGGGATGGCAAAGAATTTGCAAAGGGATGGCAAAGAATTTGCAAAGGGATGGCAAAGAATTCGCAAAGGAATGGCAAAGAATTCGCAAAGAATTCGCAAAGAATTCGCAAAGAATTCGCAAAGGAATAAGAATAATCTTATAATAATAGAGTTGTTCGGAAACCAATTTAAGCTCTATCAAAATTGTAGAAACCACAAATTAACATTGCAAATTTAGCAAAATAGGATAAATGATTTCTAAATTTTGTAGATAATATTTTAAATCTTTTAATCCAACCATTTGTATGTTCAATAAAAATTCTATCTTTTGCTAATTCTTTATTTTCTTTTATTTCTTCTTCTGTTAACTTGTGACATTTTGAATTTTTATGAGGAATTCTGCTATTTTGATGATATTTATCCATACCAAGATATCCTAAGTCAACTTCATTTGTTACATTTTTTGGTGTTCCTTTAAACGTTCTTTTCCATAGATGAAAATCATGTTCTGCTCCTGGTCCTATCTCTATTTCGTAAACAAAACCTGTTTCTGCTCCTCGAATAATTTGTATCTTCATTGTATGACATTTTTTCTTTCCTGAATACTTTTCTTTTTGGTGATATTTTGGTCTTTCAATTCTCACTTCTGTTACGTCTATTTGTCTATCTTCTGAACTATCACTCTTTATACATAAGGAACCAAATAAGGTAAAATTTTTATTTTTTATTAAAATGTTTAATACAAAATGTATTGTAGTACATATCGTACTTTTTGATACTTGAAAACCAAATGCATAATCTTCCATAGCATTATAATTTTTTACATAAAGCAAAAATAATATTACCATTTCATATGCGCTAAACTTATTTTTTCTTCCACCTTTTTTGTGTTTTTTCTTACAAGCTTTTTCCACTATTGTTTCCATCTTGCATACGGTTGCATACTTAACTCCTAATAATCTTTTATATTGGTTTGGCTTTAATTTTTTTAATTCTTCTTTACTATATATTTCCCTTATATTCTTTTCAAAAAAATAACCTTTATGGAATAACTAGAAGAATTCAAATCGCCAAACATGAATTTAGTTATTCCATAAAGGCTACTTTCCATTCTTCCTTATTCATGCTGGCTATTCAATTATATCATGCTTTTAGTTTCCGAACAAGTCTAATATAAAAATTTTTATTTTGTAATTATTTTAGTGATAACTTTGCATAATAAAGTAACTTTTATATTATAAGGAATAAAAATTTATTTGAATTTTATAATAAAAGCAATTCAAGTTCTTGAAAAATAGAGTAAATTATTGTAATATAATAATATATAAGAAAGATATAAAATCATTTCAAATAATTTTCAAGTTTTAGAAAAAATAGAAGAAAGGTGTTGATATATATGGAAAAAACAGCAAGTTTACCAATAGTAACCTGGGGGGGGGGTAGCTTTAGATAGTTACCTAGATTCTTTTTGTTGTGTAAGAAAGGATAGAATAGATTAATTCTATTCTTTTTTGGTGAAAAGATGAGTAAGAAACAGAAAACAATAGTTGGAATAGGTATTAGTACTTTTTTATTAATAATATTGGGAATATCTTATGCATGGTTAAATGGAACATTTTATGGAAAGAAAAAGATAAGTGTTGCATCAGGAAAATTAGAATTATTAATCGATAATGAAAATGAAGGAATTACGGTAAATAATGGTGTACCAACTTATGATAGTGATGGAAAAGAAAGCACACCATATACCTTTACTTTAAGAAATACTGGTAATACTGATGTAAGGTATGAGATGTATTTGGATAATGATGAAGCACAAGGTGAAACAACTTTAAAAGATGTTGACATAAGGTATCAATTAAAAAGACTGGATAGTGAAAAAGTAAATAATTTAGTAGGAACTAGATTGATTGATACTGGGACATTGAAAAAGGGTGATAGTAGATCTTATGAATTAAGATTATGGCTAAACATAAATGCAGGAAATGATGAGATGGGAAAAGCTTTTTATGGAAAAATAAGAGTAGAAGCAATCCAAGAAAGAGCAAGTGAAGATACAAGTAAAGCAAATGAACCAAAATTAGCAAGTAATATGATACCAGTTGAATATGATGGATCTAATTGGGTAAAAGCAGGAAAAAATACATGGTATGATTATGATCAACAAAAATGGGCAAATGCAGTAACAGTATCAAGTGAGACAAGAGAAAAATATAAAAATGCTAATGCGGGTGCTACGATAGATATGACAGATATCAATACAATGTGGGTATGGATACCTAGATATAGTTATACAATAGCAGGCGATGGAATAAATTATTATGGTAAAAAAGGTGTTTATATAGATAGTGAACCAACTCAAGCGTTACCAGGAGAGATTGATATAAAATTTGTAGATAAGAGTACAAAAGATAGTGGAACAGCTAAATATATTAAAACAGATAAAATAAGTGAATGGTATACTCCAGATGCTTTTACGTTTGATGGAAAGGAACTTTCTGGAATATGGGTAGGAAAATTTGAAACAAGTAATCTTGAAAAAAATTATGATAGTGATAGTAGTTTAACTCCAATCATAAAGCCAAAAGTTACGAGTTGGAGAAGTATAAGAGTATCAACATTAGAAAGTGTTGCTTTAAATATGAATCAAGATAGTAATATTTATGGATTTGTGGAAAGTGAAGTAGATAGTCATGCAATGAAAGGAAGTGAATGGGCTCTTGCGGCATATCTATCTCAAAGTAGATATGGAAAGTTAGGAAATAGAAGTTATACAGGAGAAAATAAAGAAATATATATGAATGCTTATACAGGATATAGAACAGGATGTTCCTATGGTAATCCTACTTTTCCTACTGGTTCAGGAGAACAAACGTGTTCTCATGATTATGATGAATTAGAAGATAGAGGAGAAGGAACAGGAAGTGCTGGTGGAGGTGCATCTACAATAGGAAATATCTATGGAATTTATGATATGAATGGAGGAGCTTGGGAATATGTAATGAGTAATTTCAATGGCTATACAGGAAATACGGAATCCTTAAATTCAGGGTATAATGGATTATTAACAGATGGTTCGTTCTATGATAAAGGAGAACCTTATCCAGATCAAAAATATTATGATAAGTATTTAAATTTAAGTACAAATATACTATCACACGCGATGGGAGAGACAGTAGGTTGGTATGGTGATTACTCAAATATGGTTAGTTCAACATATCCATGGCAGATTCGTGGAGGTTATTTGGTCGATTCTTCTAATGCAGGTGTGTTTCGATTTAGTGACGCGCTTACTTCTGGTGGTAGTGACGGCAATGTCTCGTTTCGCTTAGTGTTAGTAAATATGTGAAGAAGTTTTCTTCTTCTTTTTTTATAAAAAGAAAAGACTTTTTGGTAAAAATTTGATAAAATAAAATGCAAGGGGATGAGGAATATGAGGGAATCATTACAAAAAACAAGATTAAAAACTGGGTATGCGAAAAATGGTTATTTGGCATATCAAAGTAGGCAGATAGAACAATTATTAACCACTGGAAAGTATGAACAAGCAAAAAGGTATATTTATGAGTTATTAGAGCTTTTTCCAAATGATGATATGACGAATCGTCAATTGGGTGTTGTTTTAATGGTTGATAAAAAATATGAAGAAGCTTTGAAAGCTTTAAAAAAAGCAAAGGAAGATAATGTTTTTCTAATTTTAGTTAAATTATATTTGAAAATGGGTCAAGAGGAACCATTATATCAGTTATATTTAAAGTATTTTCAACACGATTATTTTAACTTTTTGGCAATGAACGATGATAGCTATACGAAGTATTGTAATATGCAATTATATTTAAAAAGTAGGTATGAAGAAGTTGATCGACATAAGGAATTTGGTTATTTTCGAAGACAGTTAATTTCTTATGATGAAAAAGAAGCTATTACTCATATTAAAGATCGTCATGCTTTAAGTAAAGAAAGTTCTTATTTTGATGATGAAATTGATATAGAACAGTTATTTTATCAAATAAAAAATAGAATTGATGCTATAAAAGAACATGCTTTTCTTGGAAGAGATACTATAGAAATGTATCAATTTTTTTATCCCAATTGTGGTATTAGTATAAAAGGAAATTTATCGAATTACTTAAAGGTTATAACACTTATTAACACCAACCAAATTATTACGATGTATCCAACAGATTATTTAAAACAAATTGATATTTGTGAATTAAAGGAAAAGGAAGAGACAAAAGGGAAAGTTAAAATAAAAAATGGATTGGAGCGTTTTACTAGCCGATATGGTAAAAAATAATTGCAATTTTAGATTCTATCCCTTATAATAATACTAGATTTTGAAATATTGGTTATAGTAGTAAGAAAAAATACTTTTTAAGAGAGTCTATGGTAGGTGAAAATAGACAAAGTAAATTTTCTGAACTTGATAACAAAAAGATATTTCCGTATTGAGGCGTTAACTTATGAAAGTGCATAGATTCCTATGAATTAAGGTGGTACCGCGATAACAATCGTCCTTATGGAGATTGTTATTTTTTTGAAGGGAGAAGTTATGAAAACAGAAATTGTTGTCTTTGTTTTAACGTTTCTTTTTATCTTTCTTATTTATGAATTGTTTTTAGTAAGAAAATGCAAGAAAGATAAGAAAAGAAAGAAACCAGTTGAAGTACAGTATTTAGTGAATCGTTATCAGTTGGATTTGAAAAAAATAAACTATAAACGACTGTTAAACTTAATTAGTGTTGTAAGTTCCTTAGATATTTCTTTGGTTGTAACTTTAATGTCTATTTTTGATGGATTTTTATTACAACTTGGAATTGGATTTCTTGGAACCGTAATAATGATTGTGGTAAGTTATTCTATGATTGGAATGATCTATAAAAAGAAAGGATGTTGTAAAAATGGATAATTTTAATAAAATAGAGAAGAAATGGCAAAAATATTGGGAGGATCATAAAACGTTTGAAGCAAAAACGGGAAGTAAGAAGCCTCCATACTATATTCTAGTAGAGTTTCCCTATCCTAGTGGTGCAGGACTTCATGTAGGGCACGTTCGAAGCTATACTGCCCAAGATGCGATTGCTAGAATGAAGAGAATGCAAGGATTTAATGTACTATTTCCTATGGGATGGGATGCCTTTGGTGCGCCAGCAGAACAATATGCAATTAAAAATCATATTCATCCAAAGGATGCGGTAAAAGAAAACATTAAAACGTTTAAAGGACAAATGAAAGATTTAGGATTTTCTTTTGATTGGGATCGTGAATTTTCAACAACCGATCCTGAATATTATAAATGGACGCAGTGGCAATTCCTACAATTTTACAAGCATGGTATGGCCTATAAAGATAAAGTTCCTGTCAATTGGTGTCCAAATTGTAAAACAGTACTGTCTAATGAAGATGCTGCAGGTGGTGTTTGTGAGCGATGTGGAAGTGAAGTTGTACAAAAGGAAAAGTCACAGTGGATGCTTAAAATGAGTGATTATGCAGAAGATTTACTAACAGGACTTGACGATACTAATTTTGCAGAGCGTGTCAAACTTGGACAGATTAACTGGATTGGAAAGTCAATTGGGGCAGAGGTAACCTTTAAAATTGACGGTTATGACAAAGAGTTTACAGTATTTACGACACGATGTGACACTTTATTTGGTGCGACTTACTGTGTTTTAGCGCCAGAACATGAATATGTATTAGACATTACAACCGAAGATAAACTTGACGAAGTAAAAGCTTATATCAAAGAATGTTCTTTAAAAAATGAGATGGAAAGAACAGAATTAAACAAAGAGAAAACAGGTGTTTTTACAGGTGCTTATGCTATTAATCCTGTAAATGGAGATAAATTACCAATTTATATTTCAGACTATGTTTTAGCAAGTTATGGTACAGGCTCTATTATGGCAGTTCCTGCTCATGATACAAGGGATTATGAATTTGCCAAGAAATTTGATATTCCGATTATTCAAGTTTTAGAAGAAGAAACAGGAGAGAAAAAAGAAGAAGAGACAAAGAAAAATTCTATTGTTGCTATTCTTTATGATAAGAAGCAAGATAAATATTTAACTATTAATTGGAAAGAAAATGGTGGACGTTTGTTTGTTGGTGGTACAAGGCATGATGGTGAGAGTGCAGTAGATTGTGCGATTCGAGAAATAAAAGAAGAGACTGGCTATACGGACTTTGAACTTATTGGAGAAGACTTTAAGATTAACCATCATTATTATGCCTATAATAAAAAGAAATACTTCAATATTGAAGCAACTCCAATTTTGTTTGAATTAAAGAGTAGTAAAAGAGGGGAACAAAAATTAGACGAAGATGAAAACTTTGAAGTAGAGTGGGTAGATAAAAAGACCATTGAAAAAGAAGTGATGGATCCACTTCATAAGAAATCTTTTGAATATGTTTTGGATCCTGGTGCGATGACAGGGGATGGGATTCATATTAATTCTAGTTTTTTAAATGGTCTATATAAAGAAGAAGCCATTGAAAAGATGATTTCTTGGTTAGAAGAGAATCATTGTGGAAAAAGAAAGACAAATTATAAAATGCGCGATTGGATTTTTTCTCGTCAAAGATTTTGGGGAGAACCAATTCCAATGATTGATTGTCCAAACTGTGGATGGGTTCCTATGAAAGAAGAAGACTTACCACTTTTACTTCCTGATGTAGCAGAATATGAACCAACCGATACTGGAGAAAGTCCACTTGCAAAAATCTCTGATTGGGTTAATTGTAAATGTCCAAAGTGTGGAAAAGATGCGAAAAGAGAGACCGATACCATGCCAAACTGGGCAGGATCTAGTTGGTATTTCTTACGCTTTATGGATCCTCATAATGATGAAGCTTTTGCTAGTATGGATGCAATGAAATACTGGGGACAAGTTGATTGGTACAATGGTGGTATGGAACATACTGCAAGACACTTGTTATACGCAAGATTTTGGGTACAATTCTTATATAACATTGGACTTGTTCCAAAGAAAGAAATGATCTGGACTCGTGTTAGTCATGGTATGGTTTTAGGATCCAATAATGAGAAGATGAGTAAATCCAGAGGAAATGTTATTAACCCAGATGATGTAATCAAAGAATATGGTGCGGATGTCTTAAGAATTTATGAGATGTTTATGGG
>CANQYK010000059.1 GCA_947628065.1 uncultured Bacilli bacterium | reverse complement strand
CGACAGAAATTAGGTACAATGATGTTATACCAATTTTTGATACTCAAAAATTGCCATAACTTGCTAAACATTATACAATGAAAGAATGAAAAATGCAATTGACAATAAAGAAGATATAAAAGAAGAAAAATTAGAGTTATTTGAAACAAGACAAATTGCATTTGAACAAGCACATATTAGGAGATCTAGCAATATGCTTGGATTCGGTGAAGAAATTCAAATGGATGCTTGTAAGAAAAAATGGTTTGGTGAAAAAATTACATTTCTACACTTAGCTATAGATAAAGCAACAAAAAAAGTATTATTTGGTTGGTTCGAATATGAGGAAATAACGAGAGGATATTTTATATTATTGTATAACACAATCATAAATTATGGTATTCCCAAAAGAATAAAAACAGATAATAGAAATTCTTTTTCAAATCAAGATAATAAAGTTGATACAACACAGTTTGGAATGATTTGTAATATGTTAAATATAGAGTTAATAACAACAAGCATTGCAACAGCAAAAGCTAATATAGAAAGAGAAAATTTAACGTTTAAAAACAGATTAATTGCAGAACTTAGACATGAAGGTATTACTGATATTGATGAAGCTAATCGATTTCTTAATGAGGTCTTTATTCCAAAAATGAACAAAAAGTTTTCTTATGAAATTGATCCTAAAACAACAAAAATGAAACCTAATCCTTATACAGAGGAAGAACTTAATTTAATTATCTCAGAAAAGTATACTAGAATAGTTGATAATGCTTCTTCTATAAAATATAATAATACCTATTATATACCTGTTAATCCTGATACTGGAGAGATTACATGTTTTAAAAAGAGAACAGAATGTCAATTCATAATAACTTATCATGCTGAGTATTGGTGTAAAATAGAGGATAATTATTATATGTTAGTAGAACTTAAAGATAGAAAAACAACTATGAAGAAAGAAAGCGAAAATGATAAACCAGTAGAAAAAAAGAAATATGTTCCACCTGCTAATCATCCTTGGAGAAAATTTAAAATATGAATCTTGGGGACTCTGTCCCCAAACCCCTGAGGTTTATCGCTTTATGATTACCAAAAAAGGAAAGAAAAAGAAGTATCAAACTCATATAGTTTTTACTTCCTTTTTTGTATAATCATTACTTAGTGCTCTGGTTACTCCTCAGTATTGCCATATCCCCTAAGTAACGAATTTTATTATAATAAACAACTGATATTTTAGCAATATACAAATATGTAACATTTTCATTTAAAATTGGCTGATTCAATACTTTTATGTCTTATTTTTGGATGTAACATTTTCATTTAAAATTTGCTACCAAAATATGTAACATTTTTATTTAAAAATCACATCTTCGTAAATGGTTAAAGAAAAAATAGTTGCCTTTTTTTCTTTTTTTCGTTATAATATTCCTACATTTGTGAGGTGTGGGGTATGTTAGAAAAAGTAGTAAGAGAAGTAGTAGAAGAAACGAAAAAAAAGTTTTTTTTCATAGAATTGAAAGAACTAGAATTATTAGAACTTTTAAAGAAAAATCTTATGGAAATACATACAGAAGAAGAAAAGATAATAAAGAAAATATTAAAAAAGAATATTGATACCTATTATTACAATAAAATAAAAGAAGAAGTAGAAAATAACAATTTTCAATTATTAAATCAATATATTAATACCACATTTTCTAAGGGAAAAAAGAAACAAAAGGTAAAAAAATTTTTACAATTATTAAAAAATTGTAATATTATGCCAAATATGGATTTTTATCAAGAATTGTTAAAGCAAAATGAATGTTTTCGAAATACATTAGAGGATATCTTGAAAGACAAAGATATTTCCGAGATGGAGTTAAGAAAAATAACGAATGATCAAAACTTATACAGTTTATTGGAATACTATGCTATTTTAAGTGGAAAATTAGAAGCAGATGATAGTTGGAAAGAAGAAACAATAGAAGATCTTTTTGAAGAATCTTTAAGTGGAGAAATAGATTTGGTTAAAATCTATTTTAATCAGATTGGAAAGTATAAATTGTTGAGTGATCAAGAAGAAAAGAAATTATTTGAACAATATAAAGAAGAAAAATCAGAGAAGATAAAAAAGCAAATTACAGAAGCCAATCTTCGTTTAGTTGTATCCGTTGCCAAATTTTATGTAGGGCGAGGGTTGTCTTTTCTTGACTTAATTCAAGAAGGAAATCTTGGATTAATGAAAGCAATAGAAAAATTTGATGTAGAGAAAGGATATAAGTTTTCAACTTATGCGACAATATGGATTAAACAAACCATTACAAGGGCAATTGCAGATCAATCTAGAACCATTCGTTATCCTGTACATATACATGAAGAATTAAGCAGATATAGTAGAGAAAAACAAAAATATATATATGAATTTCAAAAAGAGCCAACCCTTAAAGAACTAGCAGAATACCTTGATATACCACTAAAAAAAATAACAGAATATGAGCGCTTAAATAATTTTATTATTAGTATGAATATGCAAATAGGAGAAATGGACCATGGAGAAGTATCGGAATTAGAAGATTATATTGTGGATGAAAAAATAAAATCACCAGTAGATACTTTATTTGAAAAAGAAAAGAATAAGCTAGTATTAGAAAGTCTTGACAAGTTAACAGACCGAGAAAAAAGTGTATTAATATATCGATTTGGTTTGTATGATAAGAAACGTCATAGTTTAGAAGAAACAGCAGAAGACTTATATAAAGATGGAGTTTTTTCTACCCAGGTAACAAGGGAAAGAATTCGACAAATTGAAGCGAATGCCTTGAAAAAACTAAGAGCACCCAAAATAAATAAAACAATGGAAGATTATCGGGTAGAAAATAAACACAAAGAAAAAAAGGAGACTCCCCCAAAGGGAAAACCAGCTTATGTTAAAGTAATTGATGTATCAAAACGAAAAAAATAAGAAAAGGAGATAAGAAAAAATGAAGGAAATACCAATAACAAACATAAAAAAAATGACAAAAACAGTTTTTGATTTTTTAGATTTGGAAGATCAAGAAATTTTAAGTGTAATAAAAGAACAAGCACAAAATTTAACAGAAAAAGAGAAACAAACAAAAATTGTATCCCAAATTTTAGAAAAAAAAGTAAGAGATTTTTATTATAATAAATTAAAGGAAGAAATTAATCAAGAAGACTATTCTAGTTTAAAAAAATACATAGACAAAAAATTTCCAAAAAGAAAGAAGGATAAAAAAGAATTACTTTCTAGTGTAAGTACTTTTATATTATTTCTAAAACAAATCGGAATAGAACCTAATGTTGACTTTTATCAAATGTTATTAGAAGAAAATAATGCTTTGAAAAAAAGCTTAGAAAAAATTTTACCAGAAGAAAGAGTGTCCTATCAAAAATTGGAAACCATTGCGAAAGAACCAATGCTTTTTCAAATATTAGAAGCTTATTGTGTTACAACGAATAAAATATGTGATGATGAAATAGAAGAGGAAGAAGATATATTTAAACTTATTGATCAGACAATAGATATACCAGATGAAATTCTAAATGATTCTGTAAAGATGTTTTTTACAGAAGTAAGAAGAATACAACCACTTTCCGTTTATGAACAAAATGAGATTTTTGCAACCTATCAGGTTGGAGACAAAGAAAAGGAAGATCTATTATTAAAGTCTAATCTTCGTCTTGTAATATCAACGGCAAGACATTATATAGGACGAGGAATTTTATTTTTAGATTTGATTCAAGAAGGAAGTTTAGGTTTATTAAAAGCAATTCAAAGATATGATATTACAAAAGGAAGTGCTTTTTCTACTTATGCTAGATGTTGGATCAGACAAGCAATGATAAGAGCTATTTATGACAAAGCAAAACCAGTACGCCTACCTTCTTATATAGAAGGAGAATTATATCAATACGAACAGAAAAAAAGAGAGTATATTACGCTTTATCAAAAAGAACCAACAAAAGAGGATATGGCATCTTTTTTAAATATCCCTTATAAAAAAATAGAACAGTATGAATATTTTAGAGATAATCCTGTAATTAGTATGAATACAACTGTTTATAGTGAAAAGGATAATAGAGATTTAATATTAGGAGATATTATTAGTGATCCCCAACAAGTACCAATTAGTGAGATAATTTTGGAAGAAGATATGTGTGAACACATTCGTAATTTTTTATTTCAAGCAAAATGTATCAATGAAAAAGAAAAATTTGTTTTGGCACATCGTTATGGTTTTATAGGAGAAGAGAAAACATTAAAAGAAACGGCTGAATTACTATATCAGTTAGGATATAATGATACAATAATAACACATCAAGCAGTCAGTGCAATTCAACAAAAAGCGTTAAAAAAACTACGCCGAGCAAACAAACAAAAAATAAGAGATTATGCTTTGGAAGAACCAAAAGGAAAAGTGTATCAAAAAAGTGTCAAAGAAAGTAAAAAATAGGGAAGAATATTGAAAAAAAACTTGACTCACTTTATAATATAGATAAGAGAGTGGGTGATAAGATGGCAAAGAAACAAAAAAAGAAAAAATTAGGACCAATTTTACTTTCCCTTTTTTCGCTTGTTGTAATTTCCATTACTACTTATACTCTTGGAAGATACTGGGTTGATATTTATAGTAAATATCAAGAAAAAGAAAAACTAGAAAAAGAACTTACCAGTTTAAAAGAAAAAGAAGATGAATTAGAAGCAGATGTAGAGCGACTTCAAGATAAAGATTATATTGCAAGGTATGCAAGAGAAAAATATTATTATTCAAAAGATGGAGAGTATATCTTAAGAATACCAGAAGAAGAAGAAAAGTAGGTGGAAAGATGAAACTTTATCAAGAGTTAAAACTAAAAGAAGGAGATGTTATCGTCTTTGGATGTAGTTATGGGCCAGATTCCATGGCTCTTTTTAAAAGTCTATTATTATTAAGAGAGGAAATACCCGTAAAATTAGTATGTGCCCATGTAAACCATGGAAAAAGAAAAGAAAGTGAAGAAGAAAAAATCGATTTGGAATCTTTTTGTTTTGAGAATGATGTTATATTTGAATACATGAAAATAGAACATTATGGAGATGATAATTTTCATAACGAAGCAAGAAACATAAGGTATGAGTTTTTTGATAAAATAGTAAAAAAGTACCAAGCCAAATATTTAATGCTTGCTCATCATGGAGATGACTTGATAGAAACTATTTTAATGCGGATTGTAAGAGGATCCAATTTATCTGGTTATAGTGGTTTTAAAAAGAAAGTAGAAAAAGATGATTATATAATTTATCGTCCCTTCATTTCCTATACTAAAGAAGAATTACTAGATTTTAATCAAAAGTATCATGTACCATATGCGATTGATAAAAGCAATCAAGAAATGATTTATACAAGAAATAGATATCGTAAAAAAATATTACCTTTTTTGAAGGAAGAAGATAAGAAAGTTCATGAGAAATTTTTAAAATTTAGTAACCGACTTGATGAAGTTAGCCAGTACATTGAAAAAGAAAGTAAAAAAGTATTGACCAAAGTGTATAATCATGATAGAGTATATATCGATAAATTTTTAGAACAAGATGATTTTATGCAGCGATATCTACTAGAAGAGATATTAAAAGAGTTTTATCAAGATGATTTAATCTTAATTGGAGATAAACATATCAATTTGTTAAGAAGCATCATGAAATCAAAAAAAGCAAATACAAAGGTTGATTTACCAAATAATGTAGTTGCTTATAAAGCATATAATACATTAACAATTGTAAGAAATCCAGATGCCATTGATTGTTATGAAATAGAGTTAAATGACTATATTAAATTACCAAACAACCATGTATTAAGAATGGTAGAAGAAGAAAGTGGTAATAGTAATAATATGATTCGTTTATCAAGCAAAGAACTCCTACTTCCTTTAAGGGTTCGAACAAGAAAGTATGGAGATATTATGGCAATTAAGGGTGGAGGAAGAAAGAAAGTAAAAGATATTTTTATTGATAAAAAGATTCCTTTGAAAGATCGGGATTTATGGCCTGTTGTTGTAGATAGTAAAGATACCATTGTTTTTCTTCCAGGATTAAAAAAATCAAAATTTGATAAGAAAAAAGATGAATTCTATGATATAATATTGAAATATGAATGAGGAAAGAGAGTGATTTTTGAAAAATGAATAAGAAAACAGTAAAGAAAGGATTAATCCCATATGTTTTTCTAATTCTTATTATGTTAGGGGTTTTCTATTTTGTGACAGTAGCCAATCAAAAAGTAAATATGTTAACCTATGATGAGTTTATGGATTCCCTTAATTCTTCTGATGTAAAAGAATTAGAAGTAAAACCAAGGGCAAGAGCATCTATTTATGAAATTCGTGGAAGACTAAAAAAATACAAAGAAAATGAAACCTTTTATGTACGAGTTCCATTAACGGATTCGATTATGCAAAGGATAACAGAAATATCGGAAAAACAGAATTTTGAATTTACAACCGTAGCCGATCCAGAATCCAATTCCCTACTCTTGATTTTAGCAAACGTTTTACCAATTCTCTTGTTTGCAGGTCTTGCGTTCTTTATCTTAACCCGACAAATGGGTGGTGGTAAGAATTCTCTTGACTTTGGAAAGAGCAAAGCAAAACTATCAAGTGATAAGAATAAGGTAACCTTTAAAGATGTAGCAGGATTAAAAGAGGAAAAAGAAGAAGTAAAAGAATTAATTGATTTCTTAAAAAATCCAAGAAAGTTCCAAAAATTAGGAGCAAGAATTCCCAAAGGAGTCTTATTATATGGGCCTCCAGGAACTGGTAAAACCCTTCTTGCTCGTGCCGTAGCAGGAGAAGCAAACGTACCATTTTACTATATTAGTGGATCTGACTTTGTAGAATTGTTTGTTGGTATTGGAGCAAGCCGTGTTCGTGATATGTTCCAACAAGCCAAAAGAACAGCACCTTGTTTGATCTTTATTGATGAAATTGATGCCGTAGGTCGTCAACGTGGTACTGGTCTTGGTGGAGGACATGATGAAAGAGAACAAACACTAAACCAATTATTAACAGAAATGGATGGATTTGGAGAGAATGAAGGAATTATTATCATTGCAGCAACAAACCGTCCCGATGTCTTAGATCCAGCCCTTCTTCGACCAGGAAGATTTGACCGTCAAGTAACCGTTAACCTACCAGATGTAAAAGGACGTGAAGAAATATTAGCAGTTCATGCCAAAAATAAAATACTAGCACCAAATGTACAATTAAACTATATTGCCAAAAGAACGCCAGGTTATAGTGGAGCCGATCTTGAAAACTTATTAAATGAAGCAGCTTTACTTGCCGTTCGAAGAAACAAAGAAGCAATTACTATGAGTGAAATTGATGAAGCAAGTGACCGTGTTTTAATGGGACCTGCTAAGACAAGTAAGAATAGAAGTGAAAACGATCGTAAATTAGTAGCGTACCATGAATCAGGTCATGCTGTTGTAGGAATAAAACTAGAAGGTGCAAGTGATGTTCAAAAAGTAACCATTATTCCACGTGGTGCAGCAGGTGGTTATAACATGATGATACCAAGTGAAGAAAAAATTTGTTCTACCAAAACAGATTTGTTAGAACAAATAACAGGATTACTTGCTGGACGTGTCGCAGAAGAAGTTGTCTTTGGTGAAATTACAACAGGTGCTGAAAATGACTTTTCAAAAGCAACGAAAATTGCTCGTAGTATGGTAACAGAATATGGTATGAGTGATTTAGGACCAATGCAATTAGAACAACAAGAAGGTAGTGTATTCCTAGGAAGAGATTATAACAAATCTCGTAATTTCTCAAATGAAGTTGCACATGAAATCGATCAAGAAATGCGAAAGATCATTGATGAGTGTTATAAAAAAGCAACAAAGATTATAAAAGAAAATCGCAAATTATTAGATTTATTAGCAACAACGTTATTAGAATATGAAACCTTAACCAAAGAACAAATTGATTACTTAGTAAAAAATGGTGAAATGCCAAATGAAGATGAAACTTCTTATGAGAAAATGTCAATTACAAAACTAAAAGAGTTAGCCAAAGAAAAAGGAATTAAAGGTTATTCAAAAATGAATAAAGTAGAGTTAATAAATGCTCTAGAAGGACTTGAAAAATAAGTCCTTTTCCTATCCAGTAAAATATAATAACCGTACAAAAATATAAAAAAAGACAAA
>CANQYK010000058.1 GCA_947628065.1 uncultured Bacilli bacterium | reverse complement strand
TCTAAATATTTATTATAGTCTATTTTTTTTGCAATTTTTTTTAATTGATAATTGTAATATAGTTTTTCTATTAAGGAATCTTTCTCTTTTGCTTTTTCAAAAATAATTTTTATCATTGCTTCTCGTACCATAAAACTCTCCATTTCTCCTATAAATATATGTTTAAAACATTACTTCTTGTTTACTACATAATAATATATTTAAAAATTTAATGCAAGTCTATTCCTTTACGTCAATTAATTTTTTTTCTTCTTTTTCTATTGACATGAAAAAGCAACTTATATTATATTGATAGTAACATCTTGGAGGTTGTATGTAATATTATAATTTTATTTTTCTATTATATACAAAAATTGTGGAAGTAGAAATACTGTACAGAAATAACTTACCATGACCAAGATGCTGTAACTTAGTAAGGAGAAAGAAAACTCCTATGATAAGGCAAAAACGATTTACTGATAATTTATTGTTTTTGTTTCAAAAAACTCGGAAAAACACTAATTATTATGTTAGTGCTTTTTTTTGCAAAAAAAATAGTCTTAAATGACGTTTGACTATTTAAAAAAGAAACAGTAATCAACTTCAACCCTTTGGATCTTTTTATCAACCGTAATACACCTGATAAATATATTACAATCCGGTTTGTGGAGGCGTGCGCTTAGCCATTATACGCTATTAGCCACTTACCACTGGAGTTTTCCTTCTCCCTGTAACTTTCTAGTATACTAATGATATGCCATCTTTTCTTTCTTACCACAGCCGTTAAGAAGGGTAGAAAAGAAAAGAACAAACGTATACTAACAATATCAATATAACATATATTAGTAAGATGTCAATAAGCTTTCTTAATTTTTCATTGTAAAGTGTGTAAACTAAAAAAATGAGTTTGTCACTCATTTTCTTCTTATTTTACTTCTACAGTTGCTCCAGCTTCTTCAAGCTTAGCTTTGATTTCATTGGCTTCTTCAACAGAAATGTTTTCTTTGATTGGTGAACCAGCATTGTCAACTAAGTCTTTTGATTCTTTTAATCCAAGACCAGTAATTTCACGAACAACTTTGATTACTTGAACTTTGCTTGGTCCAGCTTCAGAAATTGATACGGTTACAGTTGCAGGTTCACTATCTTCTGCTGCTACTGCAGGTCCAGCTGCTACTGCTACTGCTGATGGATCAACACCAAATTCCTCCTTCATTGCGTCAACTAATTCTTTAATTTCAAGTAAGTTCATTTCTTTTAAAGCACTAATAAAATCATCTTTGTTTAATTTTGCCATTTTATATTCCTCCTTCTTTTTAATTTTCTTCTTTTTCTTTGCTATATAAATCTAAGCAAATAGACAAATCACGTACAAGTCCAATCATACCACCAGCAAGCATTGTAAGTAAGCCATCTCTTGATGGAATTTTGGCGTATTCTTTTAGTTTTTCTTGATCTGCAATTTCACCATCTACAACACCTATTTTTAACACCAAAGCAGGATGATCTTTTGCAAAATCTGTAAGTGTTTTAATAGGAGCGATTTGGTCTTTACTATAGGCAAGAGCACTTGGTCCTTCCAAAGCACTTTGAAGATCAACATCTAAGTCCTTAAAAGCTCGAGACATTAAGGTATTTTTATATACTTTGTAATCTGCTCCAGCATTTCTTAAGGCGTGTCTTAATTCTTTTACTTCTGAATCAGTCATACCACGATAATCAAACAATACAATGGATGCATTGTCATTATAACGATTCTTGATTTCATCTACGACCATTTGCTTTTGTTCTAGTATTTTTTGATTTGCCACTTTAACACCTCCTTATCTTTTGTAGGTGCAAAAAAGTTCCTGGATCCCCCCAAGAACTTATACGAAACGTTGTCCTCGGTAGGATTTACATACGACCTACTGTCTTTGGCACCAACAAATTACCATTATTATATTCTACAAACTACTATTTGTCAAAAGAATTTTTATCAATTTTAATTCCAGGACCCATAGTAGATGTAATCGAAATATTCTTTACGTATTCTCCCTTTACGGTTGCAGGTTTTACTTTCATAATTTGTGCGACAAATGCATTCATATTTTCAATTAAATCTGCTTCACTGAAAGATACTTTACCAATGTTTGCATGAACATTTCCAAAACTATCGGTTCGATATTCTACACGTCCAGCTTTCGCATCACTTACAGCTTTGGCAACATCGGTTGTAACTGTTCCTGTTTTAGGGTTTGGCATTAAACCTTTTGGTCCTAAAACACGACCTAATTTACCAAGAAGTGGCATCATGTCTGGAGTTGCGATCATGGTATCAAAATCAAACCAATTTTCTTTTTCGATTTTTTCTAACATGTCCATATCTCCAACATAATCTGCTCCAGCATCAAGCGCTGCTTTGGCATGATCTCCTTTTGCAATTACAAGAACTTTTGTTGTCTTACCAGTTCCTTTTGGTAATACAATAGCTCCTCTTAATTGTTGATCTGCTTTCTTTGTATCAAGATTTAATCGCATTGCAATCTCAACCGTTGCATCAAAGGAAGTAATACTTGTTTCTTTTACTAGCTTTACAGCTTCTTCTTTACTATATAACTTTCCTTTTTCAACTTTTTTGAAAGCTTCAAGATATTTTTTACTTCTTTTTTTCATTTTTCTTCCTCCTTATGTGGTTTTACGGGTAAGCAAAGGCTTAATTTCCTCCCACATAGGTATAATACCTATATGTGAATTATTCTGACTCTGTTTCTTTTGTTTCTACAGCGACTCCCATGTTTCTTGCAGTACCAGCAACAATTTTCTTTGCTTCTTCTACACTATAGCAATTCAAATCTGGTAACTTTGTCTCGGCAATCTCTGTAATTTGGGCATCTGTTAATGTTGCAATGGTTTCATTTGCTCCTTTTACAGAACCTTTCTTAAGTTTCGCAATTTTCTTAATCAAGAAACTAGTAGGTGGTGTTTTAATTACAAAGTCAAAACTTCTATCATCATAAATTGAAATTTCAACGGGTAAAATATCTCCCATTTTATCACGTGTTGCATCATTATACTTTGTACAAAACTCCTGTAAGTTGATTCCTGCAGGTCCAAGTACCGTTCCAACTGGTGGAGCTGGTGTTGCTTTTCCAGCAGGGATTTGTAATTTAATCTTTTTTACAACTTCTTTCTTTGCCACGAAAAACACATCCTTTCTTTCCTCGTTTTCGCGAGTGGTTCTAATAGCTTTTTACTTTTGCTTCCCACTAACTATATATAGAAACATATAGCTCCTAAATAATAACATAAATCTTATCGTTGTGCAAGTTCTTTTTGATGAATTTTTTTCTCAATTTTTTTGGCTGCTTCTACTCCACCTAAATATTCAATGTTTTTTCTAGCGTTTTCTTTTCTTTCCTCTGGTAAGGTAAGAATACTTTCATCAAAAATCTCTTCGTTCCGATAAAGCTTCATTAAGGAATCTGCAAGCAAGATATCATTTGATAAAATCGTTTCATTAAATCTACTATCTTTTAACATAGAGGGAAAAAGCTTTCCACAATAATCTTGTTTTACTGCTTGTTCACATACTGCATAATCTTGTTTTATGATATCACTTGTATAGAGAAGAAGATAAGGATAAACATCTCCAATAAAATGTTCTTTTCCTTTGTATTCGGAAGAAATTTCCTTTCCTACTTCATATACTTTTCGGATAAAACTTTTATTGCTTTTGATCTCCTCTGGCATTTGTTCATAGAGAAAATACTGAACAAACTCTGGGCAATCTCGCATGAACATAGCATAAAAGTAAAATTCTTCTTCTCTTTTATGTTGTTCAAATAATTCTTGATTTAAATCAATAATCTTCTCTGATTCCGTTACTCTATTTACCATTAAAGCTTCTTTATCTAATTTTGCAAATTTCGTTGCATATTTTGAAAAATGTTCGAAATCAACTGTTGTAATCTTTATCAATTCTATGCCTTCTTTCTAATCATTATATTTTTGAAATTTGGTCAAAATCAACTTCTACTTGGGTTTCTTGTCCGAACAAATCGACATTTAAAACAATTTTTTGGTTTTCCATATCAATTTCTTCGATTACACCAAACATACCGGTAAATGGTCCTCCAATAATATTAACTTTTGTTCCTTTATCAAGTTCTTTGTCAATATCAATTCGACTAATTCCCATGACATGAAGAATTTTATCGACTTCTTGTGGTTGAAGTGGCGTTGGTTTCGCACCTTTTCCACTTGATCCAATGAATCCAGTAACACCAGGTGTATTACGAACAATATACCAAGCTTCATCTGTCATAATCATTTCAACCAAAATATATCCAGGAAATAATTTTTTTACTTTTGTTTTTGTTACTCCATCTTTTACTTCGGTCTCTTCTTGTTCTGGGACAATAACACGAAAAATATAGTCTTGCATCCCCATTGATTCTGTACGCATTAATAATTTTTCTTGGACTTTCTTCTCATGTCCAGAATATGTGTTTACTACATACCATTGTTTTTCCATCTTACCCCTCCTACTTTCCTAACGTATGCAAAAATGCTAAAATAACATCGATAATGTAAAAGAATAAAGAACAACTTACAATAAAGATAATGGTTGCTATGGAGTATTTGATCATACTCTTTTTGCTTGGCCATTTAATTCTTTTCCATTCCTGTTTTACACCACGAATAAAATTACGAATTTTACTCATGAGGCTTTCTTTTTCTTTCTTCTTTTGTTTCTCTGTTACTTTCTTTTTGATCTCTTTTTCTTCTTTCTTTGCCATACTATCCTTCCTTTACTTTTCTCAAAAGAAAAACACCTTCTTGAGTGCTTAACTGTACATTACCATAAGATATTCTCTTTGTCAATCTTTTTTTGTTGAAATAGAAAGAAAAATAAGCATTTACGGAAACTCGTACTTGTGAGAAAGAGAAAACTATTGTAAGTTTTAATTGAGGTGATAATATTATGGGTGCATATTTACATGGAGGACCAATTTACAAATTTCATATTGAAAAAAAGGAGGGGAGTTTCAGTAAAGAAGAAATTACGAAATGGAAAGAGATTTTAAAGAAAAACTTTCAGTTGGATCTTTTTGATCTTTGTATAACGGATCTATCCATTACAGCAGAAATGAATATTTCTACCATTAAGGATTTAACCTATACCCTTTATGAAGCACTGGATACGATATTTCCAAAAGGAGAAATGCTTTTTGATGAAGCAGTTCATTTTAAACACAAAAGAAAAACCGTTTACATTGAGTTTGATGAAATTGAAAAAATTGGTGGTCCCGTCTCTTATTCTTATTTTCCGATAGAATTTTCTAATTTTCTTTCTATTAAGGATAAAAAATTATTGGAAGATGTCTCTATGAGGTATTGGGCATATTCTCTTTTTTCTCCGGTTGGAAAAATGGGAGGAGAAGAAGATTTTAAAATATCGCTTTATCTTAGTATGTTTGCAACGGCTGCCTTACGTGATAAAATTGGTACTGGTATTTACTTTTGTGTTTTTTGAAGAGGAATTCCTCTTCTTTTCTTTTTCCACAACTTTGTGGATAACATTAATTTTCACTTTTCATTTCAAATAAAATATCTCTTAATTCCATTGCTCGCTCAAAGTCTAAGTTTTTCGCTGCTTCTTTCATTTCTTTTTCTATGGTTTCATACTCCATCTCTATTTCTTTCTTCGTTAATTTCTTCTTTGTCTTTTTACTACTTAAAACATCTACATTGCGAATAACCTCACGAATTTCTTTTTGAATGGTCTTTGGTGTAATATGATGAACTCGATTGTATTCTTCTTGAATTCCTCTTCTACGGGCTGTCTCATCGATTGCTTTTTGCATACTATCGGTTATCTTGTCACCATACATAATAACATGACCATTCGCATTTCTAGCACACCGACCAATGGTTTGGATTAAACTTCTTTCACTACGAAGGAATCCTTCTTTATCGGCATCTAAAATAGCAATTAATGATACTTCTGGAATATCAATTCCTTCTCGAAGTAAATTGATTCCAACAACAACATCATATTTTCCAACTCTTAAGTCATGAATCACTTCAAGTCGTTCTAATGTTTTTACTTCGGTATGAAGATAAGAAACTTTAATATCAACCTCTTTTAAATAATTGGTTAGTTCTTCTGCCATTCGAATGGTTAATGTTGTAATTAGAACTCTTTCATTTTTCTCTTTTCTTATTCTAATTTCTTCTACCAAATCATCAATTTGACCTTCTGATTTTCTTACTTCAATGGTTGGATCTAAAAGTCCTGTTGGTCGGATAATTTGTTCAATGAATTTTCCATGGGTGTGTTCTAATTCATAATCTTCTGGTGTTGCAGAAACATAGATAACTTGGTTTATTTTTTGTTCAAACTCTTCGTATTTTAAGGGTCTATTATCAAGGGCAGAAGGAAGACGGAAACCATATTCTACAAGGTTCATTTTTCTTGCGCGATCTCCATTATACATTCCTCGAACTTGGGGAAGGGTTACATGGGATTCATCAACTACAAGCAAATAATCATCTGGAAAGAAATCCATTAAGGTTGTTGGTGTTTCTCCTTCGGCTCTTCCTGCCATATGGCGGGAATAGTTTTCAATTCCATGACAAAATCCTGTTTCTTCTAACATTTCAAGGTCATAGTTTGTTCTTTGTTCTAGTCGTTCTGCTGCTAGTAATTTATTGTTTTCTCTTAAATATTTTAATCTTTCTTCTAGTTCTTCTTTGATTCTTTTTCTTGCTTCTTTTAATTTATCATCACTAATTACAAAGTGACTGGCTGGGAAAATACTAATGGTTTTTTTATTGGTAAGAATGGCACCGGATAAAACATCAATTTCACTAATTCGATCGATTTCTGTTCCAAAAAACTCTATTCGATATCCTGTTGTATTTTGATTAACGGGGATAATTTCAAGAACATCTCCACGAACACGAAAGGTACCACGATGAAAATCATAATCGTTTCGCTCAAACTGCATTTCAACAAGTTTTGTAAGTACGGTATTTCTCTCTATTTCTTCTCCTACACTTAATGTTAACATTTTTCCTTGGTACTCTTCTACTTCTCCAATACCATAAATACAAGAAACAGACGCTACAACGATGGTATCACGATAACTAAGTAAGTTTGATGTTGCTTCATGGCGTAATTCATCAATTTCATCGTTAATAGAGGAATCTTTTTCAATATAGGTATCCGTACTAGGAACATAGGCTTCCGGTTGATAATAATCATAATATGATACAAAATAGGAAACATGACTGTTTGGAAATAATTCCTTTAATTCGGAATAAAGTTGTCCTGCAAGGGTTTTATTGTGCGCTAAAACAAGAGTTGGTTTATTCACCTCTTTTATTACATTAGCAATGGTAAAGGTTTTTCCAGTTCCAGTTGCTCCTAGTAATACTTGTTCTTTCTTTCCCTCTTTTATTCCTTCTACTAATTGTTCTATCGCTTGGGGTTGATCTCCACTTGGTTTAAATTTTGATACAATTTCAAACATATTTTTCCTTCTTTCTCGTACTTACTTTTCAGTACCTTATTTTATCACTGAATGCAAAAGAAAACAAGAACACGTTTGTCCTTGTTTCAATACTATTTTGTTATTTTCCTTTTAATTGGTTTTTGGACATAGATATTATAATATTTTATCTAACTTTTCTTTGATTTGATCTTTGGTAAATGGTTTTGCAATATAATCAATAAATCCTTCTTCTAAATATTTTTCTTTGGCTCCTTGAATGGCATCCGCTGTTAAAGCAATAACAGGTGTTTTAAATCCTTCTATTTTCTTTAATTCTTCCATGGTTTTCTCACCACTCATCTCTGGCATCATAATATCCATTAAAATAATATCATAAGAAGAACCACTTTTTATTTTTTCAAGGCACTCTATTCCACTCATACATTCATCCATTTGGAAGTTGAAATCTTTTAAAGCAATTTTTGCTACTTTGATATTTAATTTATTATCATCCACAATTAAAACTTTTTTATCACTATAATCTTTTTCTACTTCTAATACCTCTACTTCTTCTTGTTTTTGTTCTTTGTTTGGATTTACATATTTACTAATTTTTTGTGGTATTTGTACCATAAAGATAGAACCTTTTCCAAACTGACTTTCTACATTGATCTTTCCATTCATCATTTCTACTAATTTTTTAGTAATGGCAAGACCCAGTCCAGTTCCTTCGGTTGTGGATGTTTTTTCAACTCCAAGTCGTTCAAATTTCGTAAATAGTTTTTCTATGTTTTC
>CANQYK010000057.1 GCA_947628065.1 uncultured Bacilli bacterium | reverse complement strand
CTAATACTTAAATTCATCTTTATCATCTCCTAGCTTTATTTTTACCAACTTTACACTGTTTTATACAAAAAAGCTTTTTCTTTTTGCAAAAAAAAGATATACTTAAAATAGAAAGAGGGGAAGAAGATGTTAGTTGCTATTATTATAGTTTGTGTTATTTTAATGTTATTATTGGTATCTTTTTTAGTAATGTATCAAAAAATTGAAAAAATGGGGGATCAAGTCAAAAATAGTTTTCTGCAATATGAAAGTGCGGTAAAAAAGAAAACAGAAGCTCTTTCTAATGTCGTAACAGAAGCTAAAAAAAAGAGGAAAAAAGAAGAAGTTACCTTTGATTTGGTATTGGATTCGATAAAAAAAATAGAACAAATAGAAAAAAAGGATGAATTTTTAAAAGAATGGCAAAACTTAAAGAATCTCTTAATTCGCTTTTATGCTTTATTAGAGGCTTATAAAGAATTAAAAGAAGACGAAGAATTTTCTTTCTTTATGAAAGAACAAAAGGATTTAGACGAAAAGGTAAATCTTGCAAAAATACATTATAATAAAATAGCCCAGTCTTATAACAAAAAATTAGAAACGTTTCCCAATTCTTTGATCGCATCCCTTACGCATTTAAAGAAGGAACTTATTTTAGAAGAATGATTTTAGTTTTTTTGGTAATAGTGTTTTTAAAATGAGGAAGAGAAGTCCTAATAAAATGGTAGTATCCAACAAAACAAAAATAGAAAAAAGATAAGAAAAACGATCCAAAAGAAGAAAACTTGCATTTTGATTTATCACTAACATATAGGGGTAATCATAGGTTTTGGCTAAAGAAAGAGAAGGACCAATGGCAATTAAGAAGAATTCTAGTGTACTTATGATATTCGAAAAGAGAATAGAAAAGGAAAAATATTTCTGTTCTTTTTTTGTTTTTTTTCTATCGTTTGTATCAAGAAAAAAAAGTAGGAAAAGAGGGAAGAAAGTAGTAAAACTAAAAAGTAAAATTCCTTTTAAAAGAGGAAGGATACCATGGATAAAAGGTGGTTTGATATAAGTAAAATGAACATTCATCATACTACCTGTTATTTGTAGGAAAAAGGAAAGAAGAAAAAGAAAAAAGGAAAGAAGGGAAAGAGAGGTGATTTGGGGTAATTCTCTTTTGGATATCATAAGAGATAAAAGAATAAGAAGTAAAAAAAGAGAGAAAAGAGATCCTTCTTTTAAGAAATTTCTTTGAATAAAAAAGGAAGTTTCTTTCAATAGATAGAACGTAAGAGAAAAAAGGAGAAGAAAAGAAAGAAAAGAGAAAGCCTTCTTTTTCTCTTTTTTCTTTTTTGAAAAAGGAAAAACTTTACTAAGAAAGAAATTAAAAACCGTTCCAAAAACACAAACCAAAAGCGTATCGCTTCCACTAATTTTTAAAAGAGAGGAAGCAAAAAAGAGAAAGAGGGCATGACTTAAAAAGAAAGTAAGGCAAAAAAATTGCATTGTATTAATATTATTTTGTTTCATTATGATCAACTCCTAAAGTAACGTTTATTTTAAGTGGTGCGTTTTGATACACCTCGTTTGTTTTTTCTTTGTTTCGTTTCTTTAAATAAATGGTATTTTTTAAAAAGGTGGTATCTATCTTATTGCTTCTTAATTTTTGATAAAAGGAAAAAATATCTTTTTCGATTTCTTTTTCTACTTTGGGTTTTAACCTTTTTAATTTTTTTTCTGTTGTATCACTACTAGAGAGAGTTCCATTGATTTTAATCTTTATTTGATTTTGATAAATAGTACTTACCATTAAGTTTTTAAATTCAAGTTCATAGTTTTCATAGTGTTTATGGTATGTTGTTATTTGTTTGTTTAATAAAGCGTTGTATTTCGCATCTTCACTTGTTAAAGTAAGATCGCTTTTCAGTACTTTTAATCCTTTTACCACTAAGTTTTTCTTTTGATAGGAAAGAAGAGGAAGATAGGCAGTTTCTTCTTCATCAAAGTCTCTTGCTAGCATATCTTCAAAAGTAAGCGTGGTAATGTTTTTTTTCTCTTCTTTTTCTTTTTCGACAAACTCTAAAAAATCATTGCTTGATTGATATTCTTTAAAAAGAGAAGAAAAATCTCCATCAACCGCAAAGACGAGATAATTAATTTGTGTGAATTCCTTTTTTAAATACGATAGTGTTTTTTGATTAAATATCTTTGGATCAAGAAGTAAAACTTTTAAATGATCATAATATGTTGTTTTATTATCACAACGTTTGGCTTTTAAAAACACTTCTCCTAAACTTTTTCCTTTGAAGATTGATATTTTATATTGATTTGAGGTTTTATTTTCTTCTTTTTTGGGAATGGTTGTTGTAAGCGATAAAAGATATTGGTTTTCTTTTTTTTCTAGTCCAATCATATCAACAATGGCTAAATCATTTAATTCCGTGTAAGGAGTAAAACCACAAAAAAGAAGAAGTATGAGAAGAACGATTATTTTTTTCATTTGATTCTCCCCCTTACTTTATTTTTGGTAAGAAGAGGATTTCGTTCCATGATACTTTTGTTTTTTGTTTTGATAATGGTATCTTTTAAGGCATCTTTTTTAAACGGTGAAAAAGGGAAAAGATAAGGAAGTTCTAAGGATTCTGTTGTGGTAAGGCTAGCAAGTAAAAAGATGAGTCCTACATAAATTCCAAAAATTCCAAAGAACATAGAAAGAAACATCATAAGAAACCGTAACCATCGTAGGGCAGCAATCATCTCTTGGGATGAAAAAGCAAGACCTGAGATAGCAGAGATAGAAATAACAATAATCATAATAGGAGAAATAATACCAGCCGATACTGCTGCATCTCCTAAAATAAGGCCACCTAAGATAGAGACTGCACTTCCCATAGAAGCAGGTTTCCTAATATCACTTTCTCTTAAAATTTCAAAAGAAATACTCATAAAAAGAGCTTCGGTTAAAGCAGAGAAGGGAACACTTTGTCTTTGGGCCGTAAAGCTTAACAACAAGTTAAGAGGGACAGCATTTTGGTTGTGTGTCGTAAGTGCAATGTAGAAGCTAGGCGTAAAAATAGCAATCAAAAAAGCAAGAAAACGAATGATTCTTAAAAAACTAACATGAAATGCTTTTTGATAGTAATCATCCGGACTATGAAGATAATCAACAAAAAAAGTAGGGGTAATTAAAACATAAGGAGAGTTATCAACAACAATAACAATTTTTCCTTCTAGTAAGGCACTAGCGGCACGATCGGGTCTCTCACTCATTAAAACCGTTGGAAAAAGAAAGTTTTTATCTTCTTCTAATAATCCCTTTAACATACCACTATCTAAGATACCATCAATATCAATTTTATTCAGTAAAGCTTCTATTTTTTTAACGTTTTTTGCTTCCGCTATATTCTTCATATATAAAATACCACATTTACATCTTGATTCTCGTCCTAAGTAAAGTGTTTTCATATGACAGTTTTCCGAGCGGATTCTTCTTCGAATAAGGCCTAGATTGGTATTAAAATTTTCATTGAAAGCATCCTTACTTCCTCTTGTTGTCGCTTCATTATCACTTTCATTGATACCACGATCAAGATCAGCTTTTGCTTCAATCGCAATGGCTTTTTCTTCTTCATACAAAAGAAGAGCGAATCCTTTCGCAATATAGTCTAACATTTCTTCTTTTTTGGTAAGAATTTTTATGGTATTATCGGGTAAATAATTATATAAGACGTCTTCTATATTTTCTTTGTTTAAGTTTAGTTTTGTTAACTCCATCAGAATAAAGTGATTGATATAATCACTACTACATAATACTTCATTTTGAATTAAAACAATAGAAATACCATGGAAAGTAAAATCACGAACAATTAAATCACTACTATTTCCATATTTTTCTTTGATAAAGGAAACGGTTTTCATCTTTTTCCTCCTTTTTGTTTAGTATGGATAAAATTATCAAAAGTATACAAGATAATTGATTTTCTATCATGTTATAGATATAATAAAAAAAAGGTGTTAGAAGGTGTCAAGAATGAGGCATAAGTATAAAATATTTTTCATCATAACCATCGAACTAGGTATTTTATTTTCTCTTTTTACTTTAAAAATGGAAACCAAAAAAGATACCTTACTTTTGTCTTTACAAAAGCCAGAAGAACTAGAAGGATATATTAAGCAACAAGAAGAATACACAATTGCCAAGAAGAAAAAAATAAAAGGAGAAGGATTACTTTCTACGATGTATTTTGTAGGGGAGAAAGAAAAAGGTGAAGTCTATCCACTTTCTTACTTTAAAACAGAGCAAAAACAAGAGATTCCAAAAGGATTAAAATTAACTTTTCAAACTTATGGAAGTGATCAATTACTATCCATTCTTCAAAATACATATCCTTTTTATTCTTTAAAGAAGAATGGGTTTTCTTCTTTGGAAGAAAATTATCAAGCAACCCAATTAGCAATTCTAGAAATTGCCCTTCGAACAGGAGAAGCCAAAAACAGTGATGTGACCGCAAAGGTATTATCCATAAGAAAGGACAAAAAAGAAAAAAATATAAATCCCAAAGTGTTTGATAAAGCCCAAGAATTTGTTGATTATGTTGATGATATGGCAAAGAAAAATTATAATTTTGAAAAGCGAAATCCCCTTTTTGTTATTACAACATTAAATACAAAACGATATACTACCCATATAGGGAATTATTATTTATGTGGCCCTTACCAATTGGAAGAGAAAAACGCAGCGATAAAGGAACTAGAAATTGTTGTTCAAAATCAAGAAACAAAAGAAGAAATACCGCTTCAAGTAGTTGATAAAAATGGCAATGAAATAAAAGATATCAAAAAGATGGAAAAACAAGATTTTTATTTTATGTTACCGAATACTGGAAAACATTATAAAACAACCTATAAGGTAAAATACAAGCAACCTTATGTTGGTATTTATGAAGATCCATATGGAAGAGATTATTTTATAAAAGTATATAAAGAACAAGAAGTAACCAATTCCATTCAGATTGATATTTCTTAAAAGATTAATTTATGATAGAATAAAAAAAACGGAGGAAGTTATGAAGAAAGTTTGGTTTTATGGAATTTCTAGTGTTGTTATTGTTTTCTTATCTTGCTTTATTATAAAAGATTATCAAGAATATGGTTATTTAAAAAAAATTAAAAAAGCCAAAGAAAGTTACAATCAAGAGATGCAACAATGTGATATTGTTGGAACAACAACGAATTACCTTTTTATTAAAAGAACAAGAAAAGATTATACTCTTGTAAAAAAAGGGAAGTGGCAACTTACCAATTTAAAAAATAAGAAAACTTATACATTTTCTATCCATAAAAATGGAGTCGGTGGTCTTGTGGGACTTCCAAGTGGAGAATATAGTTTAAAAGAAATAGAAACAGAAAAAAAGGAACAAAAGGATAAGATTACTTATAAAATCATATTTGATAAAACCAACAAAGTATTTCATTTAAAGACAAGAGGAATCCAAAATGTAAGTCGTATTATAATAAGATTAAGAAACAAAGAAAAACAACCTATTTTAGGGGTTCGTTATGATGTTTATGATATAGATGGGACTTATGTTCATTCTATGAGAACAAAGGAAAATGGAATAACTGCACTAGAAAATATGCCTGCGGGATCCTATTATTTAGAACGATATGGAATAGAAAATGCAAAAAAACATTTCTTTACACTTGGACAAGATGAAGATAAAACAATGGAACTTGTAGAGGAAGAAGAGTTGGAGAGTATAAGAAAATGAGATATAAGTATAAGATATTTTTTATTATAACCATTCAAATTGGACTTGTTTTAGTACTATTTACTTTAAAAAAAGAAACAAAGGAAGATACTTTATTTGTTTCTTTAGAAAAACCAAAAGGAGAAGAAAACTATATTTTAGAACAAAAAGAACTTACCATTACCGATAAGAAGAAAATAAAAGGTGAGTATCCTATTTCAATGATGTATTATGCAAGTGGAGAAGATGAAGAAGAAAAAGGGGAGGTTTATCCGATTACCTACTATAAAACAGAACAAAAACAAGAGATTCCAAAAGGATTAAAATTAACTTTTCAAAGTATTGGAAGTGATCAGCTTTTTGCTATTTTTCGCTCTACTTATCCTTTCTCATCACTAAAAGAAGTGGGACTTTCTTCCATTGAAGAAAACTATCAAGCAACAGAACTTGCTCTTATTGAATTATCCCAAGAGACAGCAGAATCTCCTTATAGTGATAGAACAGCTAATATTTTATCCATTCGAAAGGACTTAGGAGAACAAAACATAAACAAAAAAGTATTTGATAAAGCCCAAGAATTGGTTGATCTAGTAGATACGATGATAGAACAAAAATATGACTATGCAAAGACCGCTCCAAGGCTTATCATGTCAAGCGAAAACGTAAAGCGCACAGCAAGTATCTATAAAAATTTTATCCTTTGTGGTCCTTATCAATTTGAACTGAGAAATGCCAACATCAAAGAGATATCAATTACAATTAAAAACCTTAAGACCAATGAAGAGGTACCGTTACAAATTGTTGATAAAAATGGAAATACAATAAAGGATATGAAAACACAAGAAAAGAAGGATTATTATTTTGTATTGCCCAAAGAGATAACTTCGTTTCAAATAAATTATGCAGTAAAAATCAATAGACCTTATGTTGGACTTTATAACGATCAATCTGGAAGAAGTTATGCAGTAAAGATTTATGAAGAAAAAAAGGCTGAGAAAACATACACCATAAATGTGAAAGAGAGTGATAATAAATGAAAAAAAAGATAGTTCTAATTGTTTTCCTTGTTTTTCTTCTTTCCCTTTTTTTCCTTTTCTCAAAAAAAGAAGAAAAAGAGAAGGTAGTCGATCTTAGAACAATCAAAGAAGAAGAGCTTTTTATAAAAAAACTATCTACGGATGAAGTGGTAGATAAAGAGATGATTCTTACCTTTTGTGTTGTAGATGAAAACAATCGCCCTATCAAAAATGCAGAAATTGAAATAACAGGTAAGAATCAAGTAATAAAACTTGTGACCAATGCCGATGGGTATGCTGGAATTAGTGGCTTGGAAAAAGGAAATTATCACTATCAACAAAAGAAAACAAGGAAAAATTTAAAAATAGATTCCACTACTTATGCTATTACACTATATAGTGGGGAATATTTTTATCAAATTGTAAATGCCAAAGAAGAATTAAGTGATAACGATAGAAAAGAACTTACGGAAAAATACGAAAAGAAAAATACTTATCTTCAAGAAGAAGACGAAGTAGAAGAAGAGGAGTTAGAAAGCGATGCGAAAAAAGATTATAAAAATGCTTATAATGTAAAAAGAGAAAAATACTATTTCATAAACAAAGCATTTTTGGGAGAATTTTTCGAGGTATCGATATTTGAAGATACCAATTGGTATCCTCATGAAGCTACTTATCTTAGAAAACATATATTTAAATTTTCAAATGCATATTTAAAAAAATATACCATTACGTTAAAAAAGGAAATAGAGGGAATGAAGATTTTAGATACCAAGAAAAAGGAAAGAAAAACCTTTCAAAACGGGGAAGCTTTTTATATATCTTTCGATGAGAAAAAATTAAAGACGTATGAAGAAGTACCGGCTAAAATAGAATTTACCATTCAAAAAGATGGGGTTATCTATCAACTAGAAAAAAATCTTTTACTTGGTGGAACGTATTAAGGAGGAAGAACAATGAAAAAAATATCCTATGAAATTATAAAATATCTTAGTTTTATCTTTCTAGTGATAGGAGGCACTTTCCTTTTCCGTTTCTTTTTTCTCGATTTTCTTTTCATTGATGTTGATTCTTTTTTATATGTTACCTTTGCTCTTTGTTTCGCACTCCTTTTACAAATTGATTATGCGGTTTTAAAAAAAGGGTTATATCATAAGTGTCCTTATCTTTTTCTTATTCTTTTTACTATTTTTTTCCATTTTGCTTTATTTTTTCTTTATACTACAATTTCTTCTCATTTGGATACCATTGGTTATGTTGCTAGTTCTACCATATCATGGCAAGAGCAATTAAAAAATTTTCTTACGGCACCTTTTTTACTAGAATATTTTAATATGAAAAAAATATTAGGAATGGAAGTTTTCTTTTCTCTTTTCTGTCTTCTTTTGTCCATGATAAAAACAAATAAGAATGCCTATTTTTCTTATCTTGTTGAAGAGTTAAAAAGAGTTGCTTTTCATCATACGTTTCTATGTACCTTTACGATTATCCTTTTTTCTTTTCCGAAGGCTTATCCTTTTATAAGAGAATTACAAGGTTTTGTTCTTATGTTTTGGTTTTT
>CANQYK010000056.1 GCA_947628065.1 uncultured Bacilli bacterium | reverse complement strand
AAAGCTTTTTTGTATAAAACAGTGTAAAGTTGGTAAAAATAAAGCTAGGAGATGATAAAGATGAATTTAAGTATTAGGGATCATATTATTAATAACTTTAAAGGTGATGACTATGACGAACTAGAAAAAGCCATTGAAGAATCGATCAAAGAACAAGATGAAGTAACACTACCAGGAATGGGTGTTTTCTTTGAACTTATTTGGAGTGGTGCCGATCGGAATTTAAAGGATAATATGTTACAAGTTGTAAAACAAAGAATTAAAGAAAGTGGGAAAGATACCGAGTAGTATCTTTTTTCTTCTTTTTATGTTAAAATAGCAACAGAGGTGATAAAAGTGAAGAAAAAATGGATTTTTTTATTCGGACTTTTTTTAATAACAGGTTGTAGAGGGAAAATAGAAGAAGATGCTTTTATTAAAGAGAAGCTTTCTACTACAATAGAACACTTTGAATGTGAAGTAAAAGTACAAGATATTAAAGAATTTAGTAGTTATCAAAACTTATTTCTTACCAAAGATGGAAAACTTTACAAATGGGAAAAAGAAAAATTAGAAAATGGAAAACATTGTGAAGCAATCAATAACAATCTTACCTTTGAGCGATTTATTTACGGTGTTATTGTAGGAAAAGATGAGAAACTTTATGCTTATATTAACAATCAATTAGTTGATACGATTCCAGAGTCTTATGAAGGTGCTATTGATCAAAATCTTTATCAAAAAAATAAAAACGTTTTTGAATTTAGTCAAAACTTTGAAGAAAGTGATTATCAGTATGCGACAAGTGTTTTTTATCTTGCAAAACTAGAAGGAAATAGAGTTTTCTTGTATGATACAAATAATGAAGATATCATAACAAAAGAAATTGGTAGTATTGATAAGAATGAAAAGATTTTATGGTATGGTGATAATGTTATTAAAACAGATAAAGCGTATTATAATTATGGAAAAACAAACAAAAAAGAATGTTTAAAAAAGAAAAATGTAGAATGTCTTTATGGAGTTAGTAAAGTAGAAGATCCAACTTACTATTATGATATTATTGAAACTTATTCTGGTGGATATTTTGTATTAAAAAAGAAGGATGGAATTTATTCCTTAAAAACATCTTATAATGATTAAAAGGATACCAATTGGCATCCTTTTTATTATAACTTTAATCTTTTTTCGTAAGGAAAAACTTTTTCAAACGAAGCAAGATATGTATCAATCTTATCTTTTCCTTTTAAGGTATTGAGAAAGTCCAAAGGAATTTCTTGATACCCATAAAGAACTCCTGCAATGGATCCAGTAATGGCTCCTACTGTATCGGTATCATCTCCCATATTAACAGCCTTAAGAACTGCTTCTTGATAGGAATTACAAGTTAAAACATTATAGAAAACTGCTTCTAAAGTATCTACTACAAATCCAGAAGATGCAATTTTTTCTAATGATACATTAGAAATATCATCTTCTAAAAGACGATGGTAATATTTTCTTGTTTCATCTTTAAAAAAGGAATAATCTTTTTCCTTTAACTTTTGATAAGCATCATTTTTTGTTTGTCCTTCCAATAAAAAGATAAGATATAAGGTATAAAGATAACAACCCATAATACTAATTTCATGAGCATGGGTCATAGAAGATACTTCTTTTACAAGAGAAAAAATTTCTTTTTCTTCCTTTTTTTCGAAAAAACAGTAATACGCAATGGGAAACATTCGCATTAAGGAACCATTTCCATTCGAAGAAATTGCATTACTACCACACAAAGTGGCATCCACTTTTTCATCCTGATATTTCATTATGGCATACTTTGTTGTAATACCGATATCAAATACAACACCAGTCGCACTATAGGATCCATTATTTACCCAAGCACAAAAACGATCCATCATATCATTACAATCAATTTTTCCCATTTTTGAAATCGAATCAAGGGTCGCAAGCGTCATAGCGGTATCATCGGAATAAACTCCTTCTTCTATTTCGTAACTTCCATAACCAACCATCTTTGTTACAGGATCTTTCTCTAGCATAGCTCGACTTTTAAATTCCACTGGAACACCAAGAGCATCACCAACTGCAAAACCATAAATTCCATCTTTTAACTTCGACATAACACACCTAAACCCTACCACAACATTTTTTATATTTCTTGCCACTACCACATGGGCAAGGATCATTTCTTCCTATTTTTATCTTTTTTTCCTTTTTTTCATTGTGTTCTTTAATAGAATAACCGTTATACCAAAAAATAGGAATATCATTTTTATATTTTTTTACAATTTTAACGATCTCTTTTTGATTGCTTTCTTTTATTTTGAAATCTTGAAGAATTCCTGTAACTACTTCTTTTGATAAACAATTAATAGCAGAAGAATATCCAAAAGCATTTAAAAATTCTTTCAATTGATTTGTATCTAATAAATTTTTATCTTCCATATAGCTTCTTAACGCTTGCACAAAAGTTTCATTATAATCTTCAAAAGAAGCATCAATCTTTTTGTAATCTTTATATTGGTTTTTAATTTTTATAATCTGTTCAATATCATTCTTATCATAATCTTCTACAAAACTATAATATTTGTCTTCATATACAGAAGCATCTAATTCTTTTATCATTAGAGAAAGTATCTCTTCTTCTAATTCGATATCATGATTTTCTTTTAACAATTCCAATAATTTATCTTTTTCTATTACCCCATTAATAGAAATGTATTGCCCAATTAAATGCATTTGTTCCATCGTAAAATGGATTAGAGCGAAATCTTTAAACATCGTTTTTAATTCTTCTGGTAGGAAATAAACGGTTTGATCATCTTTTTGATACGGAAAAATGAAACCATTTTCTAAAAGGGAAAGATTTTCTTCTGTAATAGCATTATTTTCAATTTGGTACATCAAAAGATCACTATCTATCATCTCATCTTCTATTTGCTCTTGAAAACGTTTTATAATTGCATCTTTTAATTCATTTTTATCAAAATTATAATCATAATTAAGCTGAATTAAAGCAAGCGAAGAATCTTCCAATTCCTTTAAATAAGACATTAAATCTTGTTTTTCTGGTTCTTTTTTTAGTTTAATATTTTCTAGATAAAATTCAAATTCTTCTTCTTCTTCGGATCTTCCATTAAGACAGTACCGACGGAATTTATCATAATTTTCTTCAACTAGATCAACTACTTGTTGTATTTTTTTGTTGGTAAGAAACTCTTTTAGTTCCTCCGTTTGGTTTTTGAAATCCTCAAAATCTACGGAATAGAAAAGAATGTTTAAAATAAAATTGCAAATATCTTCATTTCTTTTCGATACAATACGAATCAGTTGGTTAATGATATCATTCATAAATTGATAATACCTTATTATTTTTGGAAATGGGATATAATAAGATACTGCATCATCTTCTTTTAATTCTAAAAATTCTAAAGCTCTTTTTCTTTGTTCTTGTTTGGTTTCATTAAGAGTAGTAACTGTCATACAATAAGTATCTTTATAAATGGAAATATTTGAATTATCTAATATCTTTTTTATTTCTTTTTCTGTTACATTTCTTAAATGTTTATGAATAATCAAATCAAAAAGAGAATCAAGTGTCATAATTCCATTTGTCGATACATAAAAATTAGCGATTATGTTTGCTACTGTTAAATCGTTTTCATGTTTTTCACTTGTTTTTTTATACTCTTCCCACATATCATAAAGTTCTTTTGGTAACAAAAGAGTATTTTCATCTTTCAGAAAATAATAACCATAATGCATCAAAGCAATCAAATACTCATCCTTTTTCTTTTCCTCTTCTAAATTTTCTAGCCACTTTATCTCACTTTCATTAAATTTCTTCATCATCTCTTCAAAACGTTCTAGAATTTGTTTTTTCAAATACAATATTTTATCTTTTGTTGGCATTTTTTTCGTCTCTTCATCAAGTAATTGTGTGCTCGTAATATACAAATCATCTATTTCTTCTTCCTTCATTCCTTTTAAACATTCTTCTAGTGGTTTTATTTTTACTTTCATTTTACTTCTCTCCTTTACTCCTCTATCATTAATTCTAATCCTGTTTGCTTAAAAAAGTCAACTTTTAACTCTTGTATATATTCTGTTTTCTCTTTTAATTTTATAACAATTGTATTCTTCTTTGGTAAATACGAAGGATTTTTTTCCTTCTCTAACCCATATTTTAAAAGAATGTTATCAATCACTTGAAATATAAGTACTAAATTGTTATTTGGATTAATCTCGATTTCATAACCGATTGTTTTCTCTAATTCTTTTAATTCATTTTGATATTTCATACCAATCTCAGGTGTAATAAAAGACAAAACAATTTTACCATTTTTTAATCCCTTCTTATAAGGGGCATCTTCTTTTCCTTGAAAATAAAAGTCAAGATAAGAAAAAGCTTCGTTTTGTTCTAATTTTTTTCCGTCTTTCACACTTACCACTTCTTTTTTTGGTTTTTTTACTCCTAATACGAGTTCTACTTTATAGCCGATCGCATCTTCTATTTGTTTTTCCCATCCTTCTTTTCTTTCATATACTTTGATTCGAAATTTATCTTCGAGTGGTAAAAATGATATTTTATCAATATTATCCATACCAATAATTTCTGTAATTTTATTGTTACAAGCCAAATTATTAATAGAATCACTTTTTTCAACCGTAATTCCTGTTTCCTCCAATATTTCCTTTGCAATTTCATCAAAGTGTTTATCAATGGTACGTGGAAAATCAAAGGTTAAAACCACTTTTTTGGAATCTAGGTAATAACTTATTTTTCGGTATGGAAACTCTTTCATTTTCTCTTTGATCATCTCTTCTATATCTTGGGCTGTTATCTCTTTTTCTTTTTCCTCTTGTTTTAAAAGTTCTAATTCATCTTGAATCCGAAACAAAAAGAATCGTTTTCTATCTTGGGTAAAATAAATAGAATCAATTAACTGTTTGGTTAGATTTTCAATCTCTTCCTCTGTTGGAACTCTACCATAATACAAATAGGCCATATCTTCTTTGGTAAAATTTCTTGTTTGATAATGTTCTTTTATAAATTGGTAAAACTCTTCCATTGATCCTTCTTTACCATATAAGTATTCTAGTTTAAAATCAAGCTGTTTTCGTTTCTTTTTAATGATAAGCGATATTTCCTCTCCTACACTAGGAACATAAACATCAACATTTAACTCTTTGGTAATCTCTTTTGCAAATGCTGTAATAGTCTCTGTATCACCATGCCCTAAAAGGATGGTTTTGGGCATTAATAACTGAAACAACTGCATCATTTCTTGTTTATCTGCATGTGCGGATAATCCAACTTTATCAATGGAACAAGATACTTTATAAACATGATCTTGTAATTTTAATACCCTATCCTCTTCTTTTTCGTCTAACAATTGTAATAAGACGGAACCATTGGATTCTTCATCTTGATAACCGGTTAAGAAAATCGCATTTTTCTTATCTTCTACAAAATGAGAAGCATAATACTCACTCATTCCCCCCATTAACATACCACTGGATGCGACAACAATCAAAGGATTATTCGATGCAATAATCTTCTCTCGTTCTTCTTTGGTGTCAACACGATGGATATAGTCGTTATAAAAGACTTCTTTTCCTTTTAAGATTTTTTTACCTAGACTTTGTTTTAAATACAGTGGATTGTTTAAAAAAGCCGTGTTAATATTTCGTACCATTCCATCAACATAAACATCTGTAATTGGAAGTTGCTTCTTTTGAAAAGCTCTTTTTAAAATAAGCAAAACCTCTTGACTTCTTCCAAGGGCAAAAACAGGAATCAACACTTTTCCTTTTCGATCCAAAACTTCCTTAACACAAGCAATTAATCGTTCTTCTTCTTTTTCCCTGTTGGCATGAAGACGATCACCATAAGTTGCTTCACTAATTACAACATCTGGTCTTAGTTTGGGAATGGATAAGGAAGATACGGTGTGTTGTTCGGTTAAAGAATAATCACCGGTATAAAAAAGACTTCCTTCTCTTCCTTTCAAATACATACAAGAAGCACCTGCAATATGACCTGCCATATAAGTAGTTAACGTAAGTTTTTCTTTTAATGTTACCTCTTTTTGATAAGGAACTAGAACAACGCGTTCAAACATTTTTAAAACATCATCTTCTTTAAAAATAGGAATTTCTCCTTCTTGATGATTCATAATTTTTAAAGAATCTAATAATAGAATCCGTGCTAGTTCCAATGTCATTTTATTCATATAAATTTTGGCATTGGGAAACTCTTTACTAAGAAGTGGAAGAGACCCGATATGATCCATATGAGCATGGGAAATAAGAATAGCATCAAGTCCACCAAATTCTTTAATGGATGCAAAATCTGGAAGAGGGTCTTTCTTCTTTCCTTGTCTTATTCCACAATCTAGCAATAATTTATATCCATCGAGTTCTAATAAAATAGCACTTGCACCAACTTCTCTAGCGCCTCCTAAATAAATAACTCTCATATATGCCCTTCTTTCTTTTTTACTTTTGATGAGAAATAGTGTGAATTTTTTTCTAACTCTTCAAGACCAGCAATATATTCTCTTTTGTTCTGTTCTAATACTGGTTTCATACTTCTATTTAAAGCAACAACATCCGCTCTTTCTATTCTTTTTACTACTTCCATATTTATTTTTACAGAAGTAAGAGGGATTCCTTTTTGATTCATTTTATCACGCATTCCCATTTTCACACCTCCAAAATCTATCTATAATATATCATGTCTAATTTAAGATGTAAACATTGAATAAAAAAAGCCATAATAATATTATTATGAACTTTTATTTCTTTATGGGGCAATAAGAATATGAGTTTTGCACCCAAGTAGTAAAAGTATTTAATAACACTTGATAATTGTATTATAATACTTTTATTCATTTTTTTCAATATTTTCAGTTTTGGATTGCAATATTAATTTTTATTTCATTTTCTTGTTGTTCATTTTTTAGTTCATCAAGCTTATTTCTAAAATCTGAATTTTCAGATACTAATTCCTTTAACTCCTTCATTAATGATACAAGCGGATGACTTGTATCCTCAGGTAAATCAAATTCAACATTATTTAATAATCCCTCTTCTAATATATTTTCTAGAATATCAGGTGTCAATTTATCCACACTAGTTTCTATATCATCAATCTTAATTATACCTTCTTTACTTACTATTATTTTCATTTAACATACCTCCATATATTTTATTTCTATCTTTAACAGCATCATAAGAACCATCTACTAATGATGCTATGGTATCAACCATTTTTTCTTTTGAATTTGTATTTTCTACAAAAGACAAATTTTCATAAGTAATATGATTGTTGGAACTAACAGCTATTTTATCATTTTCTGCCTTGATAATATTGTTAGAATCAGCATTAACAACTAAAAGTGGTTCATGGGTTGTTATAAACACTTGGAACTTGTTTCTTAATTTATCAATTTTATCAACTAATTCTTCTAATATAAACTTTTTTTCTAAGCTATTATCTGGTTGATCAAATAATATTATTAGATTTGAACCCCCATTATTAATCTGCTGTTCTAACATATTAGATATGTAAGTTTTGCTTAATTCACCAGCACTCATCGTTTCAATATTTTCAAATTCATTTAAAGAATTTTTTAATTCTATTTGACAATCTATGTAATTACTATAGTTTAAATTTAATAATATTGGTAAATTATAATTTTCGGCAATAAAAATTTGTAGAAATTTAGCGATTGATTCATAATTGGTCAAATCAACTTTATCGATTGCTCTAAATTTAGAGATATTAACCTTATTATTGGAAGAACCAATATTGTTAGAGAAAATATCTTTAAAGTTTGTATAAGGAATTTTAAGATTTATATTTCCTATTATTAATTTTGATAAATTATTTTTTTCTAAAAATAGACTTTCCTTTAAATCATCTTTATTAATTACTCTAAGAATACACTTATTTTTTATAATAAAATATTCGGTTAAAAATATTTTTATATTCTCAATTAAATTAAGATTTTCTTGCTTCTTTATTAATATCTCTTCTATTTTTTTACCTAACTTAGAATTGTATCTTCTTATAATTTCATATAATGAAATCTGTTTCTCTAATTGAATTTTATATTTAATTTCTAGTCTTCTGTATTTTAAAATATACAATTTGATAGTTTTGTTAAAAGTAAGAGAGATCTTTTCTATTTCTTTATTGATATTACTTATTTTATATTTTTCAGAATACTTTTGAATGTTAGAAATATTTTTATTTATAATTTCTAAGTCTGATGTTAGTATAGATTTATAGACACGAAAATTTGAAAGGAGTGGTATAATAGTTAGTCAAAGAAAAGGAGG
>CANQYK010000055.1 GCA_947628065.1 uncultured Bacilli bacterium | reverse complement strand
AATATATCGAATTCCTTTTGTGTGCAATTTTTACAAAAACTTGTTTTTTATTTAAGAGTTTATTGAGCAATATCATACTTTAACTATCTCTACAAGAAAAATTCAAAAAAAAATGGTAAGTTACCATCCATAGCGTAAGATTTCAAATTTAATATTATTGCTTGTTTTAAATCCTTCTAAGTTTTTTTGGCTTGTAAAAAGTAAATCTAAGTGTGCCCCTTTTACAGCTCCTCCTCGGTCCATTACTACTGCAATAACTGGTTCACTATAAATACTAATTCCTGTCATTCGAACAATACTTCCACAAGGAAGAGATCTATCAGCTGCAACAACTCTTATTTTTCCATAGGTTTGATCATTAAAATAAATATTACCATTTTTAAAATTTTGTCTTGGTGGACAAGCACTTCCACCACCACATCCTTTACAATCTGGTCCATAGGCAGTTAGTTTCCCCATAAATGCGACTGGCATAGTACTAGCACTTTTCATTGCTTCTTGAAAGGTATTAAAAACAGGAATTTCTTCTACTTTTTCATTTTCTTTGATTGCTTCATACTTGTTTACAATATGCATCGCTTGTAATGACTTTGCCGTATTAAGATTATCAATTGCGATTTCTGTTTTGCTATTACCGGATAATACAACAATGGGTAATAGGAAAAGAACAATTAAAAATAAGAAATATTTTCCATACTTATTTATCATAGTCCACCTCTATTCTCATATTATCATTTCTTATGTTCAAAGTCAAATATCTTCATAGCATTCTCCGTGGTAACCTTTTCCACAAGACTTGTTGATATTTCTTTTAACTCTCCTATTTTTTCTGCAATAATCGGAATATTTTTGGAACTGTTTTGTTTTCCTCTGTAAGGTACAGGGGAAAGATACGGACTATCGGTCTCAAGAACAAAGGAAGATAGTGGTAGATCTTTTATAACACTACCTAAGTTACTGTTTTTAAAAGTTACAATTCCTCCTATTCCAAGGGCAAAGCCCATTTTAATATAAATATCTGCTACTTCTTTTTTTCCACTAAAACAGTGGATAACGCCTTTTACTTTATATTTTTTTAATGTATCGATTGTATCTTGTGTCGCATCTCTTGAATGAATTACAACAGGAAGATTTTCTTCTTCTGCTAATCTTAGTTGTTTTTCAAACAATTCTATTTGTTCTTTCTTTTTGCTCTTATCATAGTAATAATCAAGTCCTATCTCTCCTACTCCAACGATTTTCTTTTCCTTTAAATGTTCTTTTAAATATAATAGGTCCTCATCATCTACATCCTCTACTTCTTCTGGATGATATCCTAAGGTTACATAAACATCTTCATATTTTTTTGCATATTCTAAGGCTTCTTTAAAGTCTTCTTTTTTACAAGCCGATACTACAATCATCGATACATTTTGTTCTCTATTTTCTTGGATTACTTTATCCACATCCAAATAATCTTCTTTGCTTAAATGACAATGGGTATCAATATACATTTTCATCACCACTATCATTATAGACAAAAAAAAGCCACTTATCAAGAAGTGGGGTGATCTTTTTTCTTCGTATGAAAATAAATACGAAGAAAATAAAAAGTTAAGAAAACAACATAAATAATATCTAAAATATTGTGCTTTAAAATGGCGAAATACGCGATAAAACCATAAAGCAATAAAAATAATATGGTTCCACTTCCTAACTTTCCTATTTTTTTCATAAGTATTCTCCTTTACATAAGATTTACTTCTTCTTTTTTTCTCACCTCTACTTATAACCACGTGTTCTCACTATATCATAAAAAAAGAGAAAAGAAAGTATTTTACACTTATTTTTTTCTCTTTTACATTTTATTTTACACATCATGTTCTTCAAAAAACTTATCTTTATCAATTCTTTGGAATAATACTTTGGCATCGTTTAACTGATAGATTAGACTATCTTGATAGAAGTTTTCCTTCTCTTTGGTATTTAACTGTCTTAAGATCTCATCACTTGTATCTGGTAAGAATGGATAAAGGGATACTGCACAAACACGAATTGCTTCTAATAAATTATAGAGTACTGTTTCAAGTCGATCTTGTTTGGTATCATCTTTCGCTAAAATCCAAGGTGTTGTCTCATCAATATATTTGTTACTACGACGTAAAACATCAAAAATATGCGTAATAGCATCGGCTACTTCTAAGTGATCCATAGAATTTGCTACTTTGTCTTTTAATTCATTGATCTCTGTTATTAATTCTTTGTCTATTTCTTCTTCTACTTTCTTGTTCTCTACTTTACTATTAAAATATTTTTTGGCCATGGATATGGTTCTTTGTACTAAGTTTCCTAAGATATTCGCTAAATCGGAATTTATTCTTTCAATTAATAACTCATAAGTAATATTTCCATCTTGAGCGAATGGTATTTCATGTAACACATAATACCTTACTGCATCGACTCCAAATAACTCTACTAAAGTATCGGCATACATAACATTTCCTTTGGATTTACTCATCTTATTATTATCCGTTAATAACCAAGGGTGTCCAAATACTTTTTCTGGTAATGGAAGGTCTAAGGCCATTAAAATAATTGGCCAGTAGATTGTATGGAATCTTAAGATATCTTTTCCAATTAAATGTAAGTTAGCAGGCCATAATTTTTTAAATTGTTCACTGCTACCATCGGGATCATAACCAATAAAGGTAATATAGTTTGTTAATGCATCAATCCATACATAAATAACGTGTTTTGGATCAAAAGGAACGGGTACACCCCAAGAAAAGGTGGTTCTTGATACACATAAATCTTGTAGCCCGGGTTTTAAGAAATTATTAACCATTTCATTTTTTCTTGATACGGGATCAATAAAATCTGGATGACTTTCGATATATTCTTCTAATCGTTTTTGATATTTGCTCATTTTAAAGAAATAGGTTTCTTCTTTGGCTTTTTCTGTCTCTCTTCCACAATCTGGACATTTATGATCAACTAAATCTCTTTCATTAAAGAAAGATTCACAAGGCTTACAGTACCATCCTTCGTATTCGCTTTTGTAAATATCTCCTTGGTCGTATAACTTTTGAAAAATCTTTGCGACTACTTTTTCATGCTCTTTATCGGTTGTGCGCACAAATTTATCATAACTTGTGTTCATTAAATCCCAAATTCGTTTAATCTCACCTGCTATTTCATCGACAAATGCTTGTGGTTCTACTCCCTTTTCTTTGGCTTTGTCTTCAATTTTTTGTCCATGTTCATCAGTTCCTGTTTGAAAATAAACATCATATCCTTGTTGTCTTTTGTAACGGGCAATTGCATCCGCTAAAACAATTTCATAGGTATTTCCTATATGGGGTTTCCCTGATGTATAAGCAATGGCTGTTGTTATGTAATATTTTTCTTTCATATTCATCTCTCCTTTCAAAAGAAAAAGTTATTGTCATCAAAGGACGAGTTTTCCCGCGGTACCACCTTTGTTTACAATAACTGTACACTTTCCTAAAGTAACGTTTTAGATACGGTTATACCTACTTATCGATATAACAGTTTAGGAGCCATATCTTTCTAGTCTTTTTCGCTTCTTTCCCACCATCCGAAGTCTCTTGTCTAAAAGGTTCTATCAGACTCTCCATCACCACTTTTAACAGTATATATTTTAACACACGAAAAATTATTCTTCAAGATATTTTCCCAAAAATTGGGAAATAATTTGAATTAAGTGTTCTTCTTCTTCGGTAAAATCTTCTTCTGTTTTGGACATTAAAAGAACAAGACCTACGGTTTCTCCATCTGCTAAAATTGGATATAAGAGATAATTATACTTTTCCTTTGCCTCTTCCTCTGTTACTACAATATCTTGGTATGCCACATTCTGCTTATGATATCTTTCATTTTCTAATAATAATTCTTCTAGTTTTGGAGAGATGGTTTTGGTTAAAAACTTCTTCTTTAAAGAGCCACTTCCAGCAATAAAATAATCTCTATCTGTGATAAAGATACTACTTTTTATCGTTAGTGCGATGGTATCAATTAGATCTTGAGAAATCGGCTGTAAATCAACAGAGGATGAAAATTTCTTTAAAACGATTTCATCCCCTTGTGCGAATATTTCTAGGGATTCCCCTTCTCTTATTCTAAGTGTTTTTCTCATTTCCTTTGGTATTACAATTCTTCCTAAATCATCAATTCTTCTTACGACGCCTGTTGCTTTCATATTAAACTCCCTTCTTTTCTAGTAGTATTTTTCTCTCATTTCGCCCATTTTATACTATTAAAATGCTATCTATTATTATTATATACAGGTGAAGAAGCTTTTTGCCTTGGTAATTATTACCAATAAAAAACATCTAATCAAATAGATGTGAGTTTTCTTTCGTAAATTTGTACCGTTCTGTTTGTTCTTTGATACCATTTATCAAAATGGTATCTTTTAAAAGGATTTTCATATCGATCGTATCTAGTATTTGTTTGGGATAACTTACGTTTAAAAATTTTGTCAAGTTTACAACTAGTTTATCTTTTTCCTCTGATGTTGTATATAATTTATCAATATGATCCAGTAGAATTTTAGAAGAAGAAATGATAGATTCTTTGATTTCTTTCTTCATTGTTTTATTAATGTTTATTAAGTCTTTCTTTAAAAGTTTAAACTCTTGTTGTTCTTTGGTTAACTTTTTTAACAATTCTTTTTCTCTTACTTTTAAAATAACTTCCATTTTTGTTTTGATTTTCTTTCGATACTCTTTTAATCGTTTGTTAATCTCCTCTGTGTTTAATATTAATTGATATGTCTTCGCATACGATAATAATTTTTGTTTGATGGTATCCATCGCTTCTAGTGGTGGATCTTCAAACAAAGGGAGTAAATCATTCTCTATTAATGCTTTGGTATTGTTTTTTATTAATTCTTCCATTGCTCTTATATAAATTTCTTCGTGTTGTTTTTTTAAATCTTGTTCCATGGTATCACCTTACCTTAACCATTCTTAGAATACCAATTGTTTCTTCTTTCGTCAAGAAAAATATGCTTTTCTTTTGTTCTTTCTTAGAGTATAATAAGAGGAAAAAAGAAAGGAAATGGAAAATGGAAAAGAAGAAAACACTTTATCAGGAACTGTTACAAAGTACGATAGAGGAAAAGGAATAATTAGAAAAAGAATTAAGCGAAATAAACCAAGAATATGGAAAGAAGATAAAGGAAGAGAAAGACTTAAGAATAAATTAATGGAGACACAAAAAAATGGAAGTACTCCATTGGCAAATACAAATAGTAGATACCAATTAAAGGGAGTACTTCCAAGTGACATAATTATATCAGATTTAGTTAAAAATATCAATATTTTCAACTATAATATATAATACAGGTCAACATCAAACATATAATGATAATGACATTAAATATTCTATGCAAAATAACACAAATAATACACAACAACAAATAAAATATTCACTAAGTGAAGGTGGATATGATGGTATCACCTTACCTTAACCATTTTTAGAATACCAATTGTTTCTTCTTTCGTCAAGAAAAATATGCTTTTCTTTTGTTCTTTCTTAGGGTATAATAAGAGGAAAAAAGAAAGGAAATGGAAAATGGAAAAGAAGAAAACGCTTTATCAGGAACTGTTACAAAGTACGATAGAGGAAAAAGAAAAATTAGAAAAAGAATTAACTGAATTAAACCGAGAATATGGAAAGAAGATAAAGGATAGAGAAAGACTTAAGAATAAATTAATGGATGCAAGATATTTTGATATAGAAGATAGTTTATCTGCTATTGCTTTCTTTGTTAGCTTAATGGAAGGAAAAACATATCATTTAAAGAAGAAGGAAATAACACTCTATACTTCTGCTTTTTATCGTTTTGTATCGTATCCTTATGGATTAGATTATCAACTTTACTACTTGGTAGAGGAAGGAAAAGAAGAAGATGCAGAACAAGAAATAAAGGCGCGTTTCACTCCAAAAAAAGAAAAAGGGAAAATAATCAATGACCAAGATTATTATTCTTTAACTGCTAATATTAAAAAGCCTAGTGAAAATTATATTCAACTAGCTTGTTGTAAAGAACAGAATAAGAAAATTTGTTTTTCGGATAAATGTGATATGCGGGTTAATTTTTCTTATGAATGTGATTCTGTATCTAAAATTTGTGATAAAAGGTATCAATATATTTTGGATTACACCGATCAATTACTTGATTATAAAATAACAAAAAAAGACTTTTCTATTCATCATGATGAAATGATAGAAGTTGCTAGAAAAGTAGCGAGTGAAAAGTCAAAAGTATATCAAAAAGTTGTTGAATGATTTTTTCAACAACTTTTATTTTGTAAAGATAAAAGGATCACTTTGACTTCCATCACCATTTGAATATTTCACATCAGATGTTAGATAGATAACTGGATTCACATTACGAGGCCAATATGCTCCAATAAATATAATATTGCCATCATTATTTACTATAAATATACTAGATGCATGATCTGTGCGTGAAGTTATAGTAAATTGCAAACCTCCATAAAATATCCAATCATTATTATAACAATCACTTAATTTATTCCAATTACTCAGTTCGTTCATTAAGCAACTATTTCTATTCGTTGTAATGCCTCCACTTGTTGCATATCCATAATCACTTGGATACATTAAACCAATATATCCTATCCAATTTTTTGAATAATTATCATTTTGAAATATTTTGTTTTCTCTTTCATATCCATAAAAATGACTAGCCAATCCATCATCTGTACTTGTGTATTTTTCCGTTCCGCCTAAATACCACTTTGTTTTTCCTATCATTTTTTGAGCTTCGGGTAATAGTCCTACTTCACTAAAATCGCAAAACGCTGTTGCATTATTCATTCCATTTGGACAATTACCACTCTGGCGATTCCAATAGATACTTCCACTTACTCCTTCTTTCTCATTTTCATAATTGGGATTTAATAAATACATTAATCTTGAATCTGTCCACAAATTGCTTCCACTTTGAACTATGGATGACCCTGTTCCACTTGGTTTATTATCCCATGAAATATAATTATCTTCTCCTACTGGTAATGGTTCACTTCTTATTAATTTGATTCTTTTTTCTTTCTTTCCATTTTCATCTTCTATTGTAAATACTCCAATAATTCTCCATAATTCATTATTAAATTTAACATAATTATTGGGATCTTTCCCTATATATCTATAATTAATCAACTCTGATGTTTGTTCTGTTTTTTCATGACGAAATACATACATTTTATTTTCTTTCACAGTACTATCTTCTTTTGTATAATTAACATCATAATCTTGGATGGATTCATCATTTGTAAACTGTGTTAGTAATACTTCTGTTGCATTCTCTGTTTTATTACTATATCCATTCACAATAACTTTTGCTTTGTAACTTTGTCCTTGTACACTGTTATCCACATCTTTATCTAACCACAATCTTAAACTATATTGAATACTATCTCCTACTTCGATTTTATCTTCACTTTTAATAATAAATTCACTACTTCCTTCTCCTCCCATTACTCTTACTCCGCTATCATATCCTTTATCACTAGTAAGAGAATATCTTACATAATTATTATTTAAAGTATTACTTTCATCTTCTTTGATTGAAATATTATAATAAGCTTTAACATCCCCACTATTTTCAATTGTAAACGTATAAGGTTCCATTTCTAATCCTTCCGCATCTTCTGTTGGTCTAGCATCCTCCAATTGAATAGTACTTCCTTCTTTAAAGTCTATTTTTAAGGTACCTGATGTAATCGTTACGCTTTTCTCTCCTTTTACTGTTTTTGTAAATAATGCATAAGATACTCCTATTAAGGATAAAATACTAAAACTTATCAATATTATAATTAGTGCAATTAACTTTTTCTTATTCATTCTTATCACCTAAAAAAGAATAGAACTAGCCTATTCTATCCTTTCTTACACGATGAAAAGATGTTTGATAACTATATAGTTTTACCCCCCCCCCAGGTTACATTTGGTAAACTCATTGTTTTTTCCATATAAAATCAACACCTTTCTTTTTCTAAAATTTGGAAATTATTTGATATAACTTTTTGCTTTTTATTTGAGATAATATTACTACCTTTCCTATACTCATATTACAATATTTTGATCTTTTTATCAACACTTTTTGTACTATAGATTTTAATTATTATGGTCTGAACTACTTTTCTTTCTAATTTTTTCTAACAATTCTGTTAAGTAATAAATAGGATGTTGTTCTAATTTAATGGTATCTAAAATAATTGTTAAGTCATTTCCCCTACTTTTAAAACGGAACTTAGGATTTACTTCCATTGCTGTTAAGAATAAAAATTCACTATCAAGTCCTTCTGTTCTTTTTTCATCAAAGTATAATTCAATGGTATTTTTGGTTTGACTTACTTTGGTTATATTCATTTTGTTTACTAATTTTTCAAACCACTCTTC
>CANQYK010000054.1 GCA_947628065.1 uncultured Bacilli bacterium | reverse complement strand
AAAGTAAATGCAATACTTATTCTAATAGTAAATGCAACTGGTATAGAAAGAATTGCATTTACTATTAGAATTCACATCATTATGTAAAGTTTTAAATTAGACTTTTAAAAGAATATAAGGTGTGATAAAATAAAGAAAAGAAGGTGATAAGATGAGAAAGGAAGAGAAAAGTAGGGCTATTATTGTTATTCTTTCTATTGTTATTGTTGTATTAGTGATTGTTTTATTGTTTTTATGTTTTAAGGATGAAATATGTGAAGAAGTGTGGGAGAAAAAACAAGAAAAAGAGGTAATAACCAATACAGATAATAATAATCAACCAACAACAGAGAACGATACAACAAGTGATGATACGAAGAAACTAACAAGAGAAGAAGCTCTAAAAGTAGCGCTTGATGATTTAAAGATAGAAGAGAAAGATATTTTTGATTCTAGTATTGAATTAGAAAATAAATTTAATACAACTGTTTATGAGATTGATTTTCATCATGATCGCTATGAATATGAATACTATGTCGATGCGAAAACTGGAAAAATTATAAAATCATTTCAAGAAAGAGATTAGTTTTTCTCTTTTTTATTTGAATTCTTACTTGTTTCTTGTTATAATAACAATGGAAGGTAGGAAATCATGATGGAATTTAAGGTAGATACATTTTCTGGACCTCTTGATTTGTTATTACACTTGATAAAAGAAAACAAAATGGATATTTTTGATATTGAGGTTCATAGTATTACAGAACAATATTTAGATTATCTTCATACTATGAAACAAAAAAACTTAGAAATAGCATCAAGTTATCTTGTTTTAGCAAGTGAATTAATTGAGTTGAAAGCCAAAATGTTACTACCATCTTCGAAGAAAAAAGACGAAGAGGAAGAAGAAGATCCAAGATGTGATTTGGTAGAGAGACTTCTTGAATATCAAGCTTATCAAGAAATTAGTAAAACATTAAAAGAAAAAGAAGAGATGCGAAAAGAAGTTTATACCAAATTACCAGAAAATTTAAATTCCTATAAGGAGGGTAAAAAACTAACAATTAAAGATGGTTCTCTTGATGCTTTAGTGGATGCTTTTAAAAAGTTTTTGGAACGAAAACAAGAAGAAAAACCACTTTCAACTAAAATAACAACCAAAGAGTTATCGGTTTCATCAAGAACTTTAGAAATTCGTTCTTTGTTAAAAGAAAAAAAGAAAGTAAGTTTCTTTCATCTTTTTCCTGTTAACACAAAAGAATACATCGTAGTTACCTTCTTGGCAATTTTGGAAATGGCAAAAAATAAAGAATTAAAAATAGAGCAAGATGGATTGTTTCATGAAATTATCTGCCATAATCTAGGATAGAAAGAAGGAGAAACATGGAATATACAGCAGTTATAGAAGGTTTACTTTTTGTTGTTGGGGAAGATGGACTAACGCTTGAGCAATTAAAAGATATCTTAAACATAAGTGTAGAAGAGGTAAAGGAATTAATTTTACAATTACAAGATGTATATAACGATAAAAAAAGAGGAATTCGAATTGATTTCTTAGGAAATAGGTTAAAATTAACAACAAAAAAAGAACATCATATGTATTATCAAAAACTACTAGAAGAAGATACTTCCTCTCTTAGTCAAGCTTCTCTTGAAGTTCTTGCTATCATTGCTTATAATCAACCAATTACAAGAATGAAAGTAGATGATTTAAGAGGAATAGCAAGTGGAAGTATGGTAAGAAAGTTAGTTGCGAAAGGGTTTATAAAAGAAACAGGAAGAAGTAATTTGCCGGGAAGACCCATTTTGTATGAGACAACGAGTGATTTTTTAGATTATTTTGGATTATCAACCATTGAAGATTTGCCAGATATGCGTGATTTTCTAAGCAAAGAAGAACCAAAGGATATAGATGATGTAGATTTATATCAAACAAAGTATAAGGAAGGATAGGAAGGTTAAAATGAAAAAAAAGAGTAAGAATAAGAGTATGATAATTATTGTAGTAGCCATTATCTTGGTTGCACTAGTATCGATTGGAGCTGGAGTTATTTATATGAATAATAGCAATCAGAAAAGTAAGACACCTACTACGACAACGCCAACGGAAAATACAGTGAATCAAAATGAGCAAAGTAACACTAACACAGAGGAACCAGAGGAAAGTACGGATAACACATCTGTTGCTCCTAATCTTGACGTTCGTCAAATTAGTAAAGAGCATTGCCTTAATGATTTATGTATTTATTCTGTTATTATAGGACAAATGGAACAAAATCAAGGTGGAAATGTTAATTTTGTTTTGTTCAATGAAGGAGAAGAAGCTATACCGGAAGGGCAATTAGAAATGGTCTTTGATAATGGAATAAAGAAAAGTTTTCATTATAGCAATGTCAATGCACATGATAAAGTAATTGTATCATTTATTTATGATAAAGATGAATTGAAGGATGCCGAAGATTATAAAATTCAGCCACTAAGTGAAAATGAGTAATGAAGTGGAAAAGGACAACAAAAAATTGTTGTTTTTTCTTGCTCTATGAAGGAAGAACAGCGTATAATGATAGGAAGGAGTGGTATTATGTTAGAGGGAAAAATTGCTATTGTAACAGGTGGAACGAGAGGAATTGGTTATGAGATTGCTTTAAAATTTTTGAAAGAGAAAGCAACGGTAATTATCTTTGGTTCTAAAGAAGAAAGTGTAGAAAAAGCAATTGAAAAGATAAAAAATATAAAATATGATTATTCTATCGAAGGATATTATCCGAATTTAGGTAAGGAAGAAGAAATAAGAGAAGTGTTTCAAAAAATTTATGATACGTATGGAAACATTGATATTTTAGTGAACAATGCTGGTATTTCTTCTTATACAAACCTTACAGAATATGAAGAAGAAGAAGTAAATAATATTATTAACATTAATTTAAAGGCTGTTTTTACTTGTTCAAAAATAGCATCTTCCTTTATGGAAGAAAAAGGTGGTGTTATTTTAAACACAAGTTCTATGGTTAGTCTTTATGGACAAAAAAGTGGTTCTATGTATCCTGCAACCAAAGAAGCAGTAAATGGTCTTACAAAGTCGTTAGCGCGAGAATTAGGAAAGAAAAAAATACGTGTTAATGCTGTTGCACCTGGAGTTATTGAAACTGATATGGTAAGGAATTTACCAAAAGAAAAAATAGAACCATTAATTGGGCAAATACCTCTTGGTAGAATGGGAACAGGAGAAGACGTTGCCAATGCTTTCTTGTTTTTAGCAAGTGATATGGCAAGTTATATTAGTGGTGAAATTTTACAAGTGGATGGGGCACTTGTAAATTAGGGAGGTTATTGTGAAAAATGTATTAAATAATTTTTCTTATGGTGTTTATATTGTAACAACATATGATAAAGAAGAGAAAAAAGTAGGATGTACCATTAATAGTGCGATGCAGATAACAAGCAACCCAAAGAAAATAGCTATTAGTATTAATCATGATAATTATACAAATCAGAGTATAAAAGAAAGTAATGTTTTTGCACTTTCTATTTTAAGTGAGAAAACGGATCCTACAATTATTACTACTTTTGGTTTTAAAACAAGCAAAGATACCGATAAATTTTGTGATATTCCCTATGAAATAAAAGAGGAAATACCTGTTATTAAAGATAGTTGTGGTTATGTTATTTGTAATGTTGTAAATACTTTGGAAACAGAAACACATACTATTTTTATTGGTGAAGTGGTGGAAATGGATTCTTATCAAGAAGAAAAGCCTATGACATATTCTTATTATCATGAAAAATTAAAAGGTACAACACCAAAAAATGCACCGACTTATCGAGATCATAATATTATCGAAGAAATTAAAGGGAATCGATGGCGGTGTAAGATATGTGGTTATGTTTATGAAGGTGAAAGTCTTGCAGATGATTTTACTTGTCCTTTGTGTAAGGCACCAAAAGAAATGTTTGAAAAAATAGGTTAAGTGATTAATATTTGTAAAGCATCTAACTTAGTAATGATTTTGATAGGGTAACATTCAATGTGTGATATTGAATGTTTCTTTTTTATACAATTTTTTTGATAAATACATAACAAAAACGCCCCTTTTATAGTCGTCTAATTAAAGGAAGGAGTACGATAACTTAGTATTAAACTAAATAAGAATTGTAAGTTTTTAGAAACAGATGAACCATGCTTATTAACATCATAATTTTCATATATTTTTTTTCCAACAAGATCAACATTTTCACAGCATTGTTTTACCTCATCTATTGTAAAAATTCGAAAAGTATGATTGTCTATATATTTTTTACCATCTATTTCAAATATAATTTTACTATCTTCTATTTGCGTTGTTTTATTATAATTTCATTCCATAACTCTAGAAATATTATCATAAGAATCTGTTTTACTCCCTGAATTTTAGGGATTATGCAAATCAATTATTATTTTTCCTTCATTCGTTAAAATATTTTTTAAATTCGTAAGAGCTCTTTCCAATTCTTGAGTATCTTTTAAATGATTTAATAAGGCAAGCATGAAGATAATGACATCATACTTTTGATTAATATTTATATCTAAAATATTTTGCAAATTCTTTGTATTCCATTTTTATATCTCCTATATGTATATTGTTTTTGATAATATTCAAGTGTGTTTTTTTAACTGTCATAAATTTAATATAAAAACATTGTATTAAGAACAATTGTTTACTATAATTATTTTAGGAATACTTAGTTAGTTTCGGTACTATTCTCCTTTACTTTTTAAAGTGAAAGGAGGTGACATTATGAGAAAAACAGAGAAATATCTTTGCTCTATCATAATACTCCTTATTATTGTGATTTTAATCATATTAATAAAAATAGTACCAACTGTATAGGTCGGTACTAATCTAAGATTTGGAATAGTACCTAACTCGTCAAAATTAGGTATTCCTTTTTTATTTTATGCAAGGTGTCCTTGACATATTCATAATAACATAAAAGCGATTTTTTTACAAGTCGCTTTTTGAATAATAATAACTCAGAAATTTTGAGTTCCTATCAATCTAGTGCCTTAAAGGGAAGAAGTACAACAACTTTTTAATAAAATATTGCTCGAACAGTTGTTTTTATATGTAATAAATAGTATACTTTTTATAGGGAATATCAGTTTGTTGAGTGTCTACCTCCAATCTTTAGAGAAAGGAGGTTTGATAAAAATGAAAACTAAGACTTTTATTTTAAAAGTTCTCAAGTTCATTACTATCATTTTATTTCTCCTTATCATTATGATAGTAGTTATAAAAAAATGACACTCATTCGCTAGAATAAGTGTCTAACACAATATAGTGGGTAGACATTCAACTTGGAAAAACTGAATGTTTCCTTTTTAGTTTTATGCAAGTTTCCTTGACATATTCATAATAACATAAAAGCGACTTTTTTACAAGATGCTTTTTGAATAACTCAGGAATTTCGAATTCCTATCAATCTGGTGCCCTAAAGGGAAGAAGTACAACAACTTTTTAATAAAATATTGCTCGAACACTTGTTTTTATATGTAATAAATAGTATACTTTTTATAGGGAATATCAGTTGTTGAGTGTCTACCTCCAATCTTTAGAGAAAGGAGGTTTGATAAAAATGAAAACTAAGACTTTTATTTTAAAAGTTCTCAAGTTCATTACTATCATTTTATTTCTCCTTATCATTATGATAGTAGTTATAAAAAAATGACACTCATTCGCTAGAATAAGTGTCTAACACAATATAGTGGGTAGACATTCAACTTGGAAAAACTGAATGTTCCCTTTTTTAGTTTTATGCAAGTTTCCTTGACATATTCATAATAACATAAAAGCACACTTTCATCAAGTACGTTTTCTATTTTGACTCGAATTCCGAGCTTGGTATTTATTTGGTGCCTATGGAGAAAATTGAACTCTCATGATCTTACAATCGTAGCATTTTGAGTTTCTTTAACTTTTAGATTAATATATTTTTCTTTTAATCTATTTTTACAAGAACTCCATCAGGCACATATAGAATCTCATCTTTATATAAATATGGCGTACCATAAGTAGATTGATCTTTATCTTCATAAATAATTTCTAGAATAGCCCAGTTATTATCAATAACTTCAGAATTTTCAGTAAATTCATATACAGTATTTCCATCTTTTTTTTGCCATTTACCAACTAATTGTTCTTTTGTTATTGTGTATTTACTATTAGATGATTGATTATTTTTGATATAACTAATTGTTGAATTTAATGTTTTATTAGTAGCTTCTAAAGAAGATACTTTATTAGTTAAAGCTAGATTATTTTGAGTTAATTCTTCAATTTTCTTATTAGTAGCTTCTAAAGAAGATACTTTATTAGCTAAAGCTAGATTATTTTGAGTTAATTCTTCAATTTTCTTATTATTATCAGTAATTGTCATTTTTAAATTTTCAGTAGAATTATTTTTTGTATTATTATCATTAGATAGTTGTTCAATTTGTTGTTTAGCAGTAGTTAATTCTTTTTCTAAAGTCTCAATCTTTTCATTTCTACTCTTTACTTGTTTTATTAAGTCTTCTGTATTGAAATCTTCAACTTCTTTTTGAGTATTAGCCAACTCTTCTTTTAGTTTTGCTATTTCTTGATTAATATCTTTAGCACCACAACCTGTTAAAACTAAAGATAAAGTCATGATTAAAATTAATTTTTTTACTTTTTCCATTTGTTATCTTTCCTTTCTTATAGCTAAAATCTTACGATAATGTCTAATTTTAGCACTTCTTATTGAGTTATTATAACAAATCACTTAAAATATACAATCTTTTTTTAAATATAGTAAAAATTTTCCGAAAAAATGTATTTTACATTTATTTATGACTGTTTATATAATGATCCCTTTCAGCAATAGATTTTGAATCCACCTGAAATTGTTTGAAATACAAATGTTTTCAATGCATTTTATATAATTTTAAATAATATCGAAAATTAACATTTTAACGAAATATTGTGTTGCATTCCCACTAAAATCTTAATTGTATTCGCTTTGTGGGAATTTTCCCACATCTATATAAAGTCTTTTATTTTCTATCAATCTGGTGCTCTAAAGGAAGAAGTACGACAACTTTATAATTCAAATAAATACGCTGTGTACTAGATTGTAGGGGTTGAATAGTTATCATCCTTATAAATCAACGAAAAATCAATATCAAAAGAATTTTTATAAACATTATAGGAATTAACATTACAAGGATTCCCCATTGACTTTTTCATCATAATTAATGGGTGTTTTAATACTTGAGTAATGTAATTGATAATTTTGAAATCCCTTTATCCCTCATAATCTAGTACACAGCGAAAAAATAAAACTCATATTGGTTCGTCAATATGTAAGTGTGTTTTCTAAATTATCAAAATTTAATATAAAAGCATCGTACAAAGAACGAATGTTTGATATCATTAATTTGGAACATTTAATAGTTGGGTGATTGCCAAACTTCATGAAGAAGGGAAGCGATAGTATGAATAAGAAGGATTTTTTAATTCTCTCTTTAATCATTCTTATCTTCCTATTAGTATTATTACTATTTATAGTTTTAATATAAAAGAAAAGCACCTAACTCAACTGCTTTGAATTAGGTGAAACCAAACTTTTGGCAACACTCAACATTAGCATATTGAATGTTCCTTTTTAATTTTATGCAAGTTTCCTTGACAAATACATAATAACATAAAAACGTGCTTTCATCAAGTACGTTTTCTATTTTGACTCGAAATTCCGAGCTTGGTATTTATTTGGTGCCTATGGAGGGACTCGAACCCTCATGGTATTGCTACCACTGGATTTTGAGTCCAGCGTGTCTACCAATTCCACCACATAGGCAAAATACATTTTTATTATATAGAAAAGTCAGAAAATAAGCAAGATATTTTCTAACTTTTTTTCATATCTTTTATTAGGTGATGAATTTATGTATCAACAAAAACCATTAGGTTATGCTTATCAAGACTTAGAACCTTTTATCGATACCCATACAATGGGACTTCATTATAATAAACATCAAGCAAATTATTTGAATCGATTAAATGCTCTTTTAAGAACCAATCGTTTTGATTTTTCTTATCCAATGGAAGAATTATACAAAAACATTAATTCTTTTCAACCAAAAGATAGAAATGATATTCTTTATAATTTAGGTGGTGTATTAAACCATAACTTATATTTTGAGACAATATCACCAAAAGAGAAAGAAGAACCATCCTCTTCTTTAGAACAAGCAATCAATGAGAAATATGGAAGTTATGAAGAATTTAAAAAAGAGTTTCAAAATCTTGCTCTTGGAATTAAGGGGTCTGGTTATGTTTTTTTGGTAAAAAAGAAAGATAACACCATTGATTTAATGGTAATGTTAAATCAAGATAGTCCCATTGAATATGGGGTAGAACCACTTCTTAATATTGATATGTGGGAACACGCTTATTACTTAAATTATAAAAATAATAAACAAGAGTATTTGGACAATTTTTTTGAAATCATAAACTTTCGCTATGCCAACAAACAATTTGAAAAATGAAAATAATATGATATGATATGATAAAGGCGAGGTGGAAGAAATGTTAGTAGTAGAGGACTTTAAAGATTATGAAATAATTGATGCATCAAACGGGGAGAAATTAGAACGTTGGGGAAATATTGTCTTATTAAGACCCGATCCACAAATTATTTGGGATCATGGTAATTTAAGAGAAAAATACAAAGGACAAATTGATGCGATATATCATCGTAGTAAAAGTGGGGGAGGACATTGGGAAAATTTACGAAATGTTCCAAGTCGCTTTACCATACGCTATCATGATTTAACATTTAATATTAAACAAATGGGGTTTAAACACACAGGACTTTTTCCAGAACAAGCAAGTAATTGGTGCTTTATGATGGAAAAAATAAAAAAGTGCAATCGACCGGTAAAAGTATTAAATTTATTTGCCTACACAGGTGGTGCGAGTATTGCTTGTCTTAAAGCAGGTGCGAGTGTTGTTCATGTGGATTCCTCTCGTGGTATGGTTGATTGGTGTAAAGAAAATGTGATAAGCAATCACTTAGAAGATAAAAGTATA
>CANQYK010000053.1 GCA_947628065.1 uncultured Bacilli bacterium | reverse complement strand
GAAAAAAATATGGTTTCCTTTTTTTATATTTTCTACCATATTTTTTCTCTTTCAATTTTTTTTACTCTTTTTTTCTGCGCTTTCTTTTTTTTGCTTGCTTTTAAAGCAAAGATGTCCATTCTTGACAGAATATGACATTTTAGTGTATAGTTTAACTAGAAACTGCAATTGGAGTGTGGTTTTGGAAAGGAGTAAAGGGATGAATATTTTAAGTTCAACAGCAGATATTCAAGAATTAGAAGATATCTTTAATCGTATGTCACCAGAGAGTCAAAATGCTTTTGCTACATTTTTCTTAGTTTTTTTAGGTATTATGCTTATTTTTGCAATTATTCAAATTATTGCATATTGGAAACTATTTAAGAAAGCAAATGAGGCAGGTTGGAAATCAATTATTCCTATTTATAACATCATTGTTTTATACAAAATTATAGGAATTACACCATGGATTATTCTTGGAATATTTATAATTAGTCTTGTAGGTGAATTTGTTGCATCCCCAATCGTATCATCTATTTGTATCTTACTTAGTGCAGTAATTACCATTTATCAATCCCATATGCTATCAAAATCTTATGGTAAAGGAATTGGTTATACCTTAGGACTTATTTTCCTAAGCCCAATCTTTACCCTTATGTTAGCATTCGGTAGTGCGAAATATGTAGGACCTAGAGGGAAGTAGAAGAAATAGAACTTATCTAAGTTCTTTTTTTCTTGACTTTCAAAGGAAAATGTGGTATTTATAAGAGTATAATTATAATGGGGAGGGAAGTATGAAAGGAATTTTTTTCGCAACTTTAGTTCTTAAAAGTAAAGTAGGAGAAAAGGAGTATGTCTTTAAGAATATGGGACCTATGCTTGGTACCTTAGATGCGTCCAAGAAGATTTATATTAATACGCATGATAGAATGTATTATTCAATGGATAGTGAAGAAATATTACAAGATAAGATTAAATATGGTTATACCAACTTAGTTGAACTAGAAGACTTTAAAGAAAGTTTTTCAAAGGAATTATCAATGGAAGAATTAGTTAAAAAGTATTACGAGCCGTATGATGGTACTTCTTATTATGTTTACTGTAAAAATAAGAAAGATAGATTAGTCATTGCGTTTGATCCCAAAACATTAAAGAAAGTAGAGAATTATCCAAATTCAGACATTGTAAAGAAAATAGAATAGGAGGCTTTATGTCACAGTTACTAGGAAAATTAAAAGATATAGTATCAGAGTTAGATGAAGAAGATATAAAAGAATTAAGAGAAAAAAAGAATCAAAAAAGAGAGGAAAAGAAAAAAGATTATCATCTTCAACAACCAACCAAAGAAGAATTAAAAACTTATAAAATTGACCAAGAAGAAGCATTTTTAATAGCATCAAAAGATGCAAATTTAAAGACCGATTATACTAGAAATTCTAAGTATAGGATTACCTATTTAAACTTTCGTAGTTATCAAAGTGGAATTGTTAAGAAAAACAATCATACCTATTGGTATATTATAATAACAGAAGCAGATTTTTCTTGTGCTATGCATGATGAATTTGGATGCCTTGTTTTAGCAGATGGAACCATAAAAGACGAAGAAGAATTAAAAAAATTAAGGTGTTATGTTGATACCCAAACAGGAAAATATTATTATCATTTATAAAATAGAAAGAGTGATAGTCTGAAAAATAATTATTTTCATGACTATGTGTGCCTTGAACGAAGTGAAAGGAATGTGAGGTTAAAATGGAACAAGAATATTTTAAAGCCATAAAAGAAGATCAAGAGATTCAACTTTTATATGAAGAGATTCACCAAAGAGAAGAAGAACAAGATGGTCTTGCTTGTCATGACTTTACCCATGTAATGAATGTCGCTAATTGTTGTGAAAAGCTACTACAAGCTTTAAACTATGAACAAACGTTTATTGATGAAGTAAAAATAGCAGCTCTTTTACATGATACCGGTTGCAAAGAAGGAAAAGAAAATCATCCATATCGAAGTTATTGTTATGCAAAAGAATATTTAAAAAGAAAGAATATCATACTAAAAGATGAAAACTTAATATTAGAAGCCATTAAAGGCCATAGTAATGGTTTTGATACGGATAATATAATTCAAATTGTATTAGTTTTAGCCGATAAACTTGATATAAAAAAAGATAGACTCACAGAAAGAGGAAAAAAAGAAAAAGGTATTCGTCAATATCAATATATTAATGATATCAAAATAAAGATAGAAAAGGATAAATTAAATATATTCTTTCTTTGTGATGATAACATCGCTATCAAGGAGTTAAATGACTATTATTTTACAAAGAAAGTATTTCTAGCCGTAAAAGCATTTGCGAGAAAGATGAAGTTCATCCCCAATCTTTATATCAATCAAAAAAGATGGGATGCATTCTATAGAGAGTAAAAAAGGAGGATTTATGGAATTTTTAGAATTAGCCAAAAAAAGATATTCATGTAGAAATTTTGAAGAAAAAGAAGTAGAGGAAGAAAAAATATTAAAGATATTAGAAGCAGCACGATTAGCGCCTACTGCTGTTAATCTACAACCCCAAAAGATTATTGTATTAGATAAAAAAGAAGATATTATAGCTTTAAAAGAAGCAACCCCTTATACTTTTGATGCTCCTGTTGTTATGGTTATAGGTTATGATAAGAACTTATCATGGAAGAGAAAAAGCGATCAAAAAGATGAAGGAATCGTTGATGCTTCTATTGTAACAACACACATGATGTTAGAGATAACAGACTTAGGACTTGGTTGTACTTGGGTAGGTTATTTTGATGAAGCGAAGGTAAGAGAAATCCTTGGTTTAGAGGATCACTTTGAAGTAGTAGCGCTTCTTCCTCTTGGATATAAAAAAGAAGGAAGTAAGGAAGGTCCTATGCATGGAAAAAGAAAAGATTTAGAAGAGATTGTTATTTGGAGAAATAGAAAATGAAGAAGAAAATCCTTTTACTAATTCCTCTTCTTCTTTTTATTGCAATTATTTTCTATTATTTATTAAATTATCAAGAAAATAGAGTAGTAAAAGATGAGAATATGTTATATTCCAAAACCTTTGGAAATACAGTTTTAAAGTTTGAATATTATGATTCTGCTTTAGGGCAGAAAATGATTGTAGGAGTAGAAAAAAGTACAGATAAAGGGAAAACATTTAAAAGAGTAACCAAAGAAGCATTTACAGTAAGTAGGGAAGCAAAGTTTGTCTTTTTTAGTAAAACATTTGGTTTTGCAGTATCTCTTCCTACGCTTATGAAGAGTAATCAATATATGGGAGTAAGAGTAACCATGGATGGTGGTAAAACATTTCAAATGAGTACCATTCACTATGATAATAATGATGTAGAGCTTATGACGATAGAGAAGATTCCATATTATGAAAATAAGGTATTAACGATGATCACTTCTATTTATACATTAAGAGAAGATAGGAATGGATATCAAAATGTAATGTTAAAATTTATTAGCAAAGATAAAGGACTTACTTGGGATTTAAAGGAAAGCAAGAAAGAATCTTGATAGAAAAACTGTAATTTGTTATACTAAATATATAAGATTTAAAAAGATGAAAGGTAGTTGATGATAATGGTAAATACTAGATTTTTTATAAATCGTTACCAAGATTCTTTTTTAGGTGATAGAAATGAAAAGATTATTTAAGATAAGTGTATCCAAAGTCTATCTTGTATACTTACTCCTATTAACGGTCTTTGTAATAGGGACATTTTCATCCTATGCCTATTTTACCGTAAACAAAGAAAAGAAGAACGCCATTAAAATGATAACAGGAAATCTTGTTGGAGAGTTAAAAGTAGATGGGGAAGCAAATGATAAGTTAGTAGTTTCTGCCAATCAAACAAAAACATTTGAAGTAGAGTTAATTAATAAGAATAATAGAGAAGCAAGGTTTAACTTTTATTACAAAGGAAGTCTACCAGAAAATGTTGAAGCAGGATATGTATCTGGTGATGGATATAATCCAATGGTAAAAGAGGTTGGAGTAAACTTAACAGCAAATGGTTCTCTAGGATACTTTCTAAAATACCAAATAAAAGTAAAGAATAATACAAAAGGAAGTGTAACAATTCCTATAGGTTATAGTATAGGACTTGATTATAATGATTTATCCTTACCTAGTAATTGTTATTTGTTTGAAGAAGCAAAATCAAATACAGCAGTAGATGTATTACTTGCAAACTATACAAATTCTGAAAGTACACAAGACTATAATATAAATTATACAAAAACAGATAAAACAGCCAAAGAAAATAAGATGTATGTATTTAATCATGAAAGTCATAAAGGAACACAACAAAGTGATTGGACAAACGATGAGTTAAAAAGTTATCGATATATAGGGAAAGATCCAAATAACTATGTAACCTTCAACAATGAAGAAGCAGGCTGGAGAATTATTGGAATTGAGACAGTAGATGATGGAACAGGAACAAAAGAAAAAAGAATCAAATTAATAAGAAAAAATGCCTTAACCCCAAGTATGCTATGGGATAATAAGTCAAGCGGAACAGGCTCATCCGAAAGTTCCCTTGGAAGTAATGACTGGACCGATTCAAGATTAATGATGGTATTAAATCCAGGATATGAAAATGATCCTCTAGCAACAGAAGGAAAAGGAAGCCTTTATTGGAATCGTCAAAGTGGAAATTGTCCAACAGGAGGTCCAAGTGGACCAGCAACGGGAACACCAAATTGTGACTTCAGTGAAACAGGACTATTACCCGAAGCGCAAAAACTAATAGGAAATGCCAAATGGTTTTTAGGTGGAGCAGAAAACTATACAGATGCAGACGATGGAACTTCAAACCACTGGTATTCGTATGAAAGAGGAGAAGAAACATGTACAACAAAAGGAAAATGTACAAAAACAAGGAAAACCAATTGGACAGGACATGTAGGGTTAATATATCCTTCTGATTATGGATATGCAACAAGTGGAGGAACAACCGCAAATAGAGCTACCTGTTTAGCAAAAGAATTGTATAACTGGGATAGTATTAATGAAGGAATACCTGATTGTATAAATAATAATTGGATTTATAATAGTGATCAATATCAATGGACTATTACGCCATATATAAATGCAACTTTAATGTTTTATGAATACGAAGGTGCAATACAAGAAACGTATACTGATGGTATTGATGTTTCAACTTCAAGAGTATTACCAGTCGTATATTTAAGAGCAGATGTTTTATATGAAAAAGGAGATGGAAGTAGTAGTAACCCATTTGTCTTTACAGGGGATCCAAGTGCCGATTATGAAGCACCGGTTTGTAAATTTACAGAGTATCCAGATAATTTTTCTAATGGTATAACAGATAAAACAATTCAAGTAGAATGTACGGATGATAGTGGGAGTCTAAAAAATGATTTGACAAGTGATGCCATTGTTGGAGTAAGGCCCAAAAAGGAATTTACACCAAATACAACATTAATCAATACAGAAACGATAAAAAATGGAAAAAAGTATACATTTCATGTTAGTGTAGAATTATTTAGTTTTGATGGTTGCGTTAAGTCAGGTAATTATTGGAAAATAAAAGCTAATTCTGTAAAAGACAAAGCAGGAAATGGAAATTCAGAGATAAGACAAGGAATTAATATTACAACTAGCGAAGTATGTCCCCCAACATAGGTAGTGATTAATATACAATAAATAAAATAATAATTTAAAATTTAACTAATTTTGCTTCAAAAAAAGATTTTTTATAACTTGAAAAACAAAGAAAATTATTATAGAATAAATATAACAAAAGATAACAAATTTACAATAAAAGAAAGGTAGTTGATTATAATGTCAAACACACGCAAGTTTATAAATAATTACCAAGATTCTTTTAATCGTGTAAGAAAGGATAGAATGGGTTAATTCTATTCTTTTTAGGTGATGTAAATGAAAAGATTAATGAAAGCAAGTGTATCCAAAGTCTATATTGTATACTTACTCCTATTAACAGTCTTTGTAATAGGAACGTATTCTTCTTACGCTTATTTTATCGTAAACAAAGAAAAGAAGAATGCCATTAAAATGATAACAGGAAACTTAGTAGGAGAGTTAAAAGTAGATGGGGAAGCAAATGATAAATTAGTAGTAAATGCGAATGAAACAAAAACATTTGAAATAGAGTTAATCAATAAGAACAATAGAGAAGCAAGGTTTAACTTTTATTACAAAGGAAGTCTACCTGATAATGTTGAAGCAGGATATGTATCTGGTGATGGATATAATTCAATGGTAAAAGAGGTTGGAGTAAGCTTAACGGCAAATGGAACATTGGGATACTTTTTAAAATATCAAATAAAAGTAAAGAATAATACATCAGGAAATGTAACAATTCCTATAGGTTATAGTATAGGACTTGATTATAATAATTTATCACTACCCAGTAATTGTTATTTGTTTGAAGAAATGAAGGATGAGAAAGCAGTTAATGTACTACTTGCCAATTATACGAATTCTGAAAGTGTACAAGATTATAATGTAAATTATACAAAAACAGATTCTACAGCCAAAGAAAATAAGATGTATGTGTTTAATCATGAAGCAGGAACACAACAACAAGACTGGAGTAGTGATGAATTAAAAGATTACCGGTATATAGGGAAAGATCCAAATAATTATGTAACGTTTAACAATGAGACAGCAGGATGGAGAATTATCGGAATCGAAACAGTAGATGATGGAACAGGAACAAAAGAAAAAAGAATCAAATTAATAAGAAAAGATCCATTGCCAATAGGAACGGATAATTACTTATCATGGGATAATAAACCAAGTGAAACAGGCACATCCACTCATTCCTACGGAAGTAATGATTGGTATGATTCAAGATTAATGTATTTATTAAACCCAAATCATGAGAGTGAACAAACAGGAGTAAGTGGAAGTATCTATTGGAATCATCAAAGTGGAAATTGTCCAAAGGGACAAAAGAATGCAACAACCTCTTGTGATTTTACAAGTACAGGATTAAAAGAGGAAGCGCAACAGATGATAGGGGAAGAGAAATGGTATTTAGGTGGAACAACAGATTATGGAGATGCTAATAATGGAACAGCGAATCATTTTTATGAATATGAAAGAGGAGAAAAAACATGTACAACAACAGGAAAATGCAAAAAAACAAGAAAAATGAACTGGACGGGGCGTGTTGGGTTAATATATCCTTCTGATTATGGATATGCAACAAGTGGTGGAAGTACAAAAGATAGAAATAGTTGTTTAGCAACAGAAATGCATGACTGGTGGTATGGTAGTAATGATTGTTATAACAATGACTGGCTTTTAGATAGCAATGATTATCAATGGACAATTGCCCCGTATTCTGGCGATTCGTATGATGTCTTTCGTGTGGACACTGGCGGGTTTGTTAGCTTCCACTCCGTGTACGATAGTTGCGGGGCGCGTCCAGTCGTATATCTAAAGGCAAGTACATTGTATGAAAGTGGAGATGGAAGTCAAAGTAATCCTTTTGTATTTGAGCATGATCCAAGTATAGATGATGAAGGACCAGTTTGTAAGTTTACAGAGTATCCAGATAATTTTTCTTCTATTGGTACAGATGGTACTATTCAAGTAGAATGTACAGATAATAGTGGAAGTCTTGCAAATGATTTAACAAGTGATGCTATTGTAGGGGTAAATCCACAAAATGATTTTATACCAACTGTAATATTAACAAATACAGAAACAATAGAAAATGGGAAACGATATACTTTTAATATTACAATACCTGCTTGGAGTTTTGATGGTTGTATTAGTAGTGGAAATTATTTCAAAATAAAAGCATATTCGGTAAAAGATAAAGCAGGAAATGGAAATTCAGAGATAAGACAAGTACTTAATGTTACAACAAGAGAAACGTGTGCTTCTTCAGGAGAGCCAGAATAAAATCAGCAGAATGACCAGTAATATCGTAATCCTTTCCTTTTTGGATAATAAGTTAATTTTTATTAGTTTTTGCCAAAAAACAGGAAAATTGAACTTGTCAAATCAATAAAATTATTGTAATATGAGTATAGGAAAGATAGAGATATTATTTCAAATAAAAAGCAAAAATTTGTATTAAATAATTTCCAAATTAAAAAAAGAAAGGTAGCTGATTATACATGGCAAACACTATAAAGTTTACAAATAGTTTACGGGGGGGGGGTAGCTTTAGATAGCTATCAAGATTCTTTTAATCGTGTAAGAAAGGATAGAATAGGCTAATTCTATTCTTTTTTAGGTGATATAAATGAAGAAGTTATTTAAGATAAGTGTATCCAAAGTATATATCGCATATTTACTCTTATTAACAGTATTTGTAATAGGGACCTATTCTTCCTATGCCTATTTTACCGTAAACAAAGAAAAGAAAAATGCGATTAAAATGATAACAGGAAACTTAGTGGGAGAATTAAAAGTAGATGGGGAAGTGAATGATAAGTTAGTGGTTGGTGCAAGTGAAACAAAAACATTTGAAATAGAAGTAATCAATAAGAACAATAGACAAGCAAGGTTTAACTTTTATTATAAAGGAAGTCTACCTGATAATGTTGAAGTAGGATATGTAGAAGGTGATGGATACAATCCAATGGTAAAAGAAACAGGAGTAAACTTAACAGCAAATGGTTCCCTAGGATACTTTCTAAAATACCAAATAAAAGTAAAGAATAGCACTACAGGAAGTATAACAATCCCACTGGGATATGAAATAGGACTTGATTATAATGATTTATCACTACCTAGTAATTGTTATTTGTTTGAACAAATGAAAAATGAAAAAGCAGTTGATGTACTACTTGCCAATTATACGAATCCAGAAAGTACACAAGATTATGATGTAAATTATACAAAAACAGATACCACAGCAAAAGAAAATAAGATGTATGTATTTAATCATGAAGCAGGAACACAGCAAAGTGGATGGAGTAGCGATGAATTAAAGGATTATAGATATATAGGAGCAAATCCAAATAATTATGTAACATTCAATAATGAAGAAGCAGGATGGAGGATTATTGGAATTGAGACAGTAGATGATGGAACAGGAAAGAGGGAACAAAGAATCAAATTAATCAGAAGAAAATTTCTAACACCAGATATGTCATTTGATAATAAGCCAAGCGGAACAGGATCATCCGAGAGTTCATATGGAAGTAATGA
>CANQYK010000052.1 GCA_947628065.1 uncultured Bacilli bacterium | reverse complement strand
GGTTATAATGAATCAACACTTAGTAAAGTAACATCAACATCAGAAAACAATGTAAGACCAGCTGTATATTTAAAAGCAGGAGTAAAAATAACAGGAGGAAATGGAACTTCTAATAATCCTTTTACCCTATATATTCCAACAGCAGTTGATTCATTACTAGATGACCATACGAATTCCGAAAGTATACAAGACTATGATGTAAACTATAATAAACAGGATAGTAATGCGAAAGAGAATAAGATGTATGTATTTAATCATAATGGAGGAACGCAACAAAGTGGATGGAGTAGTGAAGAATTAAAAGATTATAGATATATAGGAGCTGCTCCAAATAACTATGTAACATTTAATAATGAAGTTGCAGGATGGAGGATCATTGGAATTGAGACAGTAGATGATGGAAACGGAACAAAAGAAAAGAGAATAAAACTAATAAAGAAATATGGTATAGGTTTCTATTCATGGGATAATAGAGTTTCGTATCGTACTCAAAATGATTGGACGACATCTAGTTTAATGTCAATATTAAATCCAGGATTTGAAAATCAGCTGATTAATGATGTTACAGGAAGTATTTATTGGAATAGACAAAGCGGAAAGTGTCCAGATGCTCATTCAGATAGTAGTGAGTTAGTAAAAAATTGTGATTTTACAACGGATGGATTATTACCGGAATCTCAAAATATGATAGGTGATACAAAATGGTACTTAGGGGGTATAACTAGTGAAGATATAACGGCAGAAGAATTTTATAATTTAGAAAGAGGAGAAACAGTATATCAAGAAAGAAAAACAAATTGGACAGGGAAAGTAGGACTGGTTTATTATTCTGATTTAAAGTATACTTATGAAAAAGGAGTATGTACACAATGTACGAATACTGATTCGTGGTTAGAATATGATGATGAAAATAGTTGTGATGTTACTGAATGGACAATAGTACCTTATAGTAATTCACTAGGAAATGTAGCAAGTCATTCAATTAAAGGAACAAGTAAAGATGGTGATTGGTGTACGGACACTCAGTATCCTAATCAATATTATTCTTCTGCTCGTGATTACAAAATTCGTCCAGTCATATATCTAAAAACAGATGTCCTATATCAAAGTGGTGATGGAAGTCAAAGTAATCCTTTTGTATTTAAAAGCCCCACTTCATCCGATCAAGGAATAGAAAAACCTTCTGCTATTAGTATTACATCACAAAAAGAAGTACTTACATCCCCTACGAAAGTATGTCAAGAAGAAATAAGTACAGGTAGTAGTTATAACTTTACTGTTGATAATGATACAGAAATAAAAACAGGAAGTGTTTGTATAACTTCTAATAATACAATGATTTGTACGGATTACAATAATGATATTGATACTACAAGTAATAAGAGTTGTATCAGTAATAATGACATAACTACTTATACAAAAAGTAAAGAATCTTGTGCTTATACTTATGTATGTGATAATAACAATAAATGTAGTGCGAAACGGAAATGTTAAAAAGAAAAAAGAGTTCTATTTGGAATCTTTTTCTTCGATTAAGATATCCTTTTCTAAGATAGTAAAGGGTATCTTTATTTTCTCTAATTGTTGTTTTGGTATTTCAATAAAATAGCTACATTGATCGGAATATACTTTTACTCGAATTGTATTGTTTGAAAAAAGATATTTTATCTCTTTTTCTTTCTCATATGGAAATTCTACTTGAATAAGGCATCCTAATTGGAGTGGTATCAAACTACATTCTTTTAAGGTATCTTGTACGCCTTTGGTATAAGCTCGTATTAAGCCACCGGGTCCTAGTTTAATGCCTCCAAAATAACGAACGGTAACTGCTAATACATTTATAATATCTTGTTTTTGTAATACTTGTAACATTGGAGTTCCTGCTGTTTTTGCTGGTTCTCTATCATCACTCGCACCTTCTTTTCCTTTTAGTCTATAAGCATAACAATAGTGTGTTGCCTTCTTATATTCTTCTTTTGTTTTGATAAGGCATGTTTTTATATCTTCTTCTTTTTCTACTTTATAAAGGATCGTTATAAATTTTGAATTTTTTTCTATGAATTCTGTTTTTCTTTCTTCTTTTATGGTATACACTTTCATCACCTAATTATTATTATACAAAACTTCTTTTTAAAAAGAAAGAAAAGTGTTATACTATAGATAAGGAAGTGACGTTTATGTGGAAAGAAAAAATCGAAACCAAAGAAATGAATCGATTGATTAAAAACACCAATAACATATTACAAGTTGTTTATGCCCTTGTTTTATTACTCTTTGTTTTATTGCTTACTTATCTTGCCAAAGAATGGAGTATCTTATCCTTTCTTGGAACCTTAATTGGTGTTATTTCTCCTGTTTTTATTGGCTTTTTACTTGCTTGGCTGCTGGATCCTGTCGCCACGAAGTTAAGTGAGAAAATGCCAAGAATCATCGCCTGTATTGTTACCTATTTGGTGATCTTTATAATTTTTGGTTTTATATTAACTTTATTAATTCCTGCTTTCACCGATGGAGTAGGAGATGTCGTATCCACCCTTCCTGATATTGTAGAAGGAAGTCAAGATGTTACCAATAATTTCTTTGAAAAATTTGAAGAAAACGATGTTATTATGGATTATAAAGATGATATCTTAGATAAAATAGAAGTAGTTGGAAAAGATATTTCCAAAACATTACCAGATTTAGTCATTGGTTTTGGTAAAGGCTTTTTTGGAATCGGTGCCAATTTAATTCTTGGTATTATGATTGGATTTTACTTACTTTTTGATTTTCGAAAAACAAGAAGTCATTTCTTATCGTTAATTCCTGATAAATGGCATGAGAATGCGAAAGATTTAATGATGCGAATCAATGGAAAACTAAGAAGTTATGTACAAGGTGTTTTCCTTGTTATGTTCTTAGTCTTTGTAACCCAAGCAATTGGATTAACCCTAGCCGGATTAAAAGCTCCTATTCTCTTTGCATTCTTCTGTGCTGTTACGGATATCATTCCATATATTGGTCCATGGATTGGAGGAATACCAGCCGTTTTAGTTGGTTTTACCGTGAGTCCAACGGTTGGATTTCTAGCCCTTATTTCAATCTTTGTTTGTCAGTTATTAGAAAACAATTTCTATCAACCTTTAATCATGGGAAAAACAATGAAATTACATCCTGTAACAGTTATGCTTGGGCTCTTGATTTTTAACTATTTCTTTGGTATGATAGGAATGATAGTGGCAACGCCTGTCATTGCGACTTTAAAAATTATTTTTGAATTTTTAGAAGAGAAGACAGGTATTGTGAAAAAATATCAACAATATCAAAAAGAAGAAGGAACAAAGATTAAAACAAGAAAAAGTAAAAAAGCACCTATTTAGTTTATAGGGCTTTTCTATATTGGTAAGGATGTGAGAAAATGCAAAAATTATATTTTATTGGTGGCAAAGCAAGAACGGGGAAAGATACCTTAGGAAAAGCCTTAAAAAAGTATTATGAAGAACAAGGAAAACGTGTTTGTATTCTAAAAATAACAGCACCCTTAAATGACTTGTTACGAAATTATTTTCATTGGGATGGAAGGGATGAGACCAAACCAAGAGATTTGATGCAAAAAATTGGTTACGATATCATTCATGAAAAACTAGGACAAGAATACTTTCTTTTAAACCATTTAATGGTAACCATTGATGTTTTATCTTCCTATTATGATGTTGGTATTATAACCGATGGAAGATTAAAAAAAGAAATGGATGTCTTAAAAGAAAAATACAAAGAAATAAAGACGATTCATTTGATAAGAGAAGAACAAGATAATGGATTAACCGAAGAAGAAAAAAAACACAAAACAGAAACCGATTTGGACGACTCTTCTTCCTTTTCCTATGTTATTCAAAATAACAATGGAATTCATGAGTTAGAGGAAATTGCCAAAAATATAGTAGAGAAAGAGGTTATATAGATGAAAAAGATGATTGCTATTGTTGGGATGGCTGGAAGTGGAAAATCCATCGCATCTTCTTATTTAGAAGAAAAAGGATATCAAAAAATTTATTTTGGTGGTGCGATCTATCAAAAAATGAAAGAAGAAAATATTGAAATAACACCGGAAAGTCAAAAAGAGTACCGAGAAGATATAAGAGATAAATATGGTATGGGAGCAGTCGCCATGATTTTACTTCCAAAAATCGAAGAAGCAATCAAACAAGGGGATGTTGTACTAGATGGCTTGTATTCTTGGAGTGAATATAAAATATTAAAAGAAAAATTTAAAGATTTAAAAGTAATCGGCGTAGTAAGTGATAAAAAGTTACGATACGATCGAATTCGTGATCGGGTGGATCGCCCTTTTACAACCGATGAGATCATAGTACGTGATGTATCCGAGATTGAAAACATTGAAAAAGGTGGACCGATTGCGTATGCCGATTATTATATATTGAATAATTTTGATTTATCAAGTTATTATCAAAGATTAGAAGAAATTATAAAAACCATAGAAAAGGAGTATAACAATGAAGAAAATGAGTAGTAATGAAATTCGCTCTATGTGGATTTCCTATTTTGAAAAACAAGGACATAAATTAATGGAGAGTGCACCCTTAGTACCAAGAGATGATGATTCTCTTCTTTGGATTAATGCAGGTGTTACCCCTTTAAAAAAATACTTTGATGGAAGTATTATTCCAGAATGTAGAAGAATTACCACCATTCAAAAATGTATTCGAACCAATGACATTGAAAATGTTGGAATCACAAAACGGCATCATACGTTCTTTGAAATGATGGGAAACTTTTCGATTGGAGACTATTTCAAAAAAGAAGCCATTCATTTTTCAATGGAGTTGTTAACAAGTGATGAATATTTTGCAATTCCCAAAGAAAAACTTTATGTAACGGTCTATACGGATGATGATGACGCTTATCACTACTGGATGGAAGAAGGATTTGCAGAAGATCATATTGTAAGACTAGAAGGTAATTTCTGGGAGATAGGAGAAGGACCTTGCGGACCCGATAGTGAGATCTTCTATGATCGAGGAGAAAAATATGACAAAGAAAAAGATGCCTTAGAAAAATTTAAAAAGGATGAAGATCAAGAACGTTATGTAGAAATATGGAACAATGTCTTTAGTCAGTTTAATGCGAAAGAAGGAGTACCAAGAGAAAAATACAAAGAGCTTCCTCATAAAAACATCGATACCGGAGCAGGACTTGAGAGATGGTGTTGTATCTTCCAAGACGTAGACTCTAACTTTGAGACTGATTTGTTCCGTCCTATCATCGATAAAATAGAAGAACTAAGTGGTATTTTATACGATGGTCAAACCCCATTTAAAGTAATTGCAGATCATATCAAAGCATTAACCTTTGCACTATCCGATGGGGCATCGTTTGAAAATACAGGACGTGGTTATGTTTTAAGACGCCTTTTAAGAAGAAGTAGTCGATTTGGAAAACAATTAGGATTTAAGGAACCTTTTCTTTATAAATTAGTACCAACAGTAGTAGAGGTAATGGGAGACTTTTATCAAGATTTAAAAGAGAAAAGTGGAGATGTTTCTGTTCTTATTTTAGAAGAAGAAAAACTATTCCTTCAAACACTAGAGCAAGGAATGCGAAAACTAGATGCCATTATGGAAACATCCGATGGAACGATTTTTGGTTATGATGCTTTTAAACTTTATGATACCTATGGTTTTCCACTTGAATTGACGGAAGAAATCGCCATTGAAAAAGGATTTGTCGTTGATAAAGAAGCCTTTACAACCTATATGGAAAAACAAAGAGAAATGGCCAAGAAAAGTGCCAAAACCAAAACAGCGATGGCCAGTCAAAAGAAAGTCTTGATGGATTTTAAAAAGGAATCTACCTTTGTTTATGGACTTTATCGCTTAAAAAGTAGTGTTCTTGCAATTGTATCCAAAGATGCTTTGGAAAAGAAACTTGATCACGATGGTTATATTATTTTAAAAAGAACTTGTTTTTATGCGGAAAGTGGTGGTCAAGTATCCGATACTGGTATGATCACAGGAAAAGACTTTACAGCAAGAGTTGTCGATGTATTCAAAGGACCAAATGGACAACACATTCATAAAGTAAAACTATTATCTGGTAGTATCAAAACAGGAGATGACGTAGATGCCATTGTTGATAAAGATCGAAGAAAAATGATTGAAGCAAACCATAGTAGTGTTCATTTATTGCAATATGCACTACAACAGATAGTGGATAAGAGAATTGCCCAAGCAGGAAGTTATGTTGATCAAGATCGGTTACGTTTTGATTTTACTTGTCCAAGTAAAATAAGCGAAGAAGAACTTTACCAAGTAGAAGACTTCGTCAATCAAATCATTGAGAAAAAAGAAATGACCTCAACAGAAGTGATGCCAATTGAAAAAGCCAAAGAATTAGGAGCCATGGCCTTGTTTGGTGAAAAGTATGGTAGTACGGTTCGGGTTGTTAAAATTGATAAATCAATGGAACTTTGTGGTGGAACCCATGTTGCCAATACGAAAGATATCAATCGTTTTGCCATCTTCTCCTTTGAGAACAAAGGAAGCAATACTTACCGTATTGAAGCTTGTACCGATAAGAAAATAGAAAATACCTTATTTGAGATGATCAAACCTTATAACGATGAAATGATGAAGTTATTACTAAAGGCAAGAGAAATTTTAGAAAATGCCAAAAAAGAAGGAATTCAACTAACCTTTGATGTTACTATTGATAATGAAGCACCAAAGTCCTATCGAGATATTATCTTTAATCGAAATGAGTTATCTTATATTCAAACGGAAGTAAAGACATTAGAGAAGAAATATCAAGATGAAATGGAAAAGAAAAGATTATCCGATCTTGATTCTTATAGTAAAGACGTAATAGAAAAAAATGGTAATAGCTTCTTATATGTTCTATTAGAACAAGAGGATATGAGTATTGTCAAAGCTTTGGGAGATGCCCTTTGTGATAAATTAGGAAAAAGTCTTGTTTTCCTTGTTAATAAGAAGGAAGATCATAGTCTAAACTTTATTTGTCGCTCTAGTATCGATTCTCTTAATGCTGGATTCCTTGTTAAAGAAGTTTCCCTAAAAGCAGATGGCAATGGTGGTGGAAGTAAGACATTCGCCCAAGGTGGGGGTAGAAGAAGTGATTGTTTGGATGAAATTAAAAACTATGTAAAAGGTGCTTTTTATGAAGCAGAATAGTTATTTGCTTCTCTCATCATCAAGAGCCATACTCGATCAAAAAATAGAATCGATTATAAAAGAAAGAGACTTTTTGGATGCGAGTGTTAATACGTATGATTTAGAAGAAGATACACTGGATATGGTATTAGAAGATATTGATACCATATCCTTTCTAACACCCAAAAAGGTAGTCATTGCACGGAATGCTAAGTTTTTAGAAAGTGGGGGGAAAGAAGATGAGAAAAGTCTTTCTCATCTTTTAAAGTATTTGGATCATCAAGAAGAGTCTGTCTTATTCTTCTTGTTGGTAAAGAAACTTGATGAGAGGAAAAAGATAGGAAAAGAACTTAAGAAGAAAATGAATACCATATCCCTTACACCAGACGCTAGAAGTTATATCAAAAGTTTATTGAAAGGATATGAGATTGATAACTATAGTCTTACTTTGTTATTAGAATATACCAAAGAAGATTATGATAAACTCTTTATGGAAAGTGAAAAACTAAAGAATTATTGTTATGAGACAAAGAAAATAACAAAAGATGCGATTATGGAACTAGTAAAAAGAGAAGAGGATGACCAAGATAAACTTGCTTTTTCGCTATCACGTAGTATTTTAGAGAAAAACAAAAAAGAAGCTTTTAAAGCCTATAAGCGGTTAGAAAGTTATCAAGTAGAACCATATTCAATATTAGGATTGTTAGAAAGCCAGTACCGGCTTTTATATCAAATAAAAGAATTAGAAAAACAAGGACTTCGAAAAGATGAGATTGCAAAATATTTAGAGATCCATCCTTTCAGAGTTCAAAAGACAATGGAAGTAACAAGATTTTATAGTAAAAAAGAAATTGCTTCTTTCCTTTTTTCTCTTGCACAAGTAGACTATCGTATCAAAAGTGGAAAAATTGATAGTAATATGGCAATCGAGTTATTAATTTTAAATCAATAAAGGAAGAACAAAAAGATAAGGACCCCATTTCTATATTTAAGAAATGGGGTCCTTATCATAGATAGAAACTATTTTTGTTGTCCATACCAAGAAGAATTTTACGTGGCAACATTCATTTACAGATAAAATTATTTATGATATACTTTACTAAGATAGAGGAGAACTTAATGCTAGGTGAAAAAAGATACATTTATCTTACAATAAATGTATCATAAGATAACAAATTACACGAAAGAAAGGTAGTTGATGATGATGTCAAATATTGTAAATTTACAAATAATTACCGAGGAAGAGGTATTTTTAGATAGATATCAAAATCCTTTTTACCGTGTAAGAAAGGATAGAATAGAATAGGTTAATTCTATTCTTTTTTAGGTGATATAAATGAAAAAGAAAAAAGGAATAACTTTAGTAACTACTTTTCTTTTAATAATTGCTTTAATAGGAATTACTTATGCCCTTTTAAGATTTCAGTTAACAGGTGAGAAAAATCAAGTATTAAGAATCGGAGATTTAGAGTTAAAGTTAGAGGAGACTGGTAATACACTAGGACTAGAAGGTGGAGAGACATTATCCGATGAAGAAGGATTATCATTACAAGGGTTTGACTTTACTTTAAAAAATGATAGTACCAAAACAGTAGATTATACCATTTATTTGGATGATGTAGAGTTAGATAGTGATACGGATGTAAGAATAGATGATAAAAATGTAAAATATAGTTTGGATAAGAATGGTACAAAAGGAGAAGCAAAACCACTAACAGATACTGGAGTAAATCCAGAAAGAATATTAGAAGAAGGAAGTATTGGAAAGAACCAACAAAATGATTATACCTTAAGAATATGGGTTATAAATAGTCAAGAAGATATAACCGATCAAGTATTCAAAGCGAAGATAAGAGTAGAAAATACCTTAAAACCAAATGATATTAATGTAGATAACAATAATATCGTACTTGATATTAATAAAAAGAAACAAGAACAAATAAGTATCAACAAAGAGGAGTTAGGTGAGGTATCTTATCAAAGTAAAGATTCTTCTATAGCAGAAGTATCCCCTGATGGACTAATAACAGCAGTAGGAATAGGAAGTACAGAAATAGAAGTTATAAGTGGATCCTATAAACAAACAATAAGAGTAAAAGTAGAGAAAACAGTAGAAGCAATCTATGTAAAACAAGGTCTTGGAGTACAAGAAATAGAGAAAGAAAAAGACTCTTGTGTCTTAAAGACAAAAGGTGAAGTATGTGAGAAGACACTTCCAACCATAACTATGAAATCAGATGAATATACAGCAGTTGGATGGAATGAATTACAAAATGCAGAAGAAGGACAAAATGGAAAAATAACCTTCCAAGATAATGTTACTTATTATGCGATTAGTTATAAAAATGAAGTACC
>CANQYK010000051.1 GCA_947628065.1 uncultured Bacilli bacterium | reverse complement strand
GGAGAATATAGTATTCCAAGAAGTGCTATCAGACTACGAGATGGGAAAGTAGTTGAAATAAGAGGAATTAGAAAGAATCAATGCTTGGAAGATGAAATGATAGATGTTACGTTTCAAAAAGCAAATACATTTTTCCTTGATGATCACATGAAGCAAAAAATGGAAGATGTGAAAAGATTATCCTCTTTGTTTGGACAAAAAGAATTTTCTCTTTCTGATTTAAGATTTCTTTATGAGGTGGACCGAAAAATTAATTATTTGGGATACCAAATCGATGAGAGATACCAAACGTTTATGGAACAAAGAGATCAAAAAGAAGATCTTGCCCGTATTTTTTCTTGTAAAAAAGAAGAGATTGGTATGACGGAAAGAGAACTAGACAAACCATATTTGGTTTGCTATTATGGAGATATCAAGTGTTATACGGAAGAACTTGAAAAAAGTATTCCACCGTATGTCGTAGGAGATATCAATATGCGTCTTTTAAAAACTTCAAAAGGGCTTGATCGACTAAAAGAAGTAAGTGGTGATGTGATGCTTGATTCTCTAGAAGATTTTGACCATTTACAAAATCTTAACGTCATTCATGGAATGGATTGCAATCATATTTTAGAAAGAATCGAAGCGATAAGGGAAAGCAAAGAAAACGATGTAGAAAAGAAGGTGTAAGCATGGATTATAAGAGTGGGGAGGCTTTTTTAAACCGCCTTTATCAGAATATGCATCAAGAACGGTTTGTCATGAAAACAGCCAAAAAAGGGGATAATCCCGATGAGAAGATCAGAAGGTATTTAGAACGCTTAGAAAAAGCACATAAAAAAGCGATGGAGTCTCCTCATAACCTAGATCTATTAAAACACTTTTATTATGAAAAATATGTTATCAAAGAGCTTCCTGCTAGCTATATCGAAAGTGTTCGATTAAGAGCAAGAGAAGAAGGAAGATTTGATTTATTACAACCTGTTTCCAAATTATTAAAACAAGTACAAGAAGATCAAAAAAAATCGCTTGATCGTTGGCTTGATTATTTTATAAGTGAGGATGAAGTATATCCTACTTGGTTTAAATATTATGCCTTTCAAGGAATGCTTCGGATGAATAAAATGAACAAAGAGAAAAAAAGCTTTGGAAAAAGAAGTCGCAATACAACCGAATTTTATATAGAATTAAACCAAGAAGCACTTGCCCAAGCTTATACAGCAATTAGTAAGATGATTGAGAAAAAAGAGTTAACCAAAGAGGAAGAAAAAGCCTTAAACGATGGGAAAAGTTTTGAGAGAATCTATTCCTATTATCTTGCTAAAATGGGGGTTTATGAGAAAAAGATAGAAACCGATGGTATTTGGAAAAAATATGATTGGGGAAGCAATCCTTATGCGTTATGGAAATCTCTTCAAGGAAAATATACAGGATGGTGTACAGCAGGGGAAGAAACAGCAAGAGAACAGTTAAGAAAAGGAGATTTTTATATCTATTATACGATGGATCAAAAAAAGGAATATACAGACCCTAGAATTGCCATTCGAATGGATGGAGAGGAAATTGCGGAAGTAAGAGGAATTGCTGTATCACAAGAATTAGAAGAATCGATGATTCCAATTGCCGAGGAAAAGTTAAAAGAGTTTAAAGATTATAAAAAATACCAACAAAAGTTAAGCGATATGAAAGAATTAACCAAAATAGAAAAAAAACAAAAAGAAGGACTTGATTTATCCAAAGAAGAATTAGAATTTTTATATGAGATTCATCATAAAATAAAAGGTTTTGGTTACAAAGAAGATCCAAGAGTAAAAGAGTTAAGAGAAAAGCGAGATCCAAAACATGATTTTTCTATTATTTTCTCTTGCCAAGAAGATGATGTTGTATCATCCATTGAAGCCTTAAAAAAAGGGAATGCTGTTGTTTATCTTGGTGATTTAAGAGTAAGCAAAGTAGAAGAAAAAGAAAACTTAAGAAAGATTAAAATGGTAACAGGATTACTGGATGCCACCAATGAAAAAGAGTTGTCTTATTTTTCTAGTTTGGTTGCCGTTGGTGAAAGTCTATGGGCAAAAGATATGATTCTTTCCAAAGGACTTGAAAACTTAGAGACGATAAATGGTAATTTTTATTGTAATTCACTAAGAAATGGAAAAGGATTAAAACATTTAAAAAGTGTTGGTTCCTATATATATGCTCCTTATTATTCAGAAGAATATATGGAAGATACCCTCTTTTTAGAAAAATTAAAAGAAGATAGATCTTATGAAATACAAGAAGAAGTAGTAGAAAGTAAGAAAAGTAGGTGATTTGAAATGTTAGAGAAAGAGGAAAAAAATTATTTAAAGGAAATTTATGAGACAGAACAAAAAGCAATGAATGAAAAAATCAATAATGATCTTTATCACTATGAAATGTTAAAAAAATACTATTATGACAAATACGTGATAAAAGAGTTAAAAGAGCCTTTTTTTGCTTTTGGTAAGAAAACCTTAACCGAAGAAGAAAAACAAAAAAAATTAAAGGAAATAAGAGAAAGACAAAAAGAATCTCTTCGGGTATGGATGGATTTTATCTTTTTGAACGATAGTTTTTTTCCTGTTTGGTTCAAAAAAATTGCACTCGATACTATTTTACAGATTGAAAAATATGATAAAAAAACGAAGAAAATAAAAGAAAGAACAGAAGAATCCGTAGAACCTTTTTTAGAACTTAATCAAGAGGCTTTAGCAAAAACCTATGATATGATGAATGAAGAAAATCAAAACACAAAAGAAATCTTTCAAAAGTATTATATTTCCTTTCTTTCAGAACAAAAAAATGATCCACCTGAAACAACCGATGGAGAGTGGAAATGTTACAAACAAGGAAGCAGTGGTATAAAGTTATATAATGACTTAGAAGACAAACATACCGGTTGGTCTTTTGGAGGAGAAAAAATTGCCAAAAGAAAGCTATCTACTGGAGATGTTAAGGTTTATTATACAAACAAGAAAGTCCCACGTATTTTAATTAAAACGTGTGGTTTGTATCGGATAGAAGAATTAAGAGGGGTTGCAAAAGGACAAAACTTGGAATCTTCTATGTTAGAAACGGCGTTTTTAGAAATATCAAATGAGTTTTCAAAAAAAGATGTTCTTCCCCAATTTGAAGATATGTTTATGCTTCAAAAATTGGAACAAAAGCAAGAAGATAAGGAAGAACTGACAAAAGAAGAATTGTGTTTTTTATATGAAATAGATAAAAATATTTGCTCTTTTGGCGATTATCAAGATAGTAGAATACAAAAGCTTATCCAAAAAAGAAATAGAAAAAAAGACTTGGCATTTCTTTTTGACTGTCAAGAAAATAATATTGGTGAGGTTCCAATTGATTTTGAACAAAATGATATATTCTATTATTTTGGTGATTTAGAACTTGATCAAATAGAACCAAAAGAAAAATTAAAAAAATTAAAGGCAATTTTTGGAGATGTTTCTTCCAAAGAGAAGACAGTAGATTATTTATCAAATGTAACCAAAATAAAAGGAAATGTTTTTTTTGATCATTTGGAAGATGCGAAAGGATTTAAAAATTTAAAAGAAATTTTAGGACATGCCTTTTTTCCACTCTTAAAAGACGCAAATGGATTGGAAAATTTAGAAAGAATTTTGGGACTTGCTGTTTTTCCTTCTTTAACCAATGCATTATCCCTTAATAAATTACAAAGCATTGGAGAAGATGCCATATTTACGGACTTAGAAAAAGGATGCATATTTTTAAACTTAAAAGAAATCAATGGGGATGCCGTTTTTCCTTCCTTAAAAGAAGTAGATGGATTTTATCAATTAGAAAAAATTAGAAAGGATGCCATTTTTCCAAAGTTAAGAAAAGCAAAAGGATTTCAAAAGTTAAAACATATTGGAAAGAAAGCTATTTTTTCTTCCTTAAAAAGTGCTGATATTTTTAAAAATATAAAAAACATTTGGAACGATGCTGACTTTCGTTCGTTAATAGACGCAACAGGACTTTCTAATTTAAAGCAAATAGATGGAAATGCTATTTTTACATCTTTGGTAAGTTCGAAAGGATTAGAATCTTTAGAAACAATTGAAGGAGATGCGGATTTTAAAAATTTATTGGATGCGAGTGGATTGAAACAATTAAGAGAAATAAAAAGAAATGGTAATTTTTCTTCTTTAAAAGATATAAGTGGTTTAGAAAATTTAAAAAGGATTGGATGGTGTGCGTATTTTGATTCTTTAAAGGACATAACAGAATTAAAAAATTTAACCGTTGTTAATACCATTTATGGAAAAGAAAACAGTAAAGATTAATAGAAATACAAACGATTAGAAAAGTAGGTGATTTAAAATGGCAAAGAAAAAAGAGACAACAAAAGAAATTATAGAAAAAATACAAGAATATGCTTTGGAAGAAATTATGGGAGATCGCTTTGGAAGGTATTCCAAATATATTATTCAAGATCGTGCCATACCAGATGCAAGAGATGGATTAAAACCCGTACAAAGAAGAATTTTATATTCGATGTATACAGAAAAAAATACATACGATAGGGGATATAGAAAAAGTGCCAAAACAGTAGGAGATGTTATTGGTAATTATCATCCACATGGTGATACCTCTATTTATGATGCTATGGTTCGAATGAGTCAAAATTGGAAGACAAGAGATCCTTATATTGATATGCATGGTAACAATGGTAGTATTGATGGTGATAGTCCTGCTGCTTATCGTTATACGGAAGCACGTCTTGCCAAAATTAGTAATGAGATGCTTCGGGATATTAAAAAAGATACAGTAGAGTTTGCGCCTAACTTTGATGATACCACCAAAGAACCAACTGTACTTCCTGCCCGTTTTCCAGCTCTTTTGGTTTATGGGGCTCAAGGAATCTCAGCAGGATACGCAACCAATATTCCAACCCATAATTTAGAAGAGGTTATCAATGCAACCATTCATCGAATTGATAGTCCAAATTGTACTCTTGATACCTTAATGAAATATGTATTAGGACCTGACTTTCCAACGGGTGGTATTATTGAAGGAATTGATGGGATCCGTTCTGCTTATGAGACAGGAAGAGGTCGTATTGTTGTAAAAAGTAAATATGAATTAACCGACAAAGGAATTGTAATTCATGAAATTCCCTTTGAAGTAAACAAAGCCAATATGGTAAAGAAAATGGATGAGATAAGACTCGATAAGAAAATAGATGGAATACTAGAAGTAAGAGATGAATCAGCAGAAGATATTCGAATTGCAATTGATCTTAAAAAGGGTGCCAACAAAGAAGCAATTCTTGCTTATCTTATGAAAAATACTGATATGCAGATTAGTTATAATTTTAACATGGTAGCAATCGTCAATAGAAGACCTCGTCTTCTTGGTTTAGCAGACTGTCTTGATGCTTTTATTGCCCATCAAAGGGAAGTTATCAAAAGAAGAAGTGAGTTTGATCTTGCCCATGCGAAAAGTGAGCTTCATATTGTGGAAGGATTAATTAAATGTTTGTCCATTTTAGATGAGGTTATAAGAGTGATACGGGCAAGCAAGAACAAAACAGATGCCAAAGAAAACTTAGTAAAAGAATTTGAATTTTCTATGGAACAAGCAGAAGCCATTGTAACCTTACAGCTTTATCGACTAACCAATACCGACGTAGTAGAACTAGAAGAACGCCTTAAAACCTTACAGAAGATTATTGAAGGCTTAACGGCAATTCTTGCTAACCCAGAGGTATTAAAACAAGTAATGAAAGACGAACTTCGAAAGGTCAAAAAGGAATATGGAAAAGAACGTCTTACTGAAATCAAAGAAGAAATAACAGAGTTAAAAGTCGATGAAGATGTTATGATTCCAAAAGAAGAGACTATTGTAACCATTAGTCGAGAAGGTTATATCAAACGCTGTAATTTAAGAAGCTATAGTGCGTCAAACGGAGAAGAGACAACCCTAAAAGAAAATGACTTTCTAGAAGGAATTTACCAGTTAAATACAAAAGATGTTCTATTAGTCTTTACCTCTTATGGAAATTATTTGTATTTACCCGTTCATACTATTTATGATTTAAAATGGAAAGATTTAGGAAAACACGTTAGTAATTTAGTTCCACTCGATGAAGGGGAAGAGGTGATCGCATCCATTCCGGTGAAAGACTTTAAGGAAGAAGTAAATATTATTATAGCCAGTAAAAATGGTATGATAAAGAAAACAGCCTTAAAAGACTTTAAATTAACACGTTATAGTAAACCAAGTAGTTGTATGAAATTAAAAGAAAACGATAAAGTAATTGCAGTTACCAAAGAAGAACAGAAAGATATCTTTATTGAAACCAAGAAAGGATATGGTCTTTGGTTTGATACGGATGATATTCCAACTGTTGGTGTAAAAGCAAGTGGTGTAAAAGCGATTGCTTTAAAAGAAGATGAAGTAGTATCGGTTTTGAATTTTGATGCCAATCAAACAGAATTTCTTGCAGTCTTTACCGATAAAGGAACCGGAAAAAGAATTCGTCTTACCGATTTTGAAAAATCAACAAGATCTCGCCGTGGTCTTATGACAATACGAGATGTAAAAACGAATCCATATCATATTGTCGGTGCTTTGATTACAAACAACAAAGATAAGATTGGAATTAAGAATGGAGAAGTCATTTATATCAAACCAAGTGAACTTCCAATTACCGATCGTTATTCTACCGGTAGTACCATTCATAAAAAGGGAATTAAAAATGTCTTTTTACAAGCTGTTTTAGAAAAAGAAGAAAAAACACCATTGAAAGAACAAATTAGTTTGGAAGAAATAGATGAAAGATTAAAAAATATTTAGGAAAAGAGAAGTCTTTTTCTTTTCTTTTGGCATATAACTAAAGTAGGTGATGAAAGATGTCGAAAGAAACATTTAAAGTTTTTGTTCGAAAGCACCCAGAATTAGCAACCGCTGTTACAACAGGGAAAGCAACTTGGCAAACACTTTATGAAACCTTTGATTTGTATGGGGAGGAAGCAAGTGTTTGGAATCAGTTTCAACCAGTTGTAACAACAACAGTAAGTAGCAAAATGAATGGATTTCAAGAAATGGTAAATACCTTTAAAAATATTGATCTTGATACCTTTCAAAAAGGGATCAATGGCCTGGAAAAGGGAGTGGAACTACTACGAAGTATTACAACAGGAGAAGAAGGTGCAGTATCTTCCTATGAAGAGAGGCCCATTCATAAGTATTATGAGGACTAATGCAAGTTGATGCCCAAATAAAAATAAGGTCCAATCCTTATCTTTATCAGTACTTAAGAGAAAACTCTTATTGGTATAAATATTTAAATCGAAATCCTCTTGCTATTTCCCGTATGGAACAAGAAATGAAAGAAAAATATAAATTAACGCCCAAAGATAAATTAGAAAATGTTTCCAATACCTTATCGCTTTTAGAAGCCTTTATGAATGTTTTGAAATGAAAGACTTTTTTGATAAGCAGAAGCAAAGATATCATCCACGGTATTTTTGTTTCTTTTTTTATCACAAGACTCTTCCAAGTCTTCTTCTAAGTCCTTCCATTCTTGTTCAAACTCTTCATAAATATCACGAAAAGCAATCGCATCATTTGGAAGTAAGTAACTTTCGATATATAAGCTTCCTAAAAAGATTTTATTTTTTCCTTCTTTTGTTTGTCTTTCTTCTTTTTCCATAATTACAAGTTCTATTGCTTCACTACAAATAGCATTACTACTAATGGCCTCGTAATTTTCACGCTTAAATTCATTTTCTTGTTCTTCTACTTCATAACTACAACCCAAAAGATATCCGCTATCTTCATTGTGTAAGTATTTTTTATCTTCTAAAAGCGGAGGGTATAAATAGTAAATATCTTCAATCAGACTAGAAAATTCTTCCTCCATGTTCTCTTCTTTTATTTTTCCAATAAATCGGCGCATCGCATCAAGCTGGGCAAGATAAAAACTTTTGTTGGCATAACTTCCCATTGCTTGGTAGTTGTTTTGTGAAAGATATAAGGATAAAGACATACTGCACTTTTCATTTAATTCATCCCGAAAACTTTGGCTTTTATCGCATAAAATTTGCTCTAATTGAAAAAGAAGCCGTTTTAAGGGTAGATCTTGTTCAAGTCCATTGATTAATAAAACTTCATTTGGAAAATATTCTTTTTCTAAGTGATGATCAATTGCGATTTGATTCATCAAGAAAAAAGCTTTTTCTCTTGTTATTTTTGCTAATTTTCTTTTCTCTTCTTCTTTTAGAAAGGATACCATTTTTTCATTTCCTTCTTTTAAATAGTCGTAAAGTCCTTTTTCAATAATGTATAAGTCATTGATTTCATCTCTTAGTAAATCTTTTTTTCTTTTCATCATTGGAACCTCCCGTTTTCCATTTATTATAAAGGGTAGTAGCGTATTTGACAAGAAAAAAAAGAAACTTTATAATAAGTGTGGTGATAACATGGAATTATTAGATTGCTATTTTGAATTGCTTTCTATGATTGAAGATTCAAAAATAAAAGAAGACTTAAAAAATGCTTTAATTGCTGTAAAAGAAGATAAAGCATTAGTAGAGATGATAGAATCCTATCATAGAAAGGAAAATGAAAAGATCCGGAAAGAAGTGTATCAAAATGAACATTATAAGACCTATAAAAAATTAGAAAATCGGTTGAACAAAATGATATTACAAAGTAACCATATTTTAGGAGCGTTAAAAGATGAAAGTAATGAGTGGAAAATATAAGGGAAGAAATTTAAAGGGATATCAATTAGATGGTACAAGACCAACAATGGATCGAATCAAAGAATCTTTATTTGGAATGATACAAGAGTATGTAATAGATAGTGTCGTTCTTGATTTGTTTGCAGGAAGTGGTGCCCTTGGGATTGAAGCCTTAAGTGAAGGGGCAAAGTCTTGTGTTTTTGTAGATAAAAGTAATATGGCCATTAGGACGATTCTAGATAATATTAAAAGTCTTTCAATCCAAGAAGATTACAAAGTAATAAAAAAAGATTATCAAGAAGCCTTAAAAGAATTTCAGAATCCTTTTACCCTTATTTTTTTGGATCCTCCTTATGATAGTGATAGTATTAAAATAGCCCTTATAAAAATAAAAGAATACGAGTTATTAAAAAAGGCTGGTATCCTTGTTTTGGAAAGTGATAGCAAAGAAAGATTTCAATACGATGATACATACTATGAAAAGATAAAAGAAAGACAGTATGGAGATAAGTTTATCTTGATTCTAAAAAGAAAGTGATATGAAATCTCATATCACTATTTAATATCAATAAATTTTTTGTTTTGATTTTCATCAATTTTTGGAATATCAATTTGAAGAGTACCATTATCGAAAGATGCTTCAATGTTTTCTTCATCAACATCTCCTAGATAGAAGCTTCTTGAGTATTTTCCATAAGATCTTTCACGACGAATATATTTTTTGTTTTCATCTTTTTCGTCGTTTTCTTCTTTCTTTTCTGCAGTTACAACAAGGTTTCCTTTGTTGCACTCAATTTTAATTTCTTCTTTTTTGAATCCAGGTAGATCCATATCAACGTGATAGATATTATCTTTTTCATAAATATCACATTTCATTTTAGCTCCTTCCTCTTCAAAAAAATCATCCAAAGCATGATCAAAATAAAATCTTCTAGGTAACATATTATCCCTTCCTTTCATTTACTGTTATAGCACTCTTTTTAGCACTTGTCAAGTAAGATTGCTAATTTCTTTTTCTTTTTTAAGATACCCATAAAATTAAAAAATTATACAAAAATATCTTGCCAAACGTGTGACTTACAAGTTAAAATGTCCGCTTTTTTATATGAATTTATAAGTTGAAATGTCCTATATCTTGAGAATGTAAA
>CANQYK010000050.1 GCA_947628065.1 uncultured Bacilli bacterium | reverse complement strand
TCTTTTCACCTTTCCCTCACGGTACTTGTTCACTATCGGTCACTAGAGAGTATTTAGCCTTACGGGATGGTCCCCGTAGATTCCGACAAGGTTACACGTGCCCCGCCGTACTCAGGATACTCCAGAGAGCTTCATGTATTTCGCATACAGGACTTTCACCTACTAAGGTCACACTTTCCAGTAGTGTTCTGCTATACAATCAATTTCTTACTCTCATATAGGAGTCCTACAACCCCAGTCAAGCTGGTTTGGGCTAATCCCTGTTCGCTCGCCACTACTAAGGGAATCGATTTTTCTTTCTATTCCTCCGACTACTTAGATGTTTCAGTTCATCGGGTTGCTCTCTCTAACACTATGTATTCATGTTAGGATACTAGTACATTACTACTAGTGGGTTCCCCCATTCGGAAATCTTTGGATCAAAGCGTACATACAGCTCCCCAAAGCATATCGTTGTTCGTCACGTCCTTCATCAGCTTCTAGTGCCAAGGCATCCGCCATGCGCTCTTACTAATTTAACCACCATTTGTTGATATTTCTATCCTAATTTGATGAGATTTTAACTAATTATACACTTAATAAATATAATTAGCTGTTTGATTAAATGCTCGTTGCTTTAATCAAACCACAATATCTAGTTTTCAAAGAACTATTTCTTGAGAGAATGTTCTCTCAAAACCAAGCAAAACTTGAATTAACGCGTAGTCAATAATTTAAGGATTAATAACTCCTTAGAAAGGAGGTGATCCATCCCCACGTTCCCGTAGGGATACCTTGTTACGACTTCACCCCAGTCGCCGATCCTACCTTCGATGGCCCCCTCCCAAAAGGGTTAGGCTACCAGCTTCGGGTATTACCGACTCCCATGGCGTGACGGGCGGTGTGTACAACACCCGGGAACGTATTCACCCCGACATTCTGATTCGGGATTACTAGCGATTCCAACTTCATGGAGTCGAGTTGCAGACTCCAATCCGGACTGGGACTGGCTTTGGAGATTTGCTCCACCTCACGGTATTGCGTCTTATTATACCAGCCATTGTAGCACGCCTGTAGCCCTGGACGTAAGGGGCATGATGATTTGACGTCATCCCCACCTTCCTCCGGTTTGCACCGGCAGTCTCTTTAAGGTTCTCAACTAAATGTTAGCAATTAAAGATAAGGGTTGCGCTCGTTGCGGGACTTAACCCAACATCTCACGACACGAGCTGACGACAACCATGCACCACCTGTCACCAGTGTCCCCGAAAGGAGGGCTAATGTTTCCAAAAGCTTTCACTGGGATGTCAAGCCCAGGTAAGGTTCTTCGCGTAGCTTCGAATTAAACAGCATGCTCCACCGCTTGTGCGGGTGCCCGTCAATTCCTTTGAGTTTCAGCCTTGCGACCGTACTACTCAGGTGGGATACTTAATGTGTTAACTTCAGCACCGGAGATTCCGACACTTAGTATCCATCGTTTACGGCGTGGACTACTAGGGTATCTAATCCTATTTGCTCCCCACGCTTTCGTGTCTCAGCGTCAGTAATGGCCCAGCAAGTCGCCTTCGCCACTGGTGTTCCTTCTAATATCTACGCATTTCACCGCTACACTAGAAATTCCACTTGCCTCTACCACACTCAAGTAACTCAGTTTCCATAGCGAACCGGAGTTGAGCTCCGGGCTTAGACTATAGACTTAAGAAACCGCCTACACACGCTTTACACCCAATGAATCCGGATAACGCTCGCTCCCTACGTATTACCGCGGCTGCTGGCACGTAGTTAGCCGGAGCTTTCTTGAAAGGTACCGTCAGACTTAAGTCATTTCCTACTTAAGTGGTTCGTTCCTAACAACAGAAGTTTACAATCCAAAGGACCGTCATCCTACACGCGGCATTGCTCGTTCAGAGTTTCCTCCATTGACGAATATTCCTAACTGCTGTCTCCCGTAGGAGTCTGGGCCGTGTCTCAGTCCCAGTGTGGCCGATCACCCTCTCAGGTCGGCTACGCATCGTTGCCTTGGTAGGCCATTACCCCACCAACTAACTAATACGGCGCAGGCTCATCCCTAGGTGAAGCTTTAAAGGCTCCTTTTAATATAGAAGGACGTATCCTCCTATATATCATCCGGCATTAGCAATCATTTCTAACTGTTATTCCAGTCCCAGGGGCAGATAACCCACGTGTTACTCACCCTTGCGCCACTAAGTGGGAATCCAAATCCAAATTTGTGCAAGCACGCATTCTTCAATGGGCCACTTCGTTCGACTTGCATGTCTTAGGCATGCCGCCAGCGTTCATCCTGAGCCAGGATCAAACTCTCAATAAAAATTTAAAATTAATTATTTGTTTTGTTTTCCTGACTACTCTCGTTATTGACGTTTTGCTTAGTTTTCAAAGAACATTGCTTGTTTTCCCAAGCTGCGTTACTAATATACCAAATCTTTTATTTTTTGTCAACATCTTTTTTTATTTTTTTTAAAAGTTTTTTTATTGACATTTTATTTGGCATAAATTTACACCGTTTCTTTCATCGATGTGTTACCAATATATCAAGCATTGAAAAGAATGTCAACTGTTTTTTTACATTTTTTTCATTTTCTTGATTGGTATTTTTTTGACAGTGTCAAAAGATTATTTTTCATTCCTTATCGACACTTTTTGTCACTTTTCTCAAGTGACGTTTATTACTATACCAAAGCTACTTTTTAAAGTCAAGCATTTTCTTTATTTTTTTATATTTTTGAAAGCTTTCTAAATATTTTATGAGAAAACAAAAAAAGAAATTCCATTTTTTTACGATTTCTTTTTTATTTCCTCATACTTTTTTTGATATTGTCTTATGATTTCTTGATTAAAATAGGAATTCTTTTTTCTAATTTGTTCAATTAAATGATTTAATTCTTTCTTTATAATATTATCAATTTCTTCTGGATAAGCCATTTTCTTTTTATGATAATAATATTCTTTTCGATCCAAAATTTTAAAACTACCATCTGGAAATACTTTCACATCCAAATCATAATCAATATATTTTATTGCTCCTTCTTCTATCATCATAGGGCTTGCAATATTGCAATAAAAATATAGGCCACTTTTTTTACACTGAGCAATAATGTTGTACCAATGATTCGTAAAGAAAAAAAGAATTGCTGGTTCTTTGGTAGACCAATTTCTACCATCTGCTTCTGTTACTTGCGTATCTTTGTTTCCGAAAATATAAATTCCTTCTTTTCTATTATAAGAAAGAAGAACTGCTTCATCCCAAGCTTTGTATATTCTCCCATTATGCTTATAACTATGGATAATATACTTTTTTCCAATTTCTACTTTTTCCATAATTACCTTTTATTAAAGTAAGAAATTCCCCAATATCCTAAAAATAAAATAACACCAGCAAGTAAGACCCAAAAAATAGGGTTCATAGAATTATTATCGAGTATAGCAGATATTTTATCATCCAATTGTTTTAAAGTTTCTTCGATATCAAACAATATCACGCATCATCACTCTCTTCTTTTACTATTTTCGCATCCTTTACTTTCTTCTTTTTTTTCTTTGGTTTTTCTTCCTCTACCTCTGTACTAAGACTAATATCAATTTTTCCACTTTGTTTTAAAAGAATGGTATTTACAATATCTAATATTGCATAAAAGACTAAAAATATACCAATTATTTGCATAATTACAGATGCACTTTTAAAAGGATTAAATACTAAAACAACGCCACAAAGCAAACTTAAAAGCGCTGTTACTAAGGATCCTACAAAATAACTACTTCCCATTTTCTTTAAGAAGAAAGATTGTTGTATTTTTAAGGAACTACTAATAATAATAGATATTCCCAATACAATTGGAATAATGCTTCCAATCATCTTTGGTTCTTTGATAAAGAAAGCACCTGCTAAAATACAGACAATTCCATAAATAATATTTAATTGGTTAAAAATATCGGTATGCTCTCCTCGAAAAAAACGAATAAGCGCTAAAATACCAAGGGCAATTAAAATTCCACCAATGGTATAGGAAACCATTAATAATGTCTCAGAAGAATAAAAGATCAATAATAATCCAAATAAGAATAAAATACAAGAACTAATAATCGATGGCCATATTACTTTTTTTATTTCTATTTTCACTTTTCTCACCTCACTTTCATTCTATCACATTTTCCTCTTTTTGCCAATCAATGGTACTTTTATTTTTTGTATTTGTCACTCTTTCATGATAAAAGTGTTTTTCTCTTTTTAAAAGACTTGTCGACAGTTCAAAAAGAAAATAAAGATCATAACAAGCAAAAATAAGAATCAAAAAGATTTTAATGAAATGAACTACTTGATTTGGGTAAGATGAAATCCACAAATGATAAACAAAAAAGGGACTAGGAAGTAATATAAAATAGAATAAGACTTGTCGTATAAAAATAGCAAGCTTTCCTTTTTTTTCATCGGTTGTAACAATTTGAATATTTACAAGTCTTTTACCAATCGTTTTTCCATTCCATAACAAGGGAAGAATAATAAAATAGGATAAGAATGGAAAAAATGGAAGATGTGGATAAAAGAAACTAATTCCAATATATACTAAAAGAATTAGAAAACAATCGATAAAAAAAGCAACCCCTCTTCGGTAAATGGATACCGAATTTCCTTTTTTATATGATGCAAGATCAAGTTCTTTTCTAGTTGGTAAAAAGACGGTCACCAAAGGTGCTATTAAACATCCAAACATTCCACCTGATGTGTTGATAATTAAATCATCTACATCAAAAAGGCGATAAGCTTTTGGATAAATTCCGTATATTCCTGTTAACTGTGTTACTTCAAAGAAAAGACTAAGAAGAAACGTATACAATAGGATTTGATACCATTTTTTATTAAAATAATAAGACAAATAAATACCAAAAGGAACGGTTAAAAAGAAATTAAAGAGAACAGTATAAACCGTAGGTTTTCTTAAAAATGGAAGATAAGTGTTGATATCACTTAATATCAAATGGGTTGTTTCTTTTATATTTTGAACAAAATAAAACGGAACTAATTGTGGTGGCCTTACTTTCATTCTCATAACAACACTTCGTGATGGAAGTGGTAAGATAACAAGAAAAAAAGCACTCATTAAATAAAGAACAAAAGTATAGATAATAACTCCTCGAAGAAAAGGAATCGCTCCATATTTTTGATAATGATAAATTAAGAAGGGAAGCGTAATTAAGAAAGCAATGATGGGAAAGGTCATAAAAGCAATTTTTATTGCATTCAAATATACTGCCATAACGCCTACTTTCTAAGATGTTCTAACATCTCATCGAATGTTATCTCATCATCAATCAATAACTTAATATCGTGAAAAATAGAAGTAGTAATTTTCTTTTCTTCTAATAAGGAAAGAAAAGAAGTTAAGGCATTTTTTCCTTCTACGGTTGTTAGTTCTTCTTCTTTTTTTAATATAAGGTTCGCTCCATACGTAAAATTTCTACTCTTGTTACTCGTACAAGTTAGATATAAATCCCCAATGCCTGCATATGTCATAGCAGTTTCACTTTTTCCTCCAAAAAGAGGTAATAGTCTTTCTTCTTCTCTTAACATTTTAACAAGCAAATAATTTTTTACTGTATCATAAGAGTATTTGGTCAAAAAAGCACCCATTAAAATAGCAAGGGTATTTTTTATTGCTCCACAATACTCTAAACCAAGAATATCTTCTATTATTTCTAATTCTACTTTTGTTGGATTAAAAAGACGTTGTACTTTTTCTTTTACTTCAACATCTTTTGTAGCAAGGGTCATTCCAGCTGGAATATTTTCTAATAACTCTTTCGCAAAAGTAGGTCCTGCAAGACATCCATATAATGTATCTTTTATTATTTCTTCTTTGATTTCACTTACTGTCTTCCCACTTTTTTCTTCTAATCCTTTGGAAACAAACAAAAGACAAGATTCTTTTGTTAAGAAAGGTTTGATATCATTTAAAATTATTCTTACGATATTTGTAGGTACTGCAATCAAAATAAGATCTTGTCCTTTGACTGCTTCTTCTATTTTCATCGTTACTTTTAAATCTTGATCCAAAAAAACTCCTTTTAATACCTTTTCATGGGTATGTTTTTCCACAATTTCTTTATACTCTTCTTCGATTGCCGTATAAATAGTAACATCATGAGAACATTTTTTAAAAAGGGTTGCCAAAGAAAGGCCAAAAGCACCACTACCTAATATTGCAACTTTCATAGTAAGCCACATCCTTTCTTTTTTATGGTACCATATTTTTTGAATAAAAGAAAGACAATTGCATAAACTATAGGTTATAAAGCCACTAGTCAATTAACTTTTGTTCTTGCTACAATAATAATGAAAGGGCGATGAAGATGGAAAATAAGAGTGTTGAGATTCGAGTGGAAGGTGGAACTTATACTTTTAAATTAGAAAATCTTCTAGAAGAAAAAGGAATCAGTAAAAATAAACTAGTACGTGATACCAATACTGATTTTAAAGTAATTAAGCGTCTTGCCAAAGGAGATATTATTCGAATTGATATTTATGTTTTAGCAAGACTTTGTGCTTACTTAAAATGTGAAACAAAAGACATTATTGAGTTTCAAAGAGATGAATAAAACTTGGAAATTTTCCAAGTTTTTTTAAGCACTTTTATTCAGGAAGCCGATAAGCATAAGTAAAATTAGCTTTGGAAATTGGTTCAATGGTAGGTTGTACACTTCGAATTCTAGTAACACTACCACAATCATAACGTTCCCAATTACCATTGCTTTTTTTATTTCCTATAATAAATACATGATCTGGATCACCATCATGTTGGTAATCAAAGAAAACAATATCTCCTTTTTTTAGATCGTTATAAGATGTGATTTTTGTAAAGTTATGACGTTTTAACCATGTTGGCATACTAGATTCATGAACAACAAGACCATAAGCTTTTGGTTGATCGGTATAACCAATTTTGTATAAAGCCCAACCTACACAACGATCACAAGATACAAGTTTAGCACTATGATCAATTGCTGGATTGATTGGTGCATTTCCATAGAAAAATCTATTGATTCGAACATAATCTGTTACTTCTTTTGCTGCTTTTAATAATTTATTTACATTTTCACTATTTGTTTTTTTCTTTGTTGTCTCTTCTTTTTCCTTCGTTTCTTCTTTCTCTTTATTAGAAGTATTATCATTAATTTCCTTTTCTTCTTGCATTTGACCTTTATCATTAAAATAATATAATTTTTTTACACCATCTCGAACAAGTTCTTTCCATCCAGTTACAACTTTTCCTTCTTCATCATAATAATACCAATAAGTTTTATCATCTATTGTTTTTTGAACCCATTGGCTCTTTATTTTTTCTTCTTTTGTTTCTGTATTATTCGTATCTTTTGAATTCAACTGTTCTTGAGAATCATTTTTATCAACAACTTCTGTAATCTCTTCTTCTGTTTCACTAATATCAGTTCTATCATTTTCTACATTATTTTCTATTGCAATATCTTGATTGGCCTCTTGAGTATTTTCTTCAACAGATGGCGTATCAATATTTGTATTTGGTTCCTCATTTTTTATTTGTATATTATTATCTATAATATTTGTCTCTTCTTGTGTTACAACTGGTTGTTCTGGTTCTGGTTCTACTTCCTTCTTACTTCCTTTTACTTCTACAACAACAACTACATCACTACCTTCTTTATTATTTCCAACAATGGTAGCAAACCCTTCTTTTTTGGCTATTATTTTGCCACTATCATCAATGGTTGCAACTTCTTCATCCGATGAAACATAACTTCCTTCTTTAATTGTACTTTCTTCCCCCACTTTTAGTTGTTTGTCCTCTGAAATACTTTTTACAGCATGCTTCTCTACTTTTGCTATCTCTTGCTTTTTTGTTTCTTTTTTACTACTATGATAGGTAATTCCTATATAAAGCATTATTCCTAAAATAAGAAAGATAACAACAGTAAGAAAGGCTGTCATTCTTTTTATTTTTTCTATTCTCTGATATTGATAATCAAAATCTTTCATAGAACTCCCTCCAAATTACTTATGTATTATAATCATTTTTTAAGAAAATGCAAGTACTTTTCTAATTCTCAATTTTATGATACAATACAGGCAATGTGAGGTGATGCGAAATGAAAAAAAATACAGTCGCAATTGTTGGTCGTCCAAATGTTGGAAAAAGTACTTTATTCAATAAAATAGCCGGTGGAAAAATCGCAATTATTGAAGATACTCCAGGAATTACTAGAGATCGACTTTATCAAGAAGTAAGTTATCAAAACAAACCTTTCTTATTAATTGATACTGGTGGTATTGATATGGAAGAGGACACATTTAATGAAGAAATTAAGATACAAGCAGAAATTGCAATCAAAGAAGCCGATGTTATTATTTTTCTTGTGGATGGAAAAGATGGACTGACACAAAATGACTTATTGGTTCGCGATATTTTAAGAAAAAGTGGAAAAAAGATTGTTGTTGCCATTAATAAAATAGATAACAAAGAAGCAGAAAAGAATCTTTATGACTTTTATGAACTTGGCTTTGATACGTATCTTCCTATCAGTGCTATTCATAATACAGGATATATTGAATTAATGGATGAGGTAACCAAAACCTTTCATGAAAAGGAAGAAAAAGAAGAAGATCATAGATTAAAGTTTTGTATCATTGGGCGTCCGAATGTTGGAAAAAGTAGTTTGTTTAATGCCCTTTTAAATGAAGAACGTGTGGTCGTATCAAATATTGCAGGTACCACAAGAGATTCTGTTGATTCCGTTTTAAAATATCACAATGAAGAATATGTATTAATTGATACTGCTGGAATGCGAAAAAAAGGGAAAGTATTTGAAAGTGTAGAAAAATATAGTTTGCTTCGAAGCATGAGAGCAATCGATCGAAGCGATATTTGTTTGGTTGTAATCAATGCTGAAGAAGGAATTAAAGAACACGATAAACATATTGCTGGTTATGCGATTGAAAAAGGAAAAGGATTAATTTTTGTTATTAATAAGTGGGATACTGTAAAAGATAGAACCATAAAAGATTATAGTAAATTGATGCGACAAGAATTTCAGTTCGCACCTTATGCACCGTTAGTCTTTTTATCTGCGTTAACCAAAAAAAGGATTTCTACTCTTATGCCAGAGGTAATTAAAGTAGGAGAAAATATTAAAAAGGAAATTAAAACTAGTATTTTAAATCAAGTAATTGAAGAAGCTTACGAATTAAACCCTGCTCCAAGTTATAAGGCAAAACGATTAAAAATTTATTTTGTGAGTCAAACAGGAATAAAACCACCAAAGTTTACGTTCCGTGTTAACAACAAAGGACTGGTTCATTTTTCATATGAGCGCTATTTGGAAAACAAAATAAGAGAAAACTTTGATTTGGAAGGAACTCCCATTATATTACAATTTAAGAATAGGAATGGTGATGAATAATGTTTTTTGAAAGACGAGATCCTAAAACAGAATTAGAAGGAATTGATCGGGCGCTTGAAATTTTAAACCAACGTTATGAAAAGAAATTAATAACTATTGAACAGTATCAAAAGCAAGCAATGGAATTTGGAAAAAGAAAAGAAAAATATTTAAAGAAATTAAAAAAGGAAAACAAAGAAAATTAGTTTTTTTCTATGAACCAAAATCCTTCTATTTCATACCTTATTGTTAGGAGGAACATTATGTTTGGTGATAGTTTTTTTAATAAAGTAGAAAAGAAAACAAATGTTAGCAAGGATGCTATTTTAGCACTTGCGAATAAATTACAAAATGGAAATATGAAAGATGAAAAGACATTAGGAGAAGTAGTAGATGAAATTGCAACGATGACAGGAAAACAAATATCAAAAGAAAAGAAAGAAAAAATTATTCATAC
>CANQYK010000049.1 GCA_947628065.1 uncultured Bacilli bacterium | reverse complement strand
TAGAAGGACTTGAAAAATAAGTCCTTTTCCTATCCAGTAAAATATAATAACCGTACAAAAATATAAAAAAAGACAAAAATGTACGATATACCGTACAAAATTGACAAAAATAAAATAGTATACTATAATGATTGCAAGGAGAGGATTAGGATGATTGAAAGAGAAAATTATTTGAAAGAAATAAGACCATTTTATGATGAAAATTTAATTAAAGTAATAACAGGAATAAGAAGATGTGGAAAATCAATTTTATTAGAACAAATTATTCATGAACTTAAAAAAAAGGTAAAAGAAGATCATATTATATATATTAATTTTGAAGATGTTGAATACTCAGATATCGTAGATTTTAAAGATTTAAATACTTATGTTGTGAATTTAATAAAAGATAAGGAAAAGTATTATTTACTTTTTGATGAAGTTCAACTCGTTGAAAAATGGGAAAAAACAATCAATTCATTAAAGGCAACAAAAAATGTTTCTATTTTTATAACGGGATCCAATAGTAATTTACTATCCGGTGATTTATCAACTTTACTATCCGGCAGATATGTAAAGTTTCGGATACAACCATTTATGTTTAGTGAAGTTTGTAAAATAAAAAAACAAAAGAATTATGAAGATATGTTTTTTGATTATTTAAAATGGGGAGGTATGCCACAAAGATTCCGATTTGAAGGAGAAAAAGAAATAAGAACATATTTATCTGATATATATGAATCGATCGTTATGAAAGATATTATTAAAAGATTTAAAATAAAAGATATTGATTTGTTTAATCGTATTATGGAATATATTATGACAACACCATCTCAAATTTTTTCTGCAGAAAATTTAGTAAATTATTTTAAACAGGATAATAATAGAGCAATATCCAAAGAAACCATTTATAATTATTTAGAATATATGTGTAGTGCTTTGTTAATTTCTAAAGTAGATCGTTATGATGTTAGAGGAAAAAGAATATTGAATGGAAAGTATAAATATTATTTAACGGATTTAGGATTAGGAAGAATTATGAATGTTTCCAAAAAAGAACAATTAGGGGCATACCTTGAAAATGTTGTTTATAATGAACTAATATATAGAGGTTATGATGTAAAAATAGGATCTCTTGAAAATGGGGAAATAGATTTTATTGCTTTAAAAGATGGAAAAAAAGAATATTATCAAGTATGTTTTCAAATAGGAGATAATGATAAAATTAATGAAAGAGAATTTGGAGTATATAAGAAAATAATTGATAATTATCCCAAATATGTAATTTCCATGGATAAATTTGATTTATCACAAGATGGAATCATTCACAAAAATATTATTAATTGGTTATTAGAAAATAATAAATAAGACATGAGGTGAGAAAATGAAGTTAGATGATTTAAAATGGAAATATCTTGGAATCGTTTCCAAACAAGAAGTAAGAGAGGAACAAGAAAAAACGGAAAAATTTCTACAATTAAGGGGTTTTAATAAGGAATTAATTGATGAATATAGAAGTTATATAAACACTTATTATAATGCAGAATATTATTATGGTATGACAAACTTTATGTGTAATATTAGTATGTTTATAAGCATCTTAAATTTAAATCATGCACCGGTTCATGATATAAGATTTCCAGTAAGCTTAACATTAGGACTTTTCTCTGTTGTTTATGGAAATTATGCTTTAAAAAAGAAGGAAATAGCAAGATCAACATATGAAGAAATACAAGAAGATTTTAATCTTACATTTGTCAAAAAAAGATAGGAGGATGTAGTATGGCAAAAGATAAGAAAAACTTAGTAAAAAAAGAGGTAGGGGAGTTTAAAGAATTTATTTCTCGAGGCAATGTTGTAGATATGGCAATTGGTGTAATCATCGGTGGTGCGTTTGGAAAAATCGTAACAAGCCTAGTCAATGATATTTTAATGCCAATTATTGGAACAATCATGGGTGGTCTTGATTTTAGTGCTTTAAGTATTAAAATTAACAATGAAAAAATTGCTTATGGATCCTTTATTCAATCTGTTGTTGATTTCTTAATTATTGCAAGTTGTATCTTTGTAATGATTAAGTTCTTGGCCAAATTTAAACATGAAGAAGCAAAAAAGGAAGAAGAAAAACCAAAGAGTGATGAAGTTTTATTATTAGAAGAAATTCGTGATTTGCTTAAGGAAGGAAAAGAAAAGTAATGGAACTATATCAAAAAGATGGAAAAAAACTAAAAGTATATCAGTGTGAAGCAAGTGAAAAAGCACTCTTTCATTGTCGAAAAGAAGCAATTAAAAGTCTTTCTATTATGGACTTATTCTATGAACTGGAAACAACAGATCTTTCTCTTGTACAAAGTTTATTAAATGGAGATGATATTGATCAAGATTTCATGCGATTATTACAAGAAGAAAAGGAATATTATCAATTTAAGAAAAAACAATTTCCTTTTGTAAAAGATATAATAGAAGAAGGAAAGGTCTTAGAAAACTATATAAAAGGAAACTATGATAAAAAGAAAGTAATAAGAATGTATTCTCCTTATATTGGACAACAAGATCAATATATGATTCCAATAAAAGATTATCAAGAATATCAAGATAGAACAGATAAAACAAAATATTATTATTTTGATTCTATTATTCAAATACCAGAATCTTTAATTCCACTAGAATTATTTGAGCGAGGAGAATACGATCGATTAGAACACGCTATATTGTGGGATAAGATTCCTTATGAATGTTACGGAGTAACACAAGTAGATGAGATTTTATTAACTGACCAAACACTACAATTAGAGTGTATGAAAAAGGTAAGAGAGACTCTTCCTATGACAGAAAAAATATTAAAAAAGATCAGATAATGTTTCTGATTTTTTGTTTTGATAAGTTTACATATGTCTTTGTAAAATACTGTGTAAAGTAGAAAAAAAAGAAATATTTTACCTTTCTTTTTTTGAATTTAAAAAACAATTAAGGTAAGATAAAAAAGAAATTGGGTATAGTAATAGCAGGAAAGAATTGTTATAATGGTAAAGATGGAAAGAAGGTAGATTATGAAAATAGGTATTTTTGGAGGATGTTTTAATCCACCGCATAGAAAACATAAAGAAATAGCAGAAGAATTAATAGAAAAAGGATATGTAGATAAAGTTATTTTTGTACCAACCAATAATGAATATCCCAAAGATGAACTAGCATCCTTAAAGAATCGTTATCACATGTTACAACTTATGATAGGAAAAAATAAAAATATTTTAATATCCGATTATGAAAAAGAAACACCAAAAAAGACATATCAAGTTCTTGACTTTTTTCAAAGAAACTATAAAGAGGATGAAATTTACTTTTTGTGTGGCAGTGATAATTTGGATGAATTTACTACATGGGAGAATTATTCTTACATATTAGAAAATTATCATCTTCTTGTAATACCAAGAGAAGAAAAAATAGATTCCAGTAAATTTCATCTTCCATATAAAGAACATATTATCTTTGTTGATTCTACTTATGATGATATTTCTTCTACGAAAATAAGAAACTGGATAAAAGAAGAAAAGATGGAATTGTTAGATTCTTATTTGGATTCTTCTGTATTAACATACATCAAAGAAAAAAGACTATATCAAAGGAAAAAGGAAGATGAAAAAATGAAAGAAATAGTAGAAAAATTAGAGAAAGGTAAGAGGACCATTGCGACAATGGAATCTTGTACTGGTGGTGGTATATGTAATGAAATTACCAATATTCCAGGTGCTAGCTCTGTATTAAAGTTTAGTGCTGTAACATATTGTAATGAATATAAAATAAAAATGGGAGTACCCAAAGAAACGATTGAAAAATATACGGTTTATAGTATAGAGACCGCAATTGCGATGAGTCATGCCATTTCTCTATTTGCTGAAAGTGATATTGGAGTAGGAGTGACAGGACAGTTAAATATTGTAGATCCAAACAATGAAGTAGGAGAAAATAATTTGGTTTATATCAATATTTATGAAAAAGAAAAGAACAAAGATTATAGTAAAGTGTTAGAAGTAAATGAAAAAAGAAGAATCGACAACAAAAAGATTATTATAAAAGAGGTTGAAAATATGTTACAAGAAATTATATAGAAAAAGAAAAATAGCAATTACTAGCTAAAAACTTCGTTTTCTGTTTATATTATATTGTCTATTGATAATGAAAAATGTTATAATGATAATAGTAAGAAGTGGCTGGTGAATTGTATGAAATTAATTATATGTGATGCTTTTAAAATTAACACTTATCAACTTCCAGAAAAAATAGAAGATTTTTATATTATTAATGATACTTTTGGAAAAGACTTATTGAAAGAAACAATATATTTAGATGGTTATCAAAATACTTGGTCCATAAAAGCAGATGAAACAATTCAAATTACTTCAAACAATGAGATAGTTCAAATGGCAGTATTAGAAGATTATGCAAGCTATCATTTAAAATTTTCAGATCTTGATAATATTTTGTACCTTTATGTTGTACCAGATTTTGAATTTTATTTTTCTTTAAGATTAACAGAGCAATCTATAACAATAGGAAACACAAAAGAAGATACAATTTGCTACTTAATTTCTGATATTATTCCTTCCAATATTACTATTAATTTTGTAAATAATTGTTATATCATTACAGAAAATGGGAAGAATAGTAACCTCTATATTAATTCTAAAAAGGTAAAACAAAAAGTTTTGGAATTAGGAGATGTAATTTTCTTTTTTGGATTAAAAATTATTTTTATGGATACCTATGTAAAATTAAATAATCCAAAAGAATCTGTTTCTAGTTATAGTCTTCCTAATATGGTAGAAGAAGCAATCAATAATAATTATACTCCACCAACAGATTTTGAAAAAAACGTAAAGCTTTATAAAGAAAATCAATTATTTTTTCATACTCCAAGATTAAAATCAGAAATTGAAGAAGAAAACATAGTGATTGATACTCCACCAGAAGAAGAAAAAGATGAACAAATGCCACTACTTTTAACAGTAGGTTCATCTGCAGTAATTGGAATTACTTCTTGTATTACAGGAATATCTGCTTTGAATGGTCTTATGACAGGAACAATTTCTATGTTTAATGCTATTTTAGAATTTTCTATGTGCATTTTAATGTTGATTTCTTGTATATTATTTCCAATATTAATTGATTTATGGCAAAAAAAAAGAATTAAGAAAAAGGAAAAATTAAGGCAGGAAAGATACAAAGAATATCTTCAAAAAAAACAAGAAACTATTCTCGAAATAATGAAAAAGCAAGAACAAATTTTATATGAAAATAATTATAGCTTAAAAGAAATAGAAACAGCTATTGTAAATCGTAGAAATAGCATTTGGAGTAGGGAAATTATTGACAATGATTTTTTAAGTATTCGTCTTGGAATAGGTGATACTCCTTGCTCTATTAAAATAGATGCTATTCCAGAACAATTTTCATTATATGATGATAATTTAAGAGATGAAGTAGTAAAAATGACAAAGGAAAAAAGAATGATAAAAAATGTTCCTATTGTATTTTCACTCTTACAAAATCGTGTCACACCATTTATTATAAATTTTAATTTCCGAAAACAATATATTGAGAGTATTCTATTACAATTATTGTTTTATTATAGTGGGTTAGATTTGAAAATTGTTTTTTTTACAAACGAATTAGGAGAAGAAGAATTCGAATATTTAAAATATATGCCTCACTGTTTTAGTAAAGATAGAGAAAGACGATTTTTTGCAAGTAATGAAAATGAAATGGTTCAAATGTCTATTTATCTAGAACAGGAATATGAAAGAAGATTGAAAGAATCAGCAAATTTAGAACAAAAAGAAAAAGATAGTCAAAATGATATGGAACATCCATATAAGAATTTTGATGAATATTATTTATTAATTACAGATGATTTTAAAGTTGTAAAAGGATTACCAATTATTGACCGTATCATTAATAGTAATGTAGATTTTGGTTTTTCACTTTTAATTTTTGAAACATCATTAAAAAATTTACCAAGTCGATTAAAAAAATTTATATCCATTGAAAATCAAACAAGTGGTATTTTTGAAAGAACTTTAGATATCAATAAACAAACACAATTTCAACCAGAATATCAAAATGATTTAAATATGATGGCTTATACAAAAATACTTGCGAATATTCCTCTCGCCGCTAAAAATGAAAAACAGAGAATTCCATTAATTTTACCATTTTTAGAGATGTATAAAGTAGGAAGAGTAGATCAATTAAATGTTTTAACAAGATGGAAAGAAAATGATCCAACTATTAGTTTAAAAGCACCTATTGGTCAAAAAGAATATGAAAAAATATTAGAACTTGATTTACATGAAAAATATCATGGTCCACATGGTCTTATTGCAGGTTCTACTGGTTCTGGTAAATCAGAATTTATTATGAGTTATATATTATCTATGGCAATTAATTATGATCCTAGAGAAGTTCAATTTATTTTAATTGATTACAAAGGTGGAGGACTTGCTTTAGCGTTTGAAAATAGAGAAACAGGAGTAAAAATACCCCATCTTGTAGGAACTATTACTAATCTTGATAATAATGAAATGCATCGTACTTTGGTATCAATACAAAGCGAATTAAAAAGAAGACAAAGAAAGTTTAATGAAGCAAGAAATTTTTTAGGAGAAGGAACGATAGATATATATAAATATCAAAGCCTTTATAGAGAGGGTAAAGTAAAAGAACCCATTTCTCATTTATTTGTAATTTCGGATGAGTTTGCAGAACTAAAACAACAACAACCAGATTTTATGGATGAATTAATTAGTACAGCTAGAATTGGACGAAGTTTAGGAGTACACCTTATTTTAGCAACACAAAAACCAAGTGGTGTTGTAGATGATCAAATTTGGTCAAACTCTAGATTTCATGTTTGTCTTAAAGTTCAAACAAGTGAAGATAGTGTAGAAATGTTAAAAAAAGCAGATGCTGCTAATATAAAAGAAGTAGGAAGATTTTATTTACAAGTTGGAAATGATGAAATTTTTGAATTTGGCCAATCTGCTTGGTGTGGAGCAAAGTATAATCCAGTTAATCGCATTATAAAAAAAGTTAATGATGATATTGAATTTATAAGTAATGATGGTACTGTTTTAAAAAGAATTAACGATACCATAAAACAAAGTGAAACCGTTGAAATGGGAGAACAATTAGCAAATATTGTAAAATATTTATATGATATTGCAATAAAAGAGAAAATTTCATTTCAATCCCTTTGGTTACCAAGTATACCAAAAAATATCTATCTTGGAAATTTGATAAAGAAATATCAAGTTGTTCCATCCAAAGAGAAAATTGAAGTAATAATAGGAGAATATGATAAACCAGAAAAACAAGAGCAAGGATTATGCAAAATAGATTTGACCTGTAAAAATACAATTATTTTTGGATTACCTAATTCTGGAAAAGAAAACCTTTTAACAACACTTATATATTTTTCTTGTATCTATTACCATCCAAAAGTACTATCCTTTTATATTATTGATTTTGGATCAGAATCCTTAAGAGTTTTTCGAAAAATGCCTCATGTAGGAGATATGATGATTACTGGAGATCAAGAAAAAATAAAAGCTTATTTTGAATATTTAGAACAAGAAATAAAAAAAAGGAAAGAATTATTTACTGATTATTCTGGTGATTATATCAATTATTGTAAAAATAGTGGTTCTTTTGTACCACTTATTGTAACAGTTTTAAATGGATATGAATCATTTATGGAAAATTGTATGGAAAATAGTGATATTTTTATGCGTCTTTTACGAGATGGTAGCAAATATGGAATTATATTTGTAATGAGTGTTATATCAACCAATTCGGTAAGAAATAATGTGCTAGAATGTTTTACCAATAAAATATTACTACAAGTTGCAGATGAATTTGATTATCGTTATATAATAAATGCACCAACAGGATTAATTCCCAAAAAAGAATTTTCAAGAGGATTAACGATTGTAGAAGAGGAAGCATGTGAGTTTCAAACAGCATATATTACAAATAAAGATAATATTAATACTTTAATAAAAGATTCTAGTAAAACATTAATGGAAAAATATCAATATAAAGTAAAAGAAGTAAAAATATTTCCCAGAATAGTTACGTTTAATATGTTACAACCATATGCAAAAATGATTTCTAAAATACCAATAGGAATTTCAAAAGAAGAAGTAGAAATAGCATATTATGATTTTTCAAAACAGAAATTTAACTTAATTTTAGGAAAAAATATTATAGAGGATTTAAATTTTATGTGTAATATCATTAATCTAATTGATTCCGTGAAAGAAGTTCATTTAAACATTTTAGACTTCTTAAGTTGTATTAGAACGGATGGTACTACCAATTATTATAATATTGATTTTAAAACACCATTAAAAGAAATTGTGAATAATAAGCAAGGAATAACAGTGAATATATTACTTGGTTTTGGCAATTTTAGTAATGTAATGTCTTCTGATGAAATAGAATTAATAGATCAAATTTTTTCAAACAAAGAGTATGATCCAAAACAAATATTTATTATTATTGATAATTATAATAGATTCTGTGAGTTAAAGACACAAAATTGGTATAATAATATAGATAAATCATCTGGAATTTGGTATGGTCAAAAAATTGATGAACAAGACATTTTTACTATAAATAATTTAAAGGACTATGATATTGAAGATGATATGATAGATATAACATATATTATTAATAATGGAAATTACCTTGTTGTCAAAGGAATCGGTGCAGAAAGAGAGGAAATTATTTAATGGAAAATAAAGTATTGGTAAAATTAATAGTTCCAGAAATTGATATGAAGTATGATGTTTATATACCTATTAATAAAAAAATAGGAAATATTATTGTACTATTAAATAAAGCAGTACATGAATTAACAAATGGAATATTTCCCCTTTCTTCTCAAAATAAATTATATAATGTAACAACAAAAAAAGCATACCAATCTAATGTCTTACTTGCTAATAGTGATATTAGAAATGGTACGATTTTAGTATTAATTTCATAAAAAAAGAAAGTTTTTCCTTTCTTTTTTATTCTCCTTTTACACTATTCATAGCCGAAGAAAAAGATGTATTACTAGCATCATTTTTTGTATATGTTTCTTTCATTTCTGCTAGAATATTTTTGAATTGATTTAATTTATTTACAAGATCTGCAAATTGCGTGTCAATTTGCTTATTTAATGCAATAATAGAAGCTTCACTTGCACTACCTTTAATCGCTTTTTGTATATTTGCTCTGTTAGCAGCTATATTTACATTTTTATTAATTGCTGTGATATAATCTGTCAAAGCTTTTTCCATAGCACTAATTTTTGCAGTATTTAAACCAACTGCACTTCCACCAATAACTGTCATTTTATTACTCCTTTCTTTTATTTTAGTGATTGGGATTTTCCACTAATCATAGATGCATTTGTATGTTGCATTTTTTCAAATTGTGCTAAATCAGCATCTAAAGCATTAATGATAACTTGCTTATATTGCTTATAAGTACTAGCGATATCACTAACAGCTTGTTCAAATTCTGACATAAATTGCATAGCGTCTTCACCCATCCAATTTTGATATACGGTTTTGTGGAATGTTTGATATTCATTAGAATTTGTTAATGTGGAAATTGCTTTATCAATATCACCTGTTAAATTTGCTTTTAGTTTTTTTAAACCTTCTTCATCACGCCCAAAAGTAGCTTGATCAATTGTAATACCCTTATAACTTGCCATTTTGTCACCTCCTAATCTTAATTTCATTTTAGCATGTAATTAATAATTAGTAAATAATAGTAAAAAAAATTTACATTTTTATACAGACTCATTAAAAAAATTGAAAATATGTTACATGAAATTTTAGATTCTATCTTACAGTTGGATTTATGTCAAGTTTTTAGACACATTTTTTTGAAAGATGTTTATTTCCGTATTTAAATTTATTCCAATTTCCT
>CANQYK010000048.1 GCA_947628065.1 uncultured Bacilli bacterium | reverse complement strand
AAAGCATACTGTGCATTCTTTGCAAAGATATTTTCACTATTATACCCGTTCATTTCAACGATAATTCTATCACCACCAGTTAGTTGTACTAAAATATCAACTCTTCTTAATTTTTCCTTCTCTATCATTTTTGGTAGTTCTGCACTAACAAACTTTGCTTTTTCTAATTCTTCTTTTGGAATGGAAGTAATATGTTGTAAAAAAGTAATTACAATACTTCTTGCTTCCTTGCTTTGAACAATGTATTTAAAGATAATATCATTGCATAAATTAATTTCTTTGTTTTCTTTCATAAATCACTCTCTCTTTCTGTTTGAAATTGTCATAAATAGAGGCCACTTTTTAATGACTAGTCCCTACTATATATAGAATTAAGGAATTTGTCAAATCTTTAAAAGTACCAAATTTCCCTCTATTTTTGGGGGAATTTTACAAATTCCTCCACCTTTTTCACCCAATTTTGCAAATTCCCCTCCATTTACCCGGAAATTTTCAAAATTCGGAAGAAAATGACATATAAAAAAATACCAAAAAAATTTGATATTTTTTCATTTTTTTGAAATAGTTCTACCTTTTATGGTTGTATAATCTATTTGCAAGTTCTACAAACACTTCATAACTTAAACTTTCTGCTCTTACTGTTAGATCATAATTATATTTCTGTAATACTTCTTCTACTGTTTCAAGATTATACTCTTTTAGGTTATTTTTAATTGTTTTTCTTTTAAACTGAAAGGCATCATGTACTAGGGATTGAAAGAATTTTCTATTCATTAGTTGTTCCTTGTTTTCTTTTGGTGTAAATGATACAACAACACTATCTACATTTGGTTTTGGTACAAATTGATTTCGATCAACTTGTATTTCTCTTTTTATTTTAAAATCATAATTTAAAAGTACCGTTAGTGCCCCATACTCTTTTTTTGATGGTGGGGAAGTAAATCTTTCTCCTACTTCTTTTTGGACCATCATTACAATTTTATCAAATACTAAATTAGATTCCATTAGCTTAAACAAAATTGGAGTTGTTATATAATATGGGACATTACTTACAAAATAAAGGGAAGAGTAAGAAATATCTTTTATATCCTCTTTTATATTTTGATCTAGAAAATCTCCAAATAGTACTTTAACATTGGAATAATCCTTTAAAATAAGTGTTAATGGATCTTCTAATTCTCTATCAATTTCATAACACAATACTTTACAATCACTCCTTGCTTGTGCTAAAAACTTTGTTAAAGCACCTTCTCCTGGTCCTACTTCAATGATTAAGGCATCTTCCTTAATATCTGTTATTTCTACTATTCTTTTTATTATTGCTTCATTTTTTAAGAAGTTTTGTCCATACTTCTTTTTAAAATTAAATTCTTTTTTCATACCTTTCCCTCCGAAAGAAAAAAAGCCTAGTCGCTTTCTTCTAATTCCTCTATTTCTTCTCCTTCTTCTTTATTACTTTGAAACATTAAGAATATGTTTGCTAGACTTAGTCCATAAAGCATTAATTTCATATAAGAGATAAAATTATTGAAATAATTAAAATCAATTCCTAGTCCATATTTTTGATTTAATACCATATTCTTATCGGTATAAGCACGATATCCTGCTACTAAAATAGTAGCAAATACCAAACAACTTGTAATGTTAAAAAAGATATTTTTGTTTACTCCTTTTCTACGAAAGATTAAGTCAATACAGAATAAGACAAACAAAACAATATATGGAATAAAAACAGAGATTGTTGTATCAAATCCTTTGTTTAATCGATTGTTCATTTGGATTATAATCATTAAAGTAATCGCAAAAGCTGCTACCAATAAAATTAATTTAAAAATGTGAAAAATTCCATTTAATATTCTTTGCATTTTAGCCTCCTACTACTTCTTTTTGATACCAAGAAGATATTTCTACTAACAAGTCTAGTGCATTTTGATAATCACGCATGGTTGATTGGTAACTGTCTTTCACTAAATTAAATACACTTCCACGATTCATATCATTGGAAAAATAATAACTATCACCATTTTCTAGATTGGCTGCGACATAATCTTCACTTTTCAATAAATAATTAATATTTAATGTTACAAATGGTCTTGTTGTAGCAAGAGATGTTAATTCTTGATACATTGTACTATTGCTTGAAAAAGCATTTAATTGCATAACAACACAATCATTTAATATATTATTTCGATAAAAATAATTTAAATCATAAACATCTTTTAGTGTTACTTGTTTTTTGGTGGTAAGTTGATTTGCTTTTTCACTTTCAAATACTTCAACACATCGGTTTAGTCTTATTTGGACTCCATTCATATCATAAACACTATGACTTCCACGATATGCATTTTGACTATAACTTGCGGAATTTTGTTTTACAATATTTAATTTATTTTGTATTTCTTGAGTTGTTGTTTGTTCATCTGTTGTTACATCAACAACTAGATTAACTTCTCTTGAATGATAAAAATTAAGAAAGAGTAAAAAGAATGATAATCCAAAAACTAAACCTGTTATAGCATAGCCAAATACTTTTAAATATTCTAATAACAATTTTTTCATTTTATATCCTCCATCTTTTGTATTGTAATTATATAATGATAATATTTATTCTGCCAAGCAGTATTTGCTACATTTGTTCCTAAGTAAATTCTAAGTTGATAATTATTTTCTTTTCCTTTGGCGATGCTTCTTTCATCTAAGATATTATTTTTTATATCGCTTAATTTTCCTTTTTTTATTACTGTTCCATTCATGGTAAGTTGATATTTTAATTGACTTCTTGATAATAAACTTTTACTACTAAAATTAGGATCATCGCTTAATTTTTCATCTTCAATTAAAACGCGATAAATTTCTTCTTTTTCTTTGTCTCCACTGTTTTGTACTTGGAATTCATATGGTGTTATTTGTGCTCCTTCTTCATCACTCATAGGTATCATATTAGAAAGATCAATGGTAGCATTTTCTTCATGGTCTTTTCCTATTTGTAAAACAGATACTTCTTTTTTTGGTTGATAAAAGGCATGATACCACAACATGGAAGTAACTGAAATAAAGATGAATAGAAGAATTCCTGCTATTATTAATGGTACTTTAGACTTCATTATTCAAATCTTCTCCTTTCATCTTTTTCTTCTTTTTTTTCTTTTTTGATTGGTTGACTTATCATATGATGTTTTACTTTTTCGTTTTCTTGTTTTTGTTCTTGTTCTCTTCTTTGTTGTTCTTTCTTTCTCTTTTCTTCTTCGTTTCTATTTTTTGGATCTTTTCTTATGGTTCGTACTAACTTTACGATATCATAAGCAATAACACAAAAGGCTGGGAATATAACGATTAATGTCCATCCTAACATATTACTTAAAAAATACTGGATATACCCTATTTTGGGAATGGTTAATATTACTTTTCCATAAATATTATCAAACGTAGCACGGGATGCATCGGTTGTATTATTGGCATCTCCTTTGGTTGTATATAAATATTTTCCTTCGTTTGTTTGATCAATTTTTATAACACGGTGTGTTACGGTTACACCAGAATATCGATAATCGGTAGAATTAAAGGTAATAACATCACCTTTTTTTATATCTTCTTCCTTTTCTACTCTCTTTATGATAACAACATCTAATACTTTGATATTAGGTACCATACTAGGGCTTACTATCGTATAAGCCGAAAATAGGGATGGCTTTGTTATTCCTTTGCTTAAGTTTCTTCTTTCATCTATAAAATTTATAATGAGTATTGCAAATACCAATAGCATAATCAAGCAAACAGAATATAATAAAATTGCTAAAATAAATCGAAAGACTTTTTTGGCTTTTTTCAAATCAAAGTGAAAAGGTGTCTTTGTATTGGATTTCACACTATCACCCGCTTCTATTCTACATATTATCACTATACCATAAATTTGTGTTTTTTGAAAGAGAAATATCTCTATTTCTCTTCTTTTTGTAGTTCTACTTTGGCACTTACATTTACTTGTATTTTAAATGTTCTTGATATACCATCAATATTGGCTTTATCGGATACCCACATTCTAAGACGATAGTCGTCTTTTCCTGTTTTTGTTAAATTTCCTTTATATAATAACATATTATTAACAGGCGTTCCTGCTGTTGTTTTTTCGGTTAATGGGGTATATGCTTTTGGTTTCATAACTTCTTCATAATTACCACGTTCTTTTTTTTCTAAATATAGTTTTACATCTTTATTATCAAGTGTAGATTCCTCTAATTTTTCAGCCGATATTTCATATACAATATTGGCTTCTCCTGAAATATTGGCAACAACGGAAAAATCAAAATATTGATTTTTATTGGTTAATTTTTTACCAACGGCATCGGTCATAGGCATAGCATTGGTTATATTAATACCATTTTCACTTTCTTGATATTCTAGTTTAATATTACCTGTACTGATAGAATTAACGTTATTGTCTTTATCGGTAAAGACTAAAATTGCAGTTGAGAAACCTATTATAATTACTATTAAAATAATAATTGCAATAATGGTTATAAAAAGATTTTTATTGGATTCTCTTTTAATTTCTTCTTCGTTCATATTATTCCCTCCTTATAGGAATTTATTAAAGTAATATTTGTTAATTGAATGTCTTACTCCTATTCTTACTTAATCATATCATAAAATGTGAAGAAAAAAAAGAGGAAAGTTTCTTTGGTAGTATAACTTATGATTAGTTAAAATGAAAAGGAACTAATATCTAGTTCCTCTTTATTTATATCGTTATTCTTTTAACATTCTCTTTTGGCACTACACTTATTATTGCTATCACAAACATAAACATAACTACAACTATCACTACTTTTTGTATAACTAGTAACATTATTACCATTCATACAACTCTTAGTATTATTCATATTGATATCATTATTATAGTCAGTACAAATTGTTATTTTATTAGAAGTAGTACAAACAGATCCTGTCTTTACTTCATTATCACTATTAATGGCAAAATTATAACTAGTGCCAGTATTTACTTCTTCTTGGCATACTTTTTTAGGTGATGTTAATACTTCTTTTTGTGATGTAATACTAATAGAAGATGGTTCTTCTATTCCTTGATCGGATGAAGCTGTACTTGTAAATACAAATGGATTACTACTACTTCCATCTCCACTTTGATATAAGACATCTGCTTTTAGATAAATAGTAGGTCGCACTTTTTCTATACTGAGTGCCGCTTGGCTACTTACTCCACCATATCTACGATAAAAAACATAACCTGACATACTAGAACGCGTAGAAATGGTCCACTCAACAAATCCATCAGGAGAAAGCCAATCACTGTTAGCACACATAGAAGTCCATGTAGAAAGCAATGTTGATGAATAACATGTATTAGTTCTTGAAGATGAACTTCGACTATAACCTGTAGCATATCCAAAATCAGATGGATACATTAATCCCACTTTCCCAATCCAATATGTTGCATTATTGTTATATACCTTTGTTCCTCTTTCATACGAATACCAATGGCTTACTAGTCCATTATTATAACTAGTATAGCTACTTACTCCACCCAAATACCACTTTGCATCTCCTATCATCGCCCTTGCTTCCGGTAACAATCCTATTTCACTAAAATCACACTCTATTGTTTCATCAGATACGTATGAAGTGCTCTTCCTATAGGGGCAATTCCCACTTTGACGATTCCAATAAATACTTCCACTTACTCCTGTTTGTTCTTCATCATGATTTGGGTTTAATAAATACATTAATCTTGAATCTGCCCAATTATTACCTCCATTACTACTCTCGGATGATCCTGTTCCGCCTGGCTTATTATCCCATGCCATATAATTATCATCTGTTCCTACTGGTAATTCATCTTTTCTTATTAATTTGATTCTCTTTTCTTTTGTTCCTGTTCCATCATCTACTGTCTCTATTCCTATTATCCTCCAGCCTGCTGTTTCATTATTAAATGTTACATAGTTATTAGGATCCGCTCCTATATAACGATAACTTTTTAATTCATCGCTATTCCAATCACTTTGTTGGTCTCCTGCTGTATGATTAAATACATACATCTTATTTTCTTTGGCACTACTATCTTCTTTTATATGAGATTCACTATAATCTTGTATACTTTCTGGATTTGTATAAAAATCCAATAATGCTGTTACTCCATTTGTTCCTGGTGTTGGTCCTAATTTGTTTACTAGAGCATAATACGTAGTAGTAGCATCTGTTAATGTTAGGTCCTCTTCAGCTGGTATTCCTGTAGTCTCTTCACTACTAGTATTCCATCCGATTACTTCATAACCACTTTCTGCTGTAATACTTGGAGCTTGTACCGTACAACTTGTGGCTTGAGGGTTCCCTTCATTATTATTATAAATTGCTGCTATGGTGCAACTATCACTTTCTTGTCCAATGGATGCTACTCCTGTTGTAGTCTTATAAGTTACATTTTTTGTTACTGCTGCTTTTGTTGTTTGTGCATACCATGTAGCATCTCCTGATATTTCTTTTGGACTATTATGAAGCCATCCACTTGAATGATTTCCAGCCGCATCACTATACCCTGTAACAGTTGGTGTGATATTGGTTCCAACAATCGTTGGAGATGTTACACTACAAGTTTCTGCTTGTTCTACTCCATTAAAGGTTGCCTCTCTTGTACAACTTCTTGTAACCGTTTCTGCTGTTTGAGCTACATTACCTTCATCTGTTTGACTTTGGGCTCCATTTTTATTGAATGTTATTGTATGTTTTTTCGCTGGTGTCGTCGTTTGAGCATAGTAAGTTGTTCCATTATTCGATGCATCAACGGTTAAAGTCTCTTGGCTTCCTATCGTTTTCTCATGAATACTTGCATCTGTACTATATCCAATAATATTTGGGGTATTTGGATTTTCTTCTATTGTTGGAGTAGTTACTTCACAACTTGTCTTCTGACTTTCTTCATTATAAGTTTTTTCTATAATACAACTCTTCTCTTCTTCACTAATCGTGTTTCCATTTCCATTAAAGAATACTTTATAACTTACTTCATCTTTATAACTAATAGTAAAGTATTCTACATTATCTTTAAATGTAATAGTACCTGTCGCTCCTTCTTTGGCTGTTTTTTCTGTACTCCATCCTAATGAGGTATATCCTGTATCTACTACAATATTTGGTAGTTCCTTACTACAACTATCTTCTTCTCTTTCTAGTACACAAGAATCACTTTCTCTATCAATCGATAAAACACCACTTCCTTGTTTGGTATACGTTGCTGTTACTGTCTTTACTACTTTTACTGTTACTTGCTTTTCTACTGCTCCATTTCTTACTGTTATTTCACTTGTACCAAATTTCTTTGCTGTTACAGTTCCATCTTTTGATACTTCTACATTATCATTATTACTTTCATATGTAACACTATCTATATTTTCTCCTGTTAATTTTATCTTTTCTTCTGTTGTACCATTAAAATCTAGTGTTATATTTGGATTTTCTATATCAAAATCTTCTACTCCTTCTTCTCTTCCATATACATTAACTCTTAATCTATAGGTTTGATCTTCCGTTCCTCTTACAATATCATCTTCGGAACTGATCCACATTCTAAGACGATAATTGGTTATTTCTGATTTTGTTATACTACCTTGTTTTAACACTCTCTGTCCTTTTGGTACTCCTGTTTTCATTACTGTATCAGAAAGTGGTAAATCACTTATTCTGGTAGGTGCTAATTCTTCTATTTCATCGTTTACTGAAGTTAGATAGACTTTTACATATTCATCATTCAAATTGGTTCCTTCTTCTTTTATTGCAGTTATTGCATAATTGATGATTGTATCTGGTCCAATTGATGCTGTTACAGTAAAATCAAACGTGGCATCTTCTCCATTTAATATTTTTCCATCACTATCATCCATTGGTTCTGCTTCTGCTATATTTATTCCATTGGTTTCTTCATTATAACTCATTATAATATTTCCAGTTGATACTGTATTTACAGTTTCTCCTATTTTACTATAATTAAAGGCTGCATAAGTTATTCCTATTACGGATAGAACTAATACTACTACAGAAAATATTGTTATCACTATTTTTTTGGTTTGGGATGAGATTTGCTTCATTTTATCTATCCTCCTCATATTCTATAAATAATATAACATAGGTTAAAAAAATCAGCAATAAAAAAGTGTCATTTTTCTTGACACCTTTTTTCCTATTGTACGTCTGCATGTCCATAAACATTAACACTTAATCGATATGTTTTTGGCATTTCTCCTGGTCCTGGAGCAGTAATACCAGAATCACTTGCTAACCACATTCTAAGACGATAGTTTGTTGTTTCTGTTTTTGTAATGGTTCCTTCTTTTAGTTTGTACTGTCCATCTGGGGCACCGGATGCATCACTACTCGTTGTTCCAAGTTCACTAATTTTGGTTGCTGCTTTTTCTACAATTGTATCATCGGCTGAAGTTAAGTATACTTTTACTTTGTCATCATCAATGGTACTTCCTTCATCTTTTACAGCTGTAATGATGTAATTAAGAGTGGTACCACTTTTAACGGTTGCTGAAATGTGAAAATCAAACGTATAATCTTCTCCGTTTAATGTCATACCAGTAGAATCTGAGGTTGGTAGGGCATTTACAATTGTAATACCATTTTCTGATTCACTATAATTCATAATAATGGATCCTGTTGTAATGGTATTAATGGTTGTACCAGCTCTACTATAATTGAAAGCTGCATATGAAATTCCTACAACAGCAATTAATAAAAGGGCTACTCCTAGAACAGGTATTATAATTTGCTTTGACGAATTCTGTTTCATCCTTCCTTATCCTCCTTACAATAATACTATAACATCTCTTTTCTTCTTCGACAAGAAAAAAGTATCAAAATTGACACTTTTTATGGAGTTGATGTTTTACCATAAACATTAACTCTTAACTTATAAGTTCCGGATATTGATTCTGGCTCTAGGGCATCTGTTTTTGCTAACCACATTCTAAGACGGTAATTGGTTGTAGTTGTACTTGTATAAGTTCCTTGTTTTAATACATATTGTCCATCTGGTGCGCCTGCATCACTTGCAGTGTTAGAACTTTGTAATTGATCTACTGTGGTTACTGGTGTTTCTACTATGGCATCATCTGCTGAGGTTAAGTATACTTTTATTTTTTCATCTGCAATGGTGCTTCCTTGATCTTTGGTTGCTGTAATGGCATAGTTAATTGTTGTCTCTCCTGTCATAGTTGCAGATACCGTAAAATCAAACGTATTGTTTTCTCCATTTAACACGATTCCTTGACTATCATCAATTGGTTGTGCATTAACAATATTAATTCCATTTTGGGGTTCACTATAATTCATTACAATGGATCCTGTTGTAATGGTATTTACAGTCTCACCTGTTTTACTATAGTTAAACGCTGCGAATGAAATACCAAGTACAATTAATAATAAAATTGCAATTCCTAAAATTGATAATAATATTTCTTTTGCTTCTTTTTCCTTCACTTTCCTATCCTCCTTATGTTAACAATATAACATAGAATTTTTTTATCGACAAGAATAAAAAAAGTATCCTATAAGGATACCATGGATACATTATTACTAAGCAGATGCTTTACCATAAACATTTACTCTTAGTTTATAAGTACCTTGTGATGATGATTTACTATCACGCCACATTCTAAGACGATAATTTGTTGTAGTGCTTGATGTAATTGTTCCATCTTTTAATTTGTATTGTCCATCTGGTGCTCCTGATGCATCACTGCTAGTTGTTCCAAGTTCACCTACTTTTGTTGCTTCTTTTTCTACAACGGCATCATCTGCTGATGTTAGATAAACTTTTACTTCATCATCTGGAAGTGTACTTCCTGCATCTTTTGTAGCAGTAATTGCATAGTTAATTGTTCCACTAGATAGTGTTGTAGATACCATGAAATCAAAGGTATTGTTTTCACCATTTAATGTTTGACCAACATCATCACTAATAGCTTGAGCATTAACAATATTAATACCATTTTGAGGTTCACTATAACTCATGACCATAGTTCCTGTTGTAATGGTATTTACCGTTTCACCTGTTTTACTATAGTTGAATGCTGCGAATGATATTCCTACAACTGCTACAACTAAGATTGCAACACCTAGTACAGATATTAAAATCTGTTTTGATGAATCATGTTCTTTCATCTTCTCTATCCTCCTTACCTTATCAATATAACATACTTTTTTTATGGAAGCAAGAAAAAAAGTGTTCGAT
>CANQYK010000047.1 GCA_947628065.1 uncultured Bacilli bacterium | reverse complement strand
GCCAAAGCTTTGATTGAAAAGTATGGAGGAAAAACAGTTGATAGTGTATCGAGTAAAACAGACGCTGTGATTGTTGGGGAAAATCCAGGTAGTAAGTATGAAAAAGCAAAGAAATTGGGAATTCCTATTTGGAGTGAAGAAGATTTTCTTTCCAAAATGGAAAATATGTGATATAATATGGCGTAGTAAAAAGAGGTGGAAGAATGAGAAAAGGGTTAAAGTTAGAAAATACAATTGATACTTTTATGGATAAAAACTATGTAACCGTAGAACAAGAAAAAAGATTAAAGAAGTTATTTACGGTTATTATGATTCTTGTAATATCCATTGGTTTTCTTGTTTTGCTTGATATTATGTTGGTTACCAAAATGAATGTTGGACCTTTTTTGGCCGTGCGTACCAAAGTATATGAAAGTGGCTCAAAAGAGTATTATGGACTTTTCTATAAGGTCATTAAGTATCGAGAAGAAGAAGGAAGATGCGATACTGTTCTTGGTGGTTGGGGCTTAAAATATAACAGTAAACCAGTGGTTATGACGCTAGAAGATTTATCCTTAATGTTACGAAATGATTATAAAACAAATTATAAAAAACTCTATCAATCTTATGTTAAGTTAACGGGTAAAATTTATAAGATTGATAGTGAGAAAAAAATTGTAACCTTACGATACGAAGATCAAAATGGTACTTATTATACGATGGATGCTGTTTGTTCTTTGGTTGATAAAAGAGTAAACATCAATAAATTAGAAGAAGGAGATACCATTTCTATTTTTGGCTCTATTTATGATTATACGCCAAGAAATAACAATACACCACAACAAATAGAACTTAAAAATTGTTATTTATAGCTCAATTAGAGCTTTTTTTCTTGCTTTTTTAAACTTTATCCTTTACTATAAATAGACATAGGGAGACGTTATGAAAAAGAAAGAAGAAAATTATAAAATTTTAAGGGAACTTGGTATGAAAGAGTATGAACTGTTTTTCTTTCAAAAAAAGTGTGGGGATGTTTTTGAAGAATATAAGGAGATGGAAGCATTTGTTGTGTTGTTGGGATCTTTAACCGGGGATAAACTAATACCGATATTAAAAGCTCATACGTATTTATTTTTTCTTGATTTTTATTTTCTAGCTAGTGTGATTGCCAAAGAAATGAATGAGACTAAAAATTATAAAAAAAGCCTACAAAATTTACAAGAAAAAAGATTTTATTGTTAAGAATTCTATCATAGAATAAAAGAAGAGAAAAATGAATTATTTTTTTCTTCTTTCCATTTGTAAGATATGGTATACTAAAGATGTTAGGAGTGGTTAGTGTGAGAGAAGAAATAAGAAAAAGTAGTGTCAGTATATTAAAAAGTTATGGAGAAAATTTTACGGAAAAAAAATATATTACCAATCCTGCCATTGGAAGAGAAGAAGAAATTAAGCAATTAGCGCTTATTCTTTTAACACCAGAAAAATCTGCTATTTTAATTGGAAAACCTGGTGTTGGTAAAACTGCGATTGTAGAGGGCTTTGCTTATCGCATTCAAATTGGAAACATTCCAGATGCACTAAAAGACTTTCAAGTAATTAAAGTAAATACTTCTGCACTTTTAGGTGTTGATCCTGATACGGGTGAGAGTAAAATACAAATATTATTGGATGAATTAAAAGAATACCATAATTTAGTTTTATTTATTGATGAGATTCATACCTTAATGGGAAGCAAAGGAGAAGCTCTTGACTTTGCAAATATGTTTAAACCAGGTCTTGATCGTGGTGATATTAAAGTAATTGGGGCGACAACAACAGAAGAGTATGAACAATATATTTTACGGGATAAAGCTTTTGTTAGACGATTCCAAAAAGTAGAAGTAAAGGAACCAACAAGAGAAGAGACCATTGCAATCTGTATGGGAACGCTTCCTAAAATTGAAGCACAAACAGGTGCGAGGCTTTTGTATGATACGTATGTAAAAGAAAAAATTATGGCTTTTTTAACTGATTTAACAAGTGAGTATCGAAGAGTGTATGAAATTGGTTCTAGGTATCCTGATGTTACCTTGACAATTGTACAACAGGCTTTTTCTTTCGCTATTTACAATAACCGGAAAGAAGTAAATATTTTTGATATTAAAAGGGCCATATTGAATACTAAAAATGTATATCCTGATGTTATAAAAAAAGAACTACCTCGTTTTGAAGAAGAATTTAAACAAGAAATAGAAGATGGTGTTGATAGGGGGCTTTCTAGTGATAAGTAAAATCTTTTATTATCTTCGCATCCTCTCTTTTGCGCTTTATCTTATTTTGTGTTCTATGATGTTAGGGTATGTTTTTCAGTGTGGCTTTGTTGGCGTTTTTTTCTTGCTTTGTGTTGTTCTTTATACGAGTGTTATTTTATTTACACACTTAACAAAAAGAAAATATTTTGAAACAACCATTAGTTATAACTTTTCTATTATATTTTTAACGCTTTATTTTTGTGTGATTCATGGAAGGGTTTTATTTGATCGGTTTGATCCCAATTATGTTTATGTTTTAAATGTAAAATATTTGGAGGTAAATTTCTTCCTTCTTAGTCTCATTATGCTTGGTATTATCGTTAATACGTTTCTTCTTTATCGATATGATAAAGATATAACAATTGGGGAGTTGTTCCATAAGACCTAGGATATACATCCTCCTTTTTTTTCTTCCTTTTTTGTTTTATATTTGGAAAAATATGGTAAAATAAAAAAAGATAAGGAGGTATGTATGCTTAACTTTATTTTATGTGAAGATGATCTTATTTTTCGAGATGAGGTTGTAAAACAAATTGAGAATTTTATGATGAAAATTGACTTAGATTATAAAATTCATGTTTTTAGTAATTACGATAAAAGATTTGAGAGAATTGTTACTTCTGATATTGGTTTTAAAATTTTCTTTTTGGATATTAAAACAAAATATGGATCAGGACTGGATGCGGCAAGATACATAAGAGAAGAAGCAGATGATTGGGTATCTTTGATTATTGTGATTACTGCTTTTAGTGAATATCGTTATGAAGCTTTGACAAACCGCTTATTTTTACTTGATTTTATTAACAAATTGGATAATTGTAAAAAGAAGATTCAAGAGGATTTAAAAATTGCTTTGAAGCATTATTTTAATCGCTTTCGTTCTTTAAAGTATCAATATAATTATACTGTTTATAAAATAGAATATCGTCATATTTTATATATTGAAAAAGAACCAGATAGTAAGCGTTGTATTATTCATACGACATATGGTGACTTTAAAATTCCTAAAACTTTAATTGAGCTTGAGAAACTATTAGATGATCGTTTCTTAAAAGTATATCGTAGTATTATTGTGAATCTTGATATGATTCGTATGTATGATGAGAAGAATAATTTTATCTTTTTCGATAATGGAGAGAAGCTTACATCTGTTTCTAGAAACTGTAAAAAGCGTTTGATTCAAAAGGTGGAAAAATAAAACTAAATAAGATTTGTTTGTTCTTTGTAAATGGCTATTAAAACAACTTCGGTTGGATAGATATTACCACCATAATATCGTAAATAAAATTGATATCCATCTGTAATGTCATTGATCATTCTTGGTATTTTCCATAAGTCTTCTAAGTTGTGATAAACGGATATAAATAAAGTAGGATGATCTTCTTTAATATGTCTTTTTGCTCCTAAAATGGCTTGTTGTTCGCTTCCTTCAATATCCATTTTTAAAAGGGTTATTTTCTCATTGATATCATCATCAAGAGATACTGCTTTTATTTTATTTTCTCCATCCCCAACACGATTGGCGGATATGCTTTCCATATTTTCAAGGATCGATACTTCTTGCTCTTTTTCTAAAACTGCACAGTTTTTAAGGATTATATTATGGTAATTTTCTAAGTTACTTTTTAAATATGCAAAAATTTGAGGAGTAATTTCATAGGCATATATTTTTTTATAAGAATTAAGACCAAAGGTGTAAAGATAATCATAAATGGTATCTCCTGTATAAGCACCTAAGTCAACGAGTACTTCCTCTTTGTCTACTTTGATTAAATCAAGATCGAAATAGTGGGGATAGCATTTATCAATTACTTTATCTAAGGTATTAAAATCAAACTTATAATAATTGTTTAAAATAGCAAATAAGGTTTGTTTTGACTTATAGTCTTTTAAAGTATCGTATAAGAAAATATAGTCTTGTAAGTGTTTTTTTAAGGAAGATGCAATTAATTCGAAATGATTGTAATCTTTTTTTTCGGTGTTTAAGCTTCCCCAGTATGGGTACTTTTCAAAGTAGTCTTCTAGGGATTTTTTTAATTCTTTTGATTGTTGTTGATAACATCCTTTGATTCTTTTTAAAATTTCTTCTTCTTGTAAGTTTTCTAATTCATAGGTGAGTGCTAAAAAACTTTTATCAATATAGTTCATATTTTTTTCTCCTTTTCTTTTTCTTTTTATGCGAAGAAATACTTTTCTATGAATCTTTTTGTTTTTTTGTAACTTTTATGATATGATAGTAGGACAAAGGAGTGATACGATGTTAGCGCACATACAAAATCGTGATAGAGAAATCAATGAAGATAAGATAGTCGATGAAATAAGGGCTTTATCGATTGATATGATAAGGGAAGCTGGAAGTGGTCATTCTGGTATTGCGTTAGGAGGAGCATCCATTTTATATACGCTTTATGCCCATCATTTAAGATTTGACCCTAAAAATCCAAGTTTCTATAATCGTGATCGTTTTGTTATGAGTTCAGGACATGGTTCTTCCTTACTTTATGCGACTCTTTGTATGGCAGGGTATCCTCTTGATTTGGAAGATTTAAAAAAATTTCGTACCCTACATTCAAAAACAAGTGGACATCCAGAATATAATCTTTCCTTAGGGGTAGAAGCAACAACAGGACCTCTTGGGGAAGGAATTGCTATGGCAGTTGGTATGGCAATGGCAGGAAAACATAGTAGAGCTTTGTTAAACAATAAACTAATTGATTATCATGTTTACTGTTACTGTGGTGATGGGGACTTAATGGAAGGTGTTAGTTATGAAGCGATGAGTTTAGCAGGAAGTTTAAACCTTGATAATTTAATTTTATTGTATGACTCGAACCATGTTAGTTTGGATGGGGCGACCAAAAATGTTTTTGATGACAACATAGAAGAGAGGGTCATTGCTTGTAATTTTGACTATATTGAAGCAACCGATGAGATTGAAAGTTTAGACAAAGCTATTTTAGAGGCAAGACAAAATAAGAAGCCAACGTTAATTGAGGTTAAAACTACCATTGGAAAATATGCCAAGGATGAAGGAAAAAATACTATTCATGGTAGGGTATTAGAAAAAGAAGAAATAACAAAAATAAAAAAGAAAATGGGATTACGAGATATTCCTTTTACGATTACCAATGAATCATTAGAAGGGTTTCAAATATTAATACAAAATAGAAATGAACATTTGGTAGAGAATTTTGAAAAGGAAATAGATGCATTAGAAGAAGAGGAGAAGAAGATAGTAGAGTTATTAAGAGGGGATAAGAAAACGATAACGTTATCGGATCTTCTTTATGAGACACCAGAAGATAAAAAAGAGTCGCTTCGTCTTTCTTCTTTTAAGGTTTTAAATGCTTATGCGAAAGAAAGTCCTCTTTTGTTTGGAGGATGCGCCGATGTATCCGCATCAACGTTAGTAAGACTAGAAGATACAATATCTTTTTCAAAAGATCATTATGAAGGTAGAAATATTATGTTTGGGGTAAGAGAACATAGTATGGCAGCTGTCGCGAATGGTCTTGCACTATCTGGTTATCGTCCTTTTGTGTCCACATATTTATGTTTCAGTGATTATTTAAAACCAGCCCTTCGTCTTAGTTCTTTGATGGATTTACCAGTAACTTATATTTTTACACATGACTCTATATCTATTGGGGAAGATGGACCAACTCATATGCCAGTAGAACAAATTGTAACATTAAGAGCGCTTCCTAATATGGAGGTATATCGTCCAGCGGATTCAAATGAGGTAATCGGATCTTACCGTTCCATTATGGAAAATATGCATCCTGCATCGATTCTTCTTAGTAGGAATACGCTTCCTATTTTAGATACTACATCGGTTCCACTTGTAAGTGATGGTGCTTATATCGTAAGACAAGAAGAAAGAGATTTAGATGGTATTATTATCGCAACAGGAGAAGAAGTATCACTTGCGCTTGATGTTATTAAATTGTTACAAGAAAAAGGATATGATATAAGACTTGTTAGTATGCCATCCATGGAGCGTTATGAAAAATTAGAGGATAAGAAAAAAGAAGAGTTATTACCAATTGGAATAAAGAAATTTGTAATTGAAAAATCATCTTCTTACTCTTGGTATTTCTTTACTTATAATGATTCTTATTTATTTACGCAAGATGTATTTGGTCTTAGTGGTAAAAAAGAGGACGTTGAGAAAGAATTTCATTTTACCAAAGAAGAAATTTCTCTTGCAATTGAAGCACTTTTAAAATAATTCGACAAAATACGAAAAACTTTCTTGTTATAGTAATCATGGTGATTAGAATGAGAGAGTTTTTTATTTTTAATATGAAGGATGAGTTTAAAAGTTTGTATCAGGATAAACCATCCATTTTATATCATATTTTTGAACAAATTTATCTATTAAAAGAAGAAGATGTAAATTATGGTTATAGTGTGTTCAAGCAATTAACAAAAAAAGTAGAGAAAGAAAAAATTGATAAACACTTGTTTTTAGAATACCATCAAAGTATTCCTTATAGTAAAAGAGAAAATATTCACTTTTATAATAATCCTGTTCATGATGAAATTAGTAGTTTGGAAGTAAAAAGGTGTTTTCTTCGTCTTAAGACGAATTATTATGATTCTTTTTTCTTACATGAATTAAATACCGTAGGAAACAATTATTTTGTTTGTGATTTTAAAAACAAGGATTATTTTTTCTTAGAAATGTATAAAGTACTTGTATAATTTGGTTATTTTTAGTAAAATACTACTAGAGGTGAGGAAAATGTTCCATGATATTTTATTAATTGTAGTAGGACTTATTATTGGTATCATTATTGGTTTTTTAATTGCTAGAACAGTAACCAAACGATATATGAAAAAAAATCCACCAATCAATGAGGAAATGATTAAGGCTTTGATGACACAGATGGGAAGAAAGCCAAGTCAAAAACAAGTCAATCAAATGATGAAATCAATGAATAAATATATGTAAGGGAATTCCTTACTTGTTTTTGCCCCATAGCCAAGTGGTAAGGCAATGCGCTCTGACCGCATCACGCGTTAGTTCGAATCTAACTGGGGCAGCCAATTGTATAGTAGAACGGGCGACTGTTCTTTTTTTATATAATAAGAAGGTTTTAGGAGGTGTTTTCTATGAGTGAAGAGGATAAAAAGATTATTGGTAATAAGAAACATTTATATGATGAGACGGTTCAATATGATGAGTCGAATCTTCCACAAGAATTAAAAGATTATATCAAGACATTAAAAGAGTTTGATGAGGTAAAAGACTGGTTAAGTTATGATTTGAAATTTGATGAATTTGAAATGAGAATAAGGGCTTATTTAAGGGATAGAAAAGTAACAGAGTATGATTATAAAAAATTAATTGCAAAGTATGGGTGGTTATATGATTAAGTTAGAGAATTTAGACAATGTAGTACCAAGTGGAATTACTTATGGTGGTTATAGTGGAAGTAGAGTTAGAAAAGTTGAAGAAAAAATATGATGAAGAATACAATATATTATTTGAAACATATATTTTTTCTTCTAATCCAGATAAATTGGAAGCTGATAGTGAATTTGATGTAGAATTAAAAAAATTAAATAGATGGTTTAAAAATGAAATGCAGTTAATAAAAGAAAGATATAGCCCTCAAAAATAGAGTATTTTTGTTATGGTGTAAAAAGTGGGAGAATGTAAGAATCTTCTTAATTCTAGAATAATGTATGCTGTAAAATAGAAAAGAAACTATTGAAAAAGAGTGGGAATTATTGTATTATGAGTATAGGAAAGCTATAGCAAATAATTTCCAAATTTTAGAAAAAAAAATAAGAGAAAGGTGTTGATTTTAATGGGAATAAGTTTACAAAATGTAACCTGGGGGGGGGGTAAAAACCGTTAAGAATCAAACATCTTTTTGTTGTGTCATAAGGGATAGAAGTAAGAAAAATTCTATTCTTTTTCTGTTATCGATAATCTTGACAAAGGATCCATATTCTACTAAAATGAAATTAATAAAGATAAGACAATTGGAAAAGATATAAAAGAGGTGTAGCAATGAAAGAGAAGAAGAAATTAACAATATCAATATTAGGAGTAATCCTATTAGTAATAGCAGTAGTAGGAATCAGTTATGCGGCATTTAACTATAGTAAGCAAGGTCAAACAATAAATAGTATTACGACAAGTACCATTGTAATGAATTATACAGAAAAAGAAAATGGAATAAGATTAGTAGATGCAGTACCAATGGAAGATGCGAATGGAAAAGTATTAACAGGAGCAGGCAATGTGTTTGACTTTACAGTATCTGCAAACATTTCAGGAGAGACAACAATAAACTATGCCATAACAGGAAGTAAAGTAGAAGGAACAACTCTTCCTGATAGTGCAGTAAAGGTGTGGCTAACATCAGCAGATGATGCAATTATAGAATTAGATGGGGTAAGTAGTTTAACAGATGATGCCAAAAAGATAAGTGAACTAAGATTAACAAGTAATGATGCATCAGGAGCACCAAATAATCAATATATTTTAAAAACAGGAGTAATAACGGCATCAGAAGTAACAAATTACAGGTTAAGAATGTGGATAGCAAGTGATTATCAATTAAAAGAAGGTGTTGTTGAAACCTATAAATTAAGAGTCAATGTATATGGAAAAGAAGGAATACCGGAATCAAAAGGAGAACCGGCAGTAGAAAAATTATTAGCAGAATTTACGAATGATGAATCGATACAAGATTATGATGTAAATTATACAAAAGAAGATACAAATGCAAAAGAAAATAAGATGTATGTATTTAACCATGAAGCAGGAACCCAACAAAGTGATTGGAGTAGTGATGAGTTAAAAGATTATCGGTATATAGGGAAAGATCCAAATAACTATGTAACCTTCAATAATGAGGAAGCAGGATGGAGGATTATCGGAATCGAGACAGTAGATGATGGAACAGGAAAGAAAGAGAAAAGAATCAAATTAATAAGAAGAGATTTCTTGACACCAGATACATCTTTTGATAATAAGCCAAGTGGAACAGGATCATCTGAAAGTTCCTTTGGAAGTAATGATTGGACAGACTCAAGAATAATGATGATATTGAATCCCGGATATGATAATGAGGAAACAATCACAGGAGGAAAAGGAAGTTTATACTGGAATAGACAAAGTGGAAGCTGTCCAAGTGGAAGTAGTGATGCATCAACAACTTGTAATTTTGAAGAAACAGGACTATTACCGGAGGCCCAAGCAATGATAGGAGATGCGAAATGGTATTTGGGTGGAAATAGTACAGCAAATGGAGTATTAACAGAAGCATATTATAAATTTGAAAGAGGAGAAACAGTATACCAAAGTAGTAGTCATCCAAGAAAAACGAACTGGACAGGGAAAGTAGGATTAATGTACCCTAGCGATTATGGATATGCAACAAGTGGAGGAGCAACAGCGAATAGAGCAACTTGTTTAGCCAAAGAATTGCATAACTGGGATAGCAGTAGTGGAATGAGTGATTGTTATAATAATGACTGGCTTTATAATAGCAGTAAAACTCAATGGACAATCGCCCCGAGCTCCGGCAACTCGAACCGTGCGTTCTTTGTGAGCACCGGCGGCTTTGTCTCCGGCGACCTCGTTTACAATGCGCGCGGTGTGTGGCCAGTCGTATATCTAGTACCAAATATTAAGTTAAAAAATGGAACTGGTAGTCAAAGTGATCCTTTCGAATTTACATTAGATGAGTAATTCTAAAAAAACTATTCGTCATAATCGATGAATAGTTTTTTTAGAAAAATAATAAAATTGCCATTTCTTTTACAAAATCACGAATGGTAAATAAGCTTTCTTCGGTTTGTTTACGAAAATATTTGATTAACAAATGCATGGTACCATCGGTAAAAAAGGATATTTTTAAGGTATTATTTTCTTTGGTATCAAGTAATTGCGTAAGCATGGTACAAATCTTTTTGTTCAAACGATTCAAAAACAAAATAGAATCTTCTGATGTTAATAGTTTGGTATA
>CANQYK010000046.1 GCA_947628065.1 uncultured Bacilli bacterium | reverse complement strand
TATAATAAACTAACACTTTTTATTTTGCAAGAACTTTCTTTAAAAATAGAGACTTTTCGTCAGAAATTTGGTACAATGATTGTAATAAGAAAAGAAATGTAATTTTATTTTTTTTATGTCTTTGAGGGTGATGGTAGTTATGAAAAAGGTTTATACATTTGTAATGCGAATTTTTCTTTATATTGGTAAATTTTTGTTGCAAGGTCTTTATTTTTTCTTAAAATTATTTCCTATACAGAAGAAGGTTGTAATGCTTAGCAGACAATCAAATAAACCAAGTCTTGATTTTGAACTGATTCAAAAGGAAATAAAGAAAAGAGATAAGGATATAAAAATTGAAATACTTTGTAAAACATTAAAAAAATCATTTAAGGAAAGAATTAAATATTGCTTTTATATTTTTAAATGTATGTATCACTTAGCAACTTCTAGAGTTTGTATTACAGATGGTTATTCTATTCCTATTAGTCTTTTAAAACATAAGAAAAAATTAGAAGTTATACAAATATGGCATGCGTCAGGGGCAATTAAAAAATTTGGTTATCAAAGTCTTGGGAAGAAAGAAGGGCGTGGAAAAAAAGTTGCTAAGATTATGAATATGCACAAACATTATTCACATGTTGTAGCACCAAGTAAAAAAACAGCAAAATTTTATATGGAGGCCTTTGGAGTAAAGGAAAAAAATATTATAATAAATCGTCTTCCAAGAGTGGATTATATTATGGAACCTTTAAAGAAAGAAATATTAGAAAAGTTTTACAAAGATTATCCAATTTATAAAGATAAGTCGAAAAAAATTATATTATACATTCCTACTTATCGTAAAAATTTTGATAGTAGTGCTGTTGTAAAAAGAATAGTAGATAATATTGATTTTAATAATTTTCTTTTTATGTTACGGCTTCATCCACTTGATAAAAACAATGGAACAAAACAGTATTGTATTAAGAAAAAATATAGTACTTATGATTTGTTGAAAATAGCAGATTATATTATAACAGATTATTCTGCTGTTGCTTTTGAAGCAAGCTTACTTTTAAAACCCCTTTATTTTTATGTGTATGATATTGAAAAATACCAACAAAGTAGAGGTTTAAATATCGATTTGTTAAAAGAAATGAGATTTTGTACTAGTAAAGATATTCGGATTATTTTGAATCAAATAAAAGTAAATCAATATAACTTTAAAAAATTAGAAAAATGGAAAAAAGATTATATGGGAAAATATGAATATGGAAAAGATACAAAAAAATTAGTGGATTTTATTTTTGAATATTTAGACGGGAAGGTAAAAAATGAAGAAAAAAATATTAAACATATTAAAAAAGAATATATGGTTAAGGAAAATAGCTAGAAAAATTCTTTATCGATATCGTTATTTTAGATATAAATGGAGGAGTATTGGTCAAAAAGTAGATCCTAATTTAATGGTTTTTTGTACCTTTAATGGAAAAAGCTATTCGGATAGTCCTAAAGCTATTTACGAGTATTTATTAAAGCAAAAAGAATATGAAAATTATTGCTTTATATGGTTTTTTAAAGATATTGAAAATTATCAATATTTAGAGAAAAATAGAAATACGAAAATTGTAAAAAAAGGAAGCAAAGAAGAAGAAAAGTGTATGGCAAAAGCAAAATATTGGATTTTTAATTATCGAGCTCTTGATCATCAATTTCCTAAAAAAAATCAAGTTTTTATTCAATGCTGGCATGGAACTCCCTTAAAGCGATTAGGTTATGACTTAACTTATAGTGATAATGCTATGAATAGTTTAAAGGAAATAAGAAAGAAGTATGAATTAGATGCAAAAAAAATAACTTATTTTTTATCTCCTAATTCTTTTTCCACAGAAAAATTTATATCTGCTTGGAATTTAAAAAAACATAAAAAAGAAAACTCTATTATAGAAGAGGGGTATCCAAGAAATGATATATTATCAACATTTAATCAAGAAGATGTTAACAGAATCAGAAAAAAAATGAATCTTGAAAAAATCAAGAAAAAGATTATATTATATGCTCCAACTTGGAGAGATAATAGTCATCAGTCTGATATAGGTTATACCTATCAAGTTGAAGTTGATTTTGATGCGTTAAAAACAAAACTAGAAAAAGATTATATTATTTTGTTTCGAGCACATTATTTAGTAAGCAATTCTTTTGATTTTGAAAAATATAAAGGTTTTGTATATGATGTATCAACTTATGATGACATTAATGAATTATATATTATATCTGATATACTAATAACCGATTATTCTAGTGTTTTCTTTGATTATGCTATATTGAAAAAACCAATTATTCTTTATATGTATGATCTAGAGGAATACAGGGATAAAATTAGAGGTTTTTATCTTTCTCTTTCTTCTTTGCCATTTCTAATTGCCAAAAATGAAAAAGAATTATTAAAAGAGATAAAAAAAACAGAGCATTTTACCTACATTAATAAATATAAAAAGTTTAATACTATTTATAATTATTTAAATGATGGAAATGCAACAAAACGAGTAATAGAAAGGTGTATTAAAAATGAAAAAGATAACTCCAATTATTAGAAATTTAAAAAAATATAGAAAGAATGCAAACTTTAAGGCTAAATTTACATTTACAAAATATTATGAAAAATTAGAAATAAAAGAAGATCAAGTTTTATTTGAATCATTTAATGGAGCTAATTTTAATGGTTGTCCTTATTACATTTTTTTAGAATTATGTAAGGAACCGTATCAGCATTTAAAGAAATATGTAGCAGTTAATAAAAACAATATAGAAGATGTAGAAGCAATGTTAAATAGCAAGGGTCTTATGGATTCGATTGAAATAGTGGAAAGACATTCAAAACAATATTGTAAATTATTGGCAGAGTCAAAATATTTAGTCAATAATGTAACATTTCCTACTTATTTTATAAAAAAAGAAGGGCAAGTATATTTAAATACGTGGCATGGAACACCACTTAAAACTTTAGGTCGTTCCATTCAAAATAATCCTCATGCGATTGGAAATGTTCAACGTAATTTCTTTATGTCAGATTATTTATTATTTCCAAATAAATATACGTTTGATCATATGAGAGAAGATTACATGTTAAATCAATTTTTTACTGGGGAATATATCTTATCTGATTATCCATGTAATAATGTATTTTTTTCAAATGAGAAAAAAAATGAAATGAAAAAAGAATTGGACTTAGAGAACAAAAAAATAGTTGTTTATATGCCAACCTGGAGGGATAAAATCGCAGACAAAAAACATAATAAACAAATATTTTATACATTTCATTTATTGTTTGAACTTGAAAAAAGGTTACCAGAAGATACTTATGTCTTTGTAAAATTACATCATTTAGGACAAGCTAAAATACAATTTGATGATTTTGAAAAAATAAGACCATTTCCTGTTGAATATGAACCTTATGAAATTTTGAATATGGCAGATGTATTAATAACAGATTATTCTAGTGTTATGTTTGATTTTGCTTGTACAGGGAAAAAAATTATTTTATATACCTATGATAAGGATGAATACATGAATGGTAGAAGTATGTACACTAGCATTGATAAACTACCTTTTATTAATACAGATAGTATTGAAAAAATATGTGATGAGATTGCTCATGTTGAAAGTTATCCATCTTATAAAGAACAAATGAAAGATTTTTGTTTTTATCATACGGAAAATGTTACTCAGAATTTATGTAATTATTTTATAAATAGTAAAAAATCTTCAAATCTTGAAGTAATAAAAGCAAATAAGTATTATAACAATAAGAAAAATATTCTTATTTTTGGTGGGCAATTTATAAGAAATGGAATTACTACAGCTTTAACTGGTATTTTAAACAATATTGATTTAGATGAGAATAATTATATACTAACATTTTATCAAAAAAAAGTAGGAGATAATAAAGATTTTTTGAATTCTCTTGATAGAAGAATAACCTATTTTCCTATGTTTGGACAAAAAAATATGACTATCTCTGAATCTATTGCTCATTATTTCTATTTTCGATGGAATTTAAATACAAAATTTATAAGAAATAAATTATCAAATATATATAAAAGAGAAATCAAAAGATTATATCCTAATATCCAATTTGATATGGTAATTCACTATACTGGATATGAAAGACAAATTATGCATCTTTTTGGACAAATGGATGCGAAAAAGATAATTTATACTCATAGTAATTTATTAAAGGAAAGAAAAACAAGGAATAACATTCATTTTCCATCTTTAAAATTCTGTTATGATAATTATGATAAAATTGTAGTAATAAAAAAAGGTATGGAAAAAGAAATAAAAAGTCATTATAAAAAAATAGATGAGAAAAAAATTTATGTAGCTCATAATTTGAATAATATTGAAAAAATTAAAAGAATGTCCCTAGAACCAGTTTGCTTTGATGAAAATACATTTTGTAATATAGAATTAGATGAATTGAAAGAAATATTAGAAAATAAAAAAGTTACAAAATTTATTAACGTTGCTAGATTTTCAAAAGAAAAAGGTTTGGATCGATTAATTAGAGCTTTTTCTAAAAATTCTAAAAATTATCCTGATACTTATCTTATTATTATAGGAAGTCATGGAAATCAATTTGATAATATTATGAAATTAATAGAAGAAGAGGAAATAGAACATGTTATTATTATTCAATCATTATCAAATCCATATGCTATTTTAAAACAATGTGATGCCTTTATTTTATCTTCTTATTATGAAGGGTTGCCTATGGTTATAATGGAAGCATTTATTCTAAAAAAGGATGTTATGTCAACAAGTATTAATGGTTTAGATAACTATATAAAAGATTATGCCCTTATTTTAGAAAATTCAGAAGATGGGTTATTGAAAGGATTCGAAATGTATTCTGCTAAAAAATTTCCCAAAAAGAAAGAATTTAATGCTGAAGAATTTAATAAAAATGCTTTAAAAGAATTTTATGATATAATAAAAAAATGGAAGGATGGTTAATATGGGACATTTAAAAAGTAAAATTTTGAAAAAAAGAGACATATTGGCAAATAATAATTTTATTAATTTATTCTATAAGATACTATGTATTGTAATGTTTATAATTTTTATTATAATGATGATATTAACGAATACAAGTTTGGTTTCTGAATCGCTAATATCTGTATTTGTTGTATTGATAGGAGCAATTATCTATATTATGTTTTTAATTGCACTTTTTCGAAAATTTAAAAAAATGCAAACAAAAACGCATGATAAAATAGCCTTGCTACTTTTTGTCTTATCTTTTCTTTTTGCAAGTATATGGGGAATAACACACAAAACATTATTTTTATTTGATCTTAGTCATATTGTTGATAAAGTTCAAGTATTATTGAATACAAATTCTCATATAGTAAAAGAATATAATTATTTTTCTAATTTTCCTCATCAAATACCATTATTTTCTATTATTTATTTTGTTGAATTGTTTGGTAAAGCGGTTTTTCATAATCCAGAAAATACAATGATTTTATTTAATTGTTTTCTAATTAGTTTAACATTTTATTTGGTTTACCAAATAATAAAAGAATTATTTAATAGTAAAATAGCTCTTATAGGAATGATTATTTTAGTATTGTATCCAGACTTTTATTTGTTTGCTAGTTATTATTATACAGATATTGTGTCTATTCCTTTTACTATTATTGGATTTTATTTCTTAGTAAAAGCAGCAAAAAAAGAAAAAATTAAGAAATATTTATTTCTTATTGTTGGTGGTATTTTCTTTGCTATTGGTACTAAAGTACGAGTTGTGTCTAGTTTTTTATTGATTGCTTATCTATTGGATTTATTGTTAAAAAACAATATAAAAGAAATTGTAAAAAAATCAATGGCAATTTTAATCCCATTTTTTGGAATTTATGTTCTTTATAATACTATGTTGCTTCCATATTTTAAAATACAAATAGATAAAAGTAAAACTCTACCTTTAACTCACTTTATTATGATGGGGAGTAATCCAGAAACATATGGAAGATGGAGTATTGATGAAGTAAGATATACACAAAGTTCCAAAAATAAAGTAAATGCCAATATAAAAAAGCTTCAAAAAAGGTTAAAAAATGAAATCAATATAAACTTTTTACTCAAGAAGACGGAAGAAACATGGGCAAAACCTTATAATGCTTTTGCTTATTATGCAAGTATGGATAAACTTGATGAATCACATTCTTTTGTAAGTGGTTATAATGTGATATTTCTTTCTTACATTTTACAGATTATGAAATTGTCGATGTATTTTATTTTTACAATTATGATTGGTACGCAATTAGCAAAGAAAAATAAATTGTCTAATAGTAAAGTGTCTATGTTTGTAATAGCATTATTTGGTGCATTTTTCTTTTATGTTATATGGGAAGCACAATCAAGATATAGTTTTTCGTTTTTACCATGGATTGTTATTGGTGGTGCATCTAGTATTGCTTTATTAGATAATTTTTTGAAAGTGAAAAATATAAGAATTGAACATAAAATAATTAATTTATATCAATATAAAAAATATTTTGCAATATTTTTATTAATCATAACCGTTCTATTCTTATTTGATGGTTTTATAACATATTCTGTACGAAAAAAACCAATTGATGTAGTACGAATCAATCAAAAAGGGGAAGCAGGATATTATAATATTATTCGAAATAAAATAACACAATATTTTACTTTGGAACGAAGTTTTAATAAAATAGTACTTACCTTTTTGGATGACCATATAGAGAAAGAAATACCTTACATATTTGAACTATATGACGAAAAGGATAAACTTATTTATGAGACAGAATTTCTTTCTCCTATTAATCAAGAAACGTCTGAAGTTGAAATTACATTTCCAAAAGTAAAACTAAAGAAGAAAACAAAATATCACTTTAAAATTTATTCTAATAAAACTACATTGAAGAATTATTTAAAAATTGTAACTTACAAAATAGATAATTGTTTAGGACAAGAATGGGATTATAAAAATAAAGGATATGATGCTTTTCCAACAGGAGAGACTTATACAGGAGATACTTTAATTTGTAATGAACTTACTTTGAAAGTTTATGAGCATAAAGTGAGAAATCAAATAAGAAAAAAATATTATCTTCCTTTTGCAACTGTTATATTGATAATTACTGTATTTTCTTGCTATACTTGTTTATTAAAGAAGGAAGAAGCCCTTTAATTAAGTGGACGTTTCTTAAGAGTTATGATATAATTTTTTTAGAAAAGAAGTGGTAAAAATGCAAACGAAAAATTTACAAAAGGTAATATTTAGAAATACTTTAAGAGAATTTTATTATTTCTTATATAAAACGTGGAAATAATTTTTTCACGTTCTTTTCGTGTCTAAAAGGAGGTAGTAATGAAAGAATTAGAATATCCATTTAATGTGGAAGAATTAATGAAGCATAAGAAAAAGATAAAGAAAGAATTACTTTTAAAAGAAAATTTACTAGATAAGAATATTGCAATTTTAGGTGGAAGTACTACAAGTGAAATTAAAAATATGTTAGAAATATTTTTATTAAACTATGGTATTAAACCAAAGTTTTATGAATCAGAATATAATCAGTTTTATGAAGATGCTATGTTTGGAAATGAGGAATTTGATAACTTTCAACCGGATATTATTTATATTCATACAACAAATCGTAATATTATGAATTATCCAACTCTTTATGATGATGAGAAAACAATTGATAAAATGCTAGAGAGTGAATATAAAAAGTTTGAAAAAATTTGGGATCAGTTATTTCAGAAGTTTAATGCAACCATTATCCAAAATAACTTTGAATATCCATATTATCGTTTATTAGGGAATAAAGATGCAAGTGATAGACATGGAAAAATTAATTATATTACAAGATTAAATCAAAAGTTTTATGATTATGCAAATAATCATAATAACTTCTTTATTAACGATATTAATTATGTATCATCTTGTTATGGTCTTGATAAATGGGCGAACCAATTCTATTGGCATATGTATAAATATGCAATGGAAGTACCAGCCATTCCTTATTTATCTTTTAACCTTGCAAGTATTATAAAATCAATTTATGGTAAAAATAAAAAGGCTTTTGTTCTTGATTTGGACAATACCTTATGGGGTGGTATTGTTGGGGATGATGGTGTTGAAAACTTGGATATTGGACCTGAGGTTCCAAGTGGACAAGTGTATTCTGAATTTCAAAGTTATTTAAAGGAACATAAAAGTTTAGGAATAATCTTAAATGTTAATTCCAAAAATGAACATGAAAATGCCATTGCAGGATTAAATCATCCGTCTGGTATTTTAAAACCAGAAGACTTTATCATCATAAAAGCGAATTGGAATCCCAAAAATATGAACATAAAAGATATTTCAGAAGAACTTAATTTAGGAGCCGATAGTTTTGTTTTTGTTGATGATAATCCAGCTGAGCGAAAGATTGTTTCTAATTATGTAGAAGGAATTGCAACACCAGAGATTGATGTACCAGAAAATTATATTCAAATTATTGATCGCAATCGTTATTTTGAAATGACAAATTTTTCCAAAGAAGATTTAAAGAAAAACGAATTATATAAAGACAATGCCAAAAGGAGTCAAATGATGGCAACCTTTGATAATTATGATGATTATTTAAAATCATTAAAAATGAAAGCAGAAATTACATCATTCAAACCAATTTACTTAGAAAGAATTTCACAATTAAGCAATAAAAGTAACCAGTTTAATTTAACAACCAAACGTTATTCTTTAGCAGACATTGAAGAAGTATACGAAGATGATAGTTATATTAAACTATATGGAAAATTAGAAGATATTTTTGGAGATAATGGTGTTATAACCGTTGTAATAGGTAAAATAAAAGAGGAAGATGAACTTCATATTGACTTATGGATTATGAGTTGCAGAGTCTTAAAGAGAAATATGGAATTTGCAATGATGGACAAGTTAGTAGAAAAAGCCAAAGAAAGAGGCATTAAGACCATTTATGGATATTATTATCCAACCTTTAAAAATAAAATGGTAAAAGATTTCTATGATTTGCAAGGATTTGAAGAAATTTCTTGTGATGAAGAAGGAAATAAAACATATCAATTTAAAATTGATGAAAATTATAAAAAGAAAAATAATGTAATAGAGGTGAGTGAATAATGGAAAGAGAAGAAGTTTTTGAAAGGTTAAATAAAGTATTTCAAGATGTATTTGATGATGATAGTATTGTTGTAAATGATGAGACAACATCAGCAGATATTGAAGATTGGGATAGCTTAGAACATATCAATTTAGTCGTTGCAGTAGAGCAAGAATTTGGTATGAAATTTAATATGAATGAAGTAACAACTATGAAAAATGTTGGAGAAATGGTAGGAATCATTCTTTCTAGAATTAATTCATAAGGGGGAGAAGTAGTATGAGTTTAACATCTTTTGTCTTTTTAGCCTTTTGTGTTATAACACTAATTATCTATTTTATAGTACCGAAAAAGATTCAGTGGATCATACTTTTATTATCCAGTATGGTCTTTTTGTTCTATGATAATTTTAGTGTATTTACGGTAATACAGGCTTTACTGGTCTTGCTTGCATCTTATTTCTTTGGAAGGTTAATAGAAAAACACCAAGGAACAAAGAAAGCAACCATATATTTATTGTTAGGAATTGCAGTTATTTTAGGATTGTTAATATATCTAAAATATTCCAATTTATTTATTCGAACGGTAAACCATGTGATAAAGATCTTTGGTTTAGGTAAAAAAATACCATTAGTAAAACGAGTATCTTTAATTGGAATTAGTTATTACTCTTTGATTATGATTAGTTATTTAATTGATATTCATAGAGGTGCTTGTAAGGCTGAGAAAAATATCTTTAAATGTGCACTTTTTATGTCTTACTTTCCAATTCTATCATCTGGACCTTTTGTAAGGTATGAAAGAATGAAAGAAGAATTATTTGAAAAACATAAATTTAACTATGATCGAATGTGTAGTGGATTATTAAGAGTATGTTGGGGAGTTTTTAAAATACTTGTAATATCAGAGCGACTTGGTTACTTTGTAGATACTGTTTATGGGGATTTAGCAACCTATAATGGTTTCTTTACTGTACTTGCTGTATTATTTTTTCCATTACAGTTATATACTAACTTTTCTGGTTCTATTGATATTATTATGGGGATATCTGAAGTTATGGGAATATCTCTACCAGAGAATTTTACAGGACCATTCTTTTCAAGAACCATTACAGAATTTTGGAGAAATTGGCATATTACATTAGGTTTATGGTTAAAAGATTACATCTTTTATCCATTGTTAAAATCTAATTTTATGCAGAAATTAAATAAAATATGTAAAAAGAAGTTTGGAAAGAAAATAGGAAAGAAAATACCACTTTATTTATCTATGTTTGTAATGTGGGTTGCGATTGGTATATGGCATGGTGGAGCTTATACATTTATATTAGGATCTGGTCTTATTCCATTTGTTTGTATTTTCTTTGAAGATAATCTAGCGCCTTTAGCAAGCAAGATTAATAAAAAAATAGGAATAAAAGAAGATACATTTAGTTATCATTTATACCAAAGTATAAGAACGTATCTATTATTTTCCTTTGCAATGATATTTTTTAGAGCATCTAGTATTGGATTTGGGATAAAAATAATTAAGAATATGTTTTTCTATAATCC
>CANQYK010000045.1 GCA_947628065.1 uncultured Bacilli bacterium | reverse complement strand
TGAGGCATGGAAGAACAGTAATAAAGATAAGAAAAAGAGTGTGGAAAAGACTAAAAATTATTTCCCGGGAAATAATTTGAAACATAGAAGAATAATATAAAAGGTAAGAAAAAGAGTGTGGAAAAAACTAAAAATTATTTCCCGGGAAATAATTTGAAACATAAATAAGTAATAATATAAGAAATCTATAGATAATTTACGAGATCTCGTAAATTAGATGCCTTATACAATGTTCCACGTGGAACATTGCTTTGAAATTTAAAATTAATAAAAGTTTCACGTGAAACATTTTTATAAAAAAAGTTAAAAAAACTTGCTTTTCTTTTCTTACTTCAGTATTATATATACGTGCAATGAGCAATTATGGAACCAGGTCAGAATGGAAACATAGCAGCCTTAACATATTTTGCTTATGTGCACTTTTTATTTTATAAAAATAGAAGGTGTAATAGATATGAAAGAACATTTTATGGAACAAGCAATCAAAGAAGCAAAAAAAGCTTTTGATAATGGTGAAGTACCAATCGGTGCAGTAATTGTTTTAAATGATAAGATAATAGCAAAAGCATATAACAAAAAAGAAAAACAAAATTCTGTATTAGAACATGCTGAAATAATAGCAATCAAAAAAGCAGAAAAAAAACTTAAAAATTGGAGACTAGAAAATTGTGATCTATATGTGACACTAGAGCCATGTCCAATGTGTGCAAGTGCAATTCAACAAAGCCGAATAAATAATATATATTATGGAATAGAAAATAGTGATCAAAAAAATCATGAAATTATAAAACAAATTTGTAAAAATACAAAAACAAATAAAGAAGTAGAATTACACGGAGGTATATTGAAAACGGAATGTGAACAGTTATTAAAGACTTTTTTTCAAAAACAAAGAAATAAAACAAATGTTTGATTAATGCGATGATATTATTGTTTTTATTATAAAAAAATGATATACTAATAGTGACTGGAAGTGGTAAAATGTATCAAGCATTATATAGAAAATATAGACCGAAAAATTTTGAAGAAGTTGTTAGCCAAAAAGCAATTCTTCAAACATTAAAAAATAGTATCCAAAGAAATCACATAGGACATGCCTATTTATTTTCTGGCCCTAGAGGTACTGGAAAGACAACTGTCGCAAAAATTTTTGCTCGAGCCGTTAATTGTTTAGATAACCAGAACGAAAATATTTGTGAACATTGCGATAGTTGTAATTATTCAAGACAAAAAGAATGCATGGATATTATAGAAATTGATGCTGCTTCCAACAATGGAATAAATGAAATACGGGAATTAAGAAGCAAAGTTAATATCTTACCCAGTGAATTAAAATACAAAGTTTATATTATAGATGAAGTACATATGTTATCTTTAGGTGCTTTTAATGCTTTATTAAAAACGTTAGAGGAACCACCAAAACACGTAATCTTTATACTAGCAACCACCGATCCTCAAAAGATTCCTGCTACAATCATATCAAGATGCCAATGTTACAACTTTAAAAAGATTAGCAATCATGAAATTATAGAACAACTATCTAAGATTGCAAAAGAAGAAAACATTGAAATAGAACAAGAAGCTTTAGAAGCAATCGCAACGGCAGCCGATGGAGGATTAAGAGATGCAGTAGGGCTCTTAGATAAAGTAAGAGCCTATCAAGAAAATAAAATAACTTTGGATGATTTTCTTCAAATTAACGGACAAATTCGTATGGAAGAATTATCTTCCTTTGAACAATCTTTTTTTGGACATTCTGCAAAAGAAGTATTAGAAAAAGTAAACCAATACTATGAAGATGGAAAAGATCTAATTCAAGTATTAAAACAACTAATGTTTTATTTAAAAAATGAATTGGTGGATTATTACATAAAAGATATTCCCTTAAAACAAAATGAACAAGAAACAATTGAGTTTATTAATTTATTAAACGAAAAGTTAATGGAAATAAAACGAGCAGACGATACAAAAATGTATATTGAAATTATGTTATTAAATTTCATAAACCATCACGAAAAAGAACAAATTATTTCCCGGGAAATAATTTCACCATCAGCGGAAGAAAAAACAGAGAAGAAACCAGTAGAGGTAACAGTAGAAAAAGAAGAAAAGAAAGAAGAACCAAAGAATGAAACACCAAAGATAGAAAATAATATACGACAAACAATGATCACTCAAGAAAAAGAAAGAATGACAATCCGTTCGAAAAATACAATGGCAGAAGCTGTTAAACAAGAATTAGCAAAAGAACAAATCAATTTTGAAAAATTAAATGATTTTACCTTTGATACCAAACAAGGTTATCTAGCTTGTGAACTATTAGATGGAAAACCAAGAGCCTCTAGTAACGACAAATTAGTGATTAGTTATGAATATGATACTTTAATTGAAAAGATGATGGATCACATCGATAAATTGATAAGTTTTTATCATAAAGTAACAGGCTCAACAAAGTTACTAGCCTTTATTAGTGATTCAGAGTGGGAACAGTTAAAAAAAGAATACATTCATTTAATAAAAGATGGTAAAAATTTTCCTATTCAAGAAGAGCCAAAAAAGGTTATAATAGAAAAAGAGGAACAACAAGAAACAGCAACCAATGAAGAGAAATATCAAGAAGTCATTGAACTTTTTGGTAAAGATATTGTAGAAATAAAATAATAAAGGAGAGATGAAAAAATGAATATGCAAGCAATGATGAAGCAAGCACAAAAACTACAAAAAGATTTATTAAAAGCACAGGAGGAAATAGAAAAAAAAGAATTTACAGCAGAAAATGGTTTTGTAAAAGTAACATTAAATGGAAAGAAAGAAGTACTTGATATAAAGATTACGCCAGATGAAGGCTTTGAAATAGAAGATATAGAAGTATTACAAGATATGATTATGATCGCAATCAATGATGCAATCAAACAAATAAAAAAAGAAGAAGAAGCAAAGCTTGGTAAATTTACTGGTGGAATGCCAGGATTGTTTTAAGAGGAAATTATGTATCCAGAGAGTATTCAAAATTTAGTTGAATGTTTTTGTTCCTTTCCAGGAATAGGTGAGAAAACAGCAGAGCGAATGGCTTTTTCCATTTTAAACTTTGATGAAGATAAAATAAATTTATTAGAAGAAAGTTTAAAAGAAGCCAAAGAAAAAATTCACCCATGCCAAGATTGTCAAACCTTAACCGATAAAGAAAAATGTGATATTTGTTCCGATGATACAAGAGATAGTAATACGCTATGTGTAGTAGAAGATTCCAAAATTGTTTTTCTTTTTGAAAAGTTAGGAATCTATAAAGGATACTATCACGTAATACAAGGTTTAATTTCTCCACTTGATGATATCAATCCAGAAGATATTGGGTTAGAAAAATTATTGGATCGCATCAAAGAGAAAGATTACAAAGAAATCATTTTAGCCATCAAACCAAGTTTAGAAGGAGAGATAACATCCCTTTATATAAAAAAAATATTAGAAGGGATGAATGTAAAAGTAACCAAATTAGCAAGTGGGGTACCAATCGGTGCCGATATGGAATATATGGATAATTTAACATTATCAAGAGCATTAGAAGATCGAAAAGAATTATCATAAAAATATAGTTTTCTGCATATCTTGGAGTAGGTGAACGATGATGAAACAAATAGGAAACATAATAAAAAGAATTCTTTTAAGTGTTGTTATTTTGTATGGTTATAATTTAATTGCCGTAAAATTTAACTTAGTGATACCAATTAATATTATAACGGTATCTTCTATCAGTGTATTAGGTTTTCCAATTTTGTTTGTTTTTGTTTTGTTAAAAGTATTAGTATTTTGAAAGAGGTGTAGTATATGTTGGAACAATTAAAAAAGAAGCAAGAACAATTTTACAACCAAGCAATTGTTCCAATTTCTAAGAATCATATCAGTCATGCTTATTTTATTGAGACAAATGGAAATGAAGAAGAATTAGTGAAAGCATATATTAGAGAATTTGCCAAACAACTTTTTATTCATGGAAGAAAAGATACTTCCTCTCTTTCCGAAGAACAGTTAATCAATGTAATAGAACATCATAATTTTCCAGATTTTTTAGAAATAGAGCCAATCAAAAATATTATTCGAAAAGAACAAATGCTAGAAGTACAAGAAAAGTTTCAAGAAAAATCGATTTATGATACTTATCAAATATATGTCGTATATCAAGCAGAAACAATGAATATGGAAGCATCCAATACAATTTTAAAGTTTTTAGAAGAACCAGAAGAAAACATCATTGGTATTTTCGTTTCCAAAAATCGTTATCGCGTAATCAATACCATTTTATCAAGATGTTCCATCTATGCTTTAAAAAAAGAAGAGACTATAATCAATCAAGAGGATATAACCGATTCCTTTCTTTCTTTTTTTGAAAACATTATAGAAAGACAAAAGGATCCCCTTATGCTACATTATAAGAAATATCAAACAGAATTATTCCAAGAAAAAGAAAGTATAATAGAAAATATTAACAAAACCATCTTCTTTTTAAAAGAACTATGGAATGAAAATACAACGATAGAGCCTTTTCAAAACTATAAAAATAAAATAAGCAAAGAAGCTTTATTAAATATTATTGATATTTTTGAAACCATGTTAGTGAAGTTACAATACAATGTCAATTTAAATTTATTTTTGGATGAATTATTCTTAAAGTTAACGGAGGTGAAAGAATGAAAGCAATTGTAGTACGCTATTCAAAGGCATATGGAAAACAAGAACAAGAATTTTGTAGTGTGGATGAGAAGAAAAACTTAAGTTTACAAGTAGGTATGAAAGTTTTAGTCAGCAATGATCAAAATACCAAAATAGCAAAGATCATAGCGATAAAAGAATATGAGGAAGAAGACCTACCACCAATGGTATCCAAGGTAGTAAAAATAGTAACCAAAAAAGATATGTTACAACAAATAGAAAATGAAAAAGAAAGTCAGAAAGCTCTTCTTTTTGCAGAATCCCAAGCCAAAAAGTTAGGGTTATCCATGCGATTTGTAGATTCCTATTTTACCTTTGATAAAAAGCAGCTATTCTTAAGTTATACAGCAGATGCTAGAGTAGATTTCCGTGAACTAGCAAAGATGTTAGCCCAAAAATATAAAACAAGAATTGAACTAAGACAAATAGGCGTAAGAGATAAAGCCAAGAAGATAGGAGGAGTAGGACCTTGTGGACTTTTCTTATGTTGTAATACTTTTTTAACAGACTTTGAAAGTGTATCCATCAGTATGGCAAAAAATCAATTTCTTGCTCTTAATCCAGCCAAAATTAATGGATTGTGTGGAAGACTTCTTTGCTGTCTAAATTATGAAGATGAAGTTTATACCGAATTAAAAAAAGAATATCCAGATATTGGAGATCTTGTAGAAACAGAACATGGATTAGGAAAAGTAACGGCTGTAAATATTTTAAAGCAAAGCTATACAGTTGATATCAAAGAGAAAGGAATTATTGAAATTGACAAAACAAAAGTCTGAGTTAATAGAACTTTATCATAACGGAAATTCTTTTTTTCTCTACCAAGCAAAAGATGTCTTTAAAGTTACCACCGATAGTGTTAAACTTGTTGATTTTGTAACCATAAGAAAAGATGATCAAGTAATTTTAGACATTGGAACAGGACTTGCAACCATTCCACTCTTACTAGCAACCAAAACAAAAAAGAAAATAATAGGCGTAGAAATTCAAGAAAGTCTTTCCAACCTTGCTAAAGAGAGTATAAAGTATAATCACTTAGAAGAGCAAATAGAAATTATTAACGATAAGATTCAAAATTATAAAAACTATTTTTTACTACATAATATAGATGTTGTGGTATCCAATCCACCTTATTTTAAATTAGAAGATAATCCGTTAAAAAACAAAACAGATGAATTAACAATTGCAAGACATGAGGTAATGTTAACGTTTGATGAACTCGCACAAATTGTAAGCAAGCTATTAAAAGAAAATGGTAGATTCTTTTTTGTTCATCAAAGTGAACGTTTAATAGAAATTATTGAAACCTTAAAAAAATATGAATTAGAACCAAAAAAACTACAATTCTTATATCACAATAAAGAAAAAGATTCTACTTTGTTTTTACTAGAAGCATCTTACAAAGGAAAAAGAGGATTAAAAGTACTAGGACCACAAATGATAGGAGAAGAGTAATATGGAAAAAAACACCTTATTTTTAGTACCCACCCCCATTGGTAATTTAGAAGATATTACATTAAGAGCTTTAAATACCTTAAAAATGGTTGATATCATTTTATGTGAAGATACAAGGGAGACGGGAAAATTATTAAAAAAATACGAAATAAAGAAAAAGTTATTAAGTTGTCATGAATACAATGAAGACAAAATGAAAGAAACCGTAGTAGAATTATTAGAAAAAGGAAATACCCTTGCCCTTGTAACCGATCAAGGAACCCCAATTATTAGTGATCCAGGTTACAAAGTAGTTGAATTTTTAGCCCAATCTGGTTATAATATTGTAAGTCTTCCTGGTCCTACTGCTTTTGTACCAGCACTAACGATTTCTGCTTTGCCACCCCAACCATTTTTATTTTATGGCTTTTTAAACGCCAAAGAGGGAAAACAAAAGCAAGAACTAGAAGCAGTAAAGCAATATCCTTTTACTTTAATCTTTTATGAGGCACCACATCGATTAAATAAGACTTTACAAAATATGTTAGAAGTTTTAGGAAACAGAAGAATTGCAATTGTACGTGAATTAACCAAAAAATATGAGGAAGTAAAGCGAGTTACCATAAAAGATTTTTTAGATCAAAACCAAGAGTTAAAAGGTGAAATTGTTTTAGTAGTAGAAGGAAACAACGATAGTAAAGCCTATCAAAACTTATCTATAAAAGAACACGTAGAGTTATACCTTTTCGATGGATTAACCAAAAATGAAGCGATGAAGAAAGTAGCAAAAGAAAGAGGAATCGCAAAATCCATCGTTTATCAGGAGTATCATAAAGACTAAAATTATTTCCCGGGAAATAATTTGAAAGGTGGTTTCAGTATGAAAATGATTGTAGGATTAGGAAATCCAGGACGACAATATGAAAAAACAAGACATAATACAGGTTATAGGATCGTGGATGCTTATTTAGAAGACAAGCAACCCACATGGAAAAAGAAATTTCAAAGCCTATATTATGAAGCAATCATCAACAAGGAAAAAGTATTGTTTGTAAAACCAGAAACATATATGAACAACTCAGGAGAAGCAGTCGCGTCTTTTGCGAACTTTTATAAAATTGATGCAAGTGATATTTTAATTATCTGCGATGATTTGGATCAACCCCTTGGAAAATATCGATTAAGAAGCCATGGAAGTTGTGGTGGTCATAATGGGTTAAGAAATATAGAACAACATTTAAAGACCCAAGACTATAACCGACTTAGAGTAGGAATTTTAACAGAGAAAAAAGAACAAATCGATACCATTGATTATGTATTAGGTAAGTTTGATCCAAAAGAACAAGAAGTTTTAACAAACTTAACAAAAACATTAAAAGACGTAATAGATGATTATATTGTTTTCGATTTTACAGAATTAATGAATAAGTACAATCGAAGGAAGTAGGATAACATGAATGTATTAAAAGAATTATTTCCACAATTAGAAACAAAAAATGTGGCTCTTGACAATATGACAGAAGAGCTTTTTTCCATTTACGTAAAAGAATTATTAGAAGAAAAACAAGAAAGTATTTTACTTGTAACATCAACCTTAATGGAAGCCAATAAATTATTAACCAGTATTAGTAACTATACAAGCCAAGTATTTCTTTTTCCAATGGATGATTTCTTAACCAGTGAAGCCATTGCCATATCACCTGATTTATTAATAACAAGATTAGAGACGTTAAAAGAAATATCCAAAGGAGATCCCTTAATTGTGATAACCAATTTAATGGGATACCTTCATTTTCTACCAGAGAAAAAAAGATACGATCATAGTATTTTAACGTTAAAACAAGATATGGAAATTACCCATCAAGAATTAACCCAAAAATTATTATCTTTAGGATATAAAAGAGAAACACTTGTAACCAAGACAGGTGAAATAGGAGTAAGAGGTTTTATTATTGATATTTTCCCACTAGGAGAAAATCATCCTGTTCGTCTTGAATTCTTTGGAGATACCATTGATTCGATAAGATATTTTGATGAAAAAACACAAAAATCAAGTCAGTCTATAAAAGAAATAGAAATCTATCCCTGTTCTTTGTTTTTAACCGAAGAGGAAGTAGAAGAAGAAAAACAAAAAAGTAAATATTTACCAAATTATACAAATGTTGTATCCATTCAAGATTATTTTAAAAATCCCATTGTTATTTACAAAGATAAAAGTTCCATTGATGTTAACTATAAAACAATTTTAACGGATATTTTAGAATACCAAGAAGAAAAAGATAAAGATTTCAAAGGTAATTATATGTTTTCTCTTGAAGATATTTTAGATCATGAAGCTATTTTTTATAACACCATGACCACCAGTTTAGAAAAAGAGAATAAAAGATTACCTTATCATTCTAAGCCAGCCCCTTTCTTTTATGAAAATCAAGAAGCCTTAGAAAAATATTTAAGGAAAGCACTAGAAGAGAAAAAGACAACCATACTCTCACTCAAAGAATATCAAAGAAAAAGTTTAATCAAAAAGTTAGGTGTTCCTTTTATCGAAACCGATATTAACCATATTGAAAAAGGAAAAATTAATATCATTACATTTGATATGACAGAAGGTTTTCTTTATGAAGATTATATTTTTCTAACCGCACATGAGTTATTCCAATACAAAGAACAAAATAAAAAGTATAAAACAAAGTTTAAATATGGAACAAAAATTACAGATCTTAACAAACTAGAAGTAGGGGATTATGTTGTTCATCAAACTTGTGGTATTGGTATTTACAATGGATTAAAAACATTAAAACAAGGAGAATATTTAAAAGATTATATTGAAGTATTATATCAAGATAATGATAAACTCTATATTCCAGTAGAAAAAATAGACTTGTTAATGAAATATACAGGAAAAGAAGGTATCGCACCAAAGATATACAAATTAGGTGGAAATCAGTGGGAAAAAGTAAAAAACAGAGTAAAAGGAAAAGTAAAAGATATGGCAGAAGATCTCTTAAGAATCCAAGCCAAAAGAGAAAAAGAAAAAGGATTTGCTTTTTCAAAAGATACAACACTCCAACTAGAATTTGAAGAACAATTCCCATACGTTCCAACCAAAGATCAATTAATTACAACCGAACAAATTAAAGAAGATATGGAAAAAAGTCAACCAATGGATCGGTTATTAATTGGGGACGTTGGATATGGAAAAACCGAAGTAGCATTCCGTGCTGCATTCAAAGCAATCATGGATAACAAACAAGTTTTATTTCTTTGTCCAACAACTATTTTATCTAATCAACATTATGAAAATGCCAAAGAGAGATTCAAAGATTTTCCTGTTGAAATAGGACTTTTAAATCGTTTTACTTCGCCCAAAGAAACAAAAAGAATTTTAACGGCCTTACAAAATGGAACCATTGATTTTGTAATCGGAACGCACCGGATTTTAAGTGATGATATCAAACCAAAAAATTTAGGACTTTTGATTATTGATGAAGAACAACGTTTTGGAGTAAGACACAAAGAGAAAATAAAGATGTACAAAGCAAACATAGATGTTTTAACCCTAACGGCAACCCCCATTCCAAGAACACTACAGATGTCCATTGTTGGACTTCGTAGTATGTCCTTAATTGAAACGCCACCAGTTGATCGGTATCCCGTTCAAACTTATGTAATACCATATAACAAACAATTGATAAAAGAAGCCATTTATAAAGAAATATCAAGAGATGGTCAAGTATTTTTACTCTATAACCATGTAGAAGATATGGAACGAAAAGTAATGGAAATAGAAAACTTAGTACCAGATGCTAGAGTTATTTATGCCCATGGTAGAATGGATAAAACAAAAATAGAAAATGTTATGATGGATTTTATTAATCATGAAGCAGACGTATTACTTTGTACTACCATTATTGAAACAGGAATTGATATACCAAATGTAAATACATTAATTATCCTAGATGCCGATCATTTTGGACTTAGTCAGTTATATCAAATAAGAGGACGTGTTGGTAGAAGCAATAAGATAGCCTATTGTTATTTGATGTACCAAGAAGGAAAAGTATTAACCGAAACAGCAGAAAAAAGATTAAAAGTCATCAAAGAGTTTACAGAGTTAGGAAGTGGCTTTTCTATCGCTACAAGAGACCTTTCCATTCGAGGGGCAGGAGATATTTTAGGAAGTGAACAAGCAGGTTTTATTGATAGTGTTGGAATTGACTTATATTTAAAAATGTTAAACGATGAAGTTTTGCTTTTAAAAGGAGAAAAGACAGAGGAAGAACAAGAAGATACCAGACCACCTCTTATTTCCATATCAACTCATATTTCTGATGATTATGTAAAAGAAGAAGACTTAAAGATAGAAATTCATAGAATGATCAATGAAATTGATAGCAAAGAAACCCTTGAAAAAACCAAAGGAGAATTAGAAGATCGCTTTGGTAAGGTAAGTGAAGAATTGCTTATTTATATGTATGAAGAGTGGTTTGAAAAATTAGTAAACAAAATGAATATAACCAAAGTAAGTCAAACCAAAAATACCATTGAATTATA
>CANQYK010000044.1 GCA_947628065.1 uncultured Bacilli bacterium | reverse complement strand
GATCAGATCTCTAGTCTTCTCATTTATTTTCCAAATTTTGGTCTTTTTTTGTATCATTTATTTATCAAATCTACAAAAAATATAAGTCCGTTTCAAGGCTTTATAACAAATTCTTCCATTTTAGAATTAACGCTACTATAAGGGATAATAAAATTGATATTAAAAGCAGAAGAAGCGCTGCGAAAGGATTATGAACATATTCTCCAAAATTAACATTCATTCCCATAAAAGAAGATACCATCGTAGGAATGGATAAAACAATCGTAATTCCTGCTAAGAACTTCATAATACTATTTAAGTTATTAGAAATAATTGTCGCAACAGCATCCGTTGTACTACTTAAAATACCTCGATACAAATCGGCCATTTCCACTGCTTGGTTATTTTCAATAATTGCATCATCCAATAAATCTTCATCTTCTACATAAAGTTCAATTACATTACCTTTTCTTATTTTATCAAGAACAACACCATTACTCCTTAAAGCTGTAATAATATAAGTTAAACTATTTTCAAGAGCAAGTAAATTAAGTAATTCTTCATTTTTCGTAGAATTTAAAATTCTACCTTCTGCTGTTTCAATTCGATTATCAATGTCTTTTAGAATTCTTAAATACAAAACAGCAAGTCGATAAATCATTTGAATAATGAAACGACTCTTTTTATAGGTATAAAATTCCTTTACTTTTCCTTTTGTAAAGTCATCCAAAAAACTATATTTTTGTAATGATACCGTTACAATATAATCATTTCTTACAACCAAAATAGCAAGAGGAAGTGTTTTTATTTCTTCTCTGTTTTCATTCTTATTTGAAACAGGAACATCCAAAAGAAGCATTTTACAACCTTCTTCTTCATCAATTCTTGGCTTTTCATTATCATCTAAGATACTAACAAGAAACTCTTTTTTAATTCCCAGTGAAGAGGATACTACATTAATCTCATCCATTGTAGGACTTACAAGATTAACCCAACAACCGATTTCAAAATCTTGAATTTTATGAAATTCATTGGTATTCAAATCTGTGTTATAAATTCTAAGCATAATCTTCCACCTCACTTCTCTTTCATCATAAAGGGGAATATTCTTTTTGTCAAGCAAAGGTTAAGGAAAAATTTCTTCTTTCTGTCAATCATATCACTTACTCGTAAAGAAAAGAAAACCCTTGAACATCAAGGGATAATAACTTCATGGTGCCGATTAAAGGACTTGAACCTTCGACCTACGCATTACGAATGCGTTGCTCTACCAGCTGAGCTAAATCGGCATATAACTTTGTTATAGTTAGTATAACAAAGTCTTTTTTCTTTTTCAAGCCTATTCCGTACGAAGGGCAATAACTGGATCTTTCTTACTTGCCATCTTAGCAGGAATAAAACCACTTAATACCGTTAATGTTACACTGATAATAAGAAGTGCGATGGCATGATATGGATTTAGTTTTGCAACATTTGGTAAATCTGATAAATTCTCTATAATTTGATTGGCTGGGAACGTTAATAGATAAGCAATAATAAGACCCAAGAGTCCACTACAAAATCCAATAATCATAGTCTCTGCATTAAAGACTCTGGTAATATCTTTTCCTCTTGCACCAAGGGCTCTTAAAATACCAATTTCTTTCGTACGCTCTAATACAGAAATATAAGTAATAATTGCAATCATTATACTCGATACAACAAGAGAAATAGAAGAAAAGGCAATTAACACTACCGTTATAGCATCCATAATATTACCAGATAAAGTACTGATCATTTCTGCCATATCCGTATAAAGAACTTTTTCTTCATCTTTTTTGTTCTTATTATAATCATCTAAATATTCTGTTATTTTATCTTTGCTATCAAAATCTTTTGGATAAAGATACATTACAACAGGAACACTATCGGCTCCTAAATAAGCAAGGGTCGTATCTTTTGGATTTTCCTCATCAAATGGAGTCCCACTTAATACATTTACATCGCTTACTTCTTGTGCCTTTACAATTTCACTTTCTTTGTTTTGTTCCATAATAATATCTGTTAAAGCACCTGTATAATACATACTACTCGTATTGGTATACATTTCTTTGTCTTCTTTTCCGCGTACAATTGCTTGTATTTTTACAACCGTTGTTGCATTTTCATACAAATTTTCATAATTGGTACTTGGAATAAAATACTGTCCATAATTTTGATAATAATCATCATTTTTTATAATCTTAAATTCTTTGTTTAAGATTTCATCAAATGAAACTTCTTTATTAGGATCAAACCCTAATGTTTCCATTAATGTTTTATTTACACCATTTTTTGCATCTACTTGTAAGATTAATCCACTTTCCTTACTATCAATTTCACCTGCTAAAACATCATAATTATCTTCTACAACACTTGATTCTTTTTCGCTAACACGAGTCGGAAAAATTTGCCACATATCTAACATGGTGGTACCTGTATTTACTTTACTATACGTATTATCGTATTTTTTTGTTACCATGTTAATACCGGTTGCTCTTTGATAAGAAACACCACCTAATAAGTCTTGATCCATTTTATCAATATAATTTACATATTCTTTGGTTATCTTATTTTGATGCACCATCATTTCCATCATAGAATCGGTTGGAATTACACTCTTTTTCTTAGAATATTTTCCTTTTTCATCACTCATTTTTTCCATTTGTTCTTGCATCGCTTGCTCATCCATTTCCATTGCTTGCGATGTAATGGTAATTGGCATTTGTGATAAGGTACTTTTTTCAAACTTATCAATTTCTATTTGAAAGCCATTGGATAATGATAAAATAAGGGCAATACCAATAATACCAATGGATGCTGCAAAAGAAGTTAAAAAGGTTCTTCCTTTCTTTGTTTTGATATTATTAAACGATAACGACAAAGCAGATAAATAGCCTAACACTGTCTTCTTAATATGAACCGTACCCGTATTTTCTTTTTCATCTTTAATAGGATTTGAGTCCTTTATCATTTCACCATCTTTAAACTCAATAACTCGGTTCGCATACGTACTTGCTAAATCTGGATTATGTGTTACCATAATAACAAGTTTATCTTTGGCGATTTCTTTTATTAAGTCCATAATTTGAACACTTGTAACAGAGTCTAGGGCCCCAGTTGGTTCATCAGCTAAAATAATATCTGGATTATTAACTAAAGCACGCGCAATCGCGACACGCTGCATTTGACCACCAGATAATTGATTGGGTCTTTTATGAGCATGATCTTTCAATCCTACTTTATCAAGTGCTTCCATTGCTTTTTTTCTTTTGTCTTTTCTCTTATAACCAGATAAGGTTAAAGACATCTCTACATTTTCTAAAACACTAATATGACTAATTAAATTGTAAGATTGAAAAATAAAACCAATACAATTATTACGGTAACTATCCCATTCCGTTGCTTTAAATTTCTTTGTACTTCTATCATTGATAATAAGATCACCCGTATCATAACGATCGAGTCCACCAATAATATTTAATAGTGTTGTTTTTCCACTACCGGATGGGCCAAGGATTGCCACAAATTCATTCTTTCGAAACCGAATATTAACTCCCTTTAAAGCATGTTGAACAAAATCACCCGTTTTATAACTTTTCTTTATATTTTTTAATTCTAACATAAGCGCTCCTTTCTAATCTTTAATAGTATATCATATTTTTTTATAAGAAAGAGGAAAAAATATAATATTTTTCTATTCTTCCTCACTTTTTAATTCACTTTCATATAATTTTTTATAATCTGGACAACTTTTCAGTAATTCTTGATGTGTCCCTTCTTTTTCTATTCTTCCATCTTTTAAGAATAAAATTCTATCACTATTAATAACTGTACTAAGACGATGCGCAATAATTAAAATTGTATATTCTTTTTTCATGTTATAAATTGCTTCTTGAATACTTTTTTGAGTTTCGTTATCAAGGGCACTCGTTGCTTCATCAAATAAAATGATCTCTGTTTTTTGAATAAACGCTCGTGCAATCGCAAGACGTTGTTTCTGTCCTCCTGATAAATTTACACCCCCTTCACCAATAATTGTATCGTAACCATCAGGAAGCTGCATAATAAAATCATGAAGACAAGCAAGACGACAAGCCTCTATCATTTCATCATCGGTTAAATCTTCTTTCATAAGTCTTAAATTATCTCGAATACTAATATTAAAGATATAAGGATTTTGACTGATAATGGTAATATTTCCACGAATCGTATCTTTATCTAATTTTTTAATATCCACACCATCAATCATAATCTTTCCAGATGTTACATCATACATCCGACAAAGAAGATGAAAAATGGTTGTTTTTCCTGCACCACTTTTCCCAACGAACGCTACTGTCTCATTTGCTTTCACCTCAAAACTAAGATGATCCAAAACTTTTTTCTTATCGTTTTTATAGTGAAAAGAGACATTTTGAAAAGAAAAATTCCCTTCTACTTTCTCTAAATGTTTTTTACCAAATTTTTCTTTTGGAAATTCATCACTATCAATAATAGCAAAAATACGAGAGGATGATAAATTAAAATCTTTTATTTGTTCTAACAAATTACTAATAAAATAATCAATTCCCATAATACTATTACTATAATTATGAATAATAAGAGCACTTGCTACTTCTAAATAATTTTCTTTTAATAAAACAACAAGCAAAAAGATAAGACCAAAATCAAACAAATCTTGAACCGTGTTATGAAGAAGTTGATATTTTCGATCAACTTTTGCCATCGCATATCTTGCTTCGTTTACTTCTTTTACTTTTCTGTGAAGTTCAAGGCTAAAATCTTTTTCTGCATTTAGCATCTTAATATCACGTAATCCTCTTACAATCTCACCAACAAAGCCCGATGCTCGTTCATTCTTCTTTCTAAAAATTTTATCTTTTTCATTTCGTTTTTTTACTCGGATATAACTAATAAAATACAAAACAACAATCATAATAACAAAGTATAGAAAAGCTATTTTACTAATGATAAAGACCGCAATAAAAACTCCAATATCCGTAATTAGATTGGATAAATACATATTTAAAACATTAAAAATATCAGCTAATTTACTAGTATCATTGGAAAGTCTTTGAATAAAGACACCCGAACTTGTTTGATCCATACACTCATTTTCTATTTTCATCATTTCCCTTCCAAGTACAGTTTGTAAGGTAATAAAACTTTCACGGTAAATGATTTGTGAATAATACATAGAAAAATAAGTACAGAAATTTCTAAGATTTTCTAAAAGATAGACAACAAAAGCGATTAAAATCAACTGATAAAGCGCATTGGATGTTAAATGAATAATTGCTTTCGCACTTAAAATAGGAACACAAACACTAATACAAATCGATATAAAATTACATCCAATATAACGTATTAAATAAACTTTTAAATGATGAACATATTGCCATACTTTTTTTAAATACTTTAAAAATTCTTTCATTTAACCACCTTCTAATTATTTCAACTTTCCTTGATACATATCTTGAAAAATACCTTTTTGTTTTTTTAATTCTTGATATGTTCCTTCTTCTACTATTCTTCCTTTCTCAAAGACTAAGATGCGATCACTATTTTCTAATGTTGTAAGACGATGGGCAATGGATAGTATTGTGGTATTATTCTCTTTTTGAAAGGCTTCTATTTCTTTTTGAATGTATTTCTCACTGGTATTATCAAGGGCACTCGTTGCTTCATCTAAAATTAAAATTTTTGGTTTTCTTAAAAACACTCTAGCAATTGCAATCCTTTGCCGTTGTCCACCGGATAAGTTACTACCATTTTCTGATAAAACAGTATCATAACCTTGTGGTAAGGTTTCAATAAAGTCATCAATAAACGCTTTTTTTGCTGCCTCCTTAATCTCCTGATCACTTACTTTTTTATTTATTCCATAACATATATTTTCTTTTATCGTACCTGCAATTAGAAAAGGATTTTGGGGCACTAAGGCAATCACATCGGCAATTTCTTTTCTTGATAAGGAATCAATATTTTTTTGCTTTATGTAAATATTTCCAGAACTATGTTGTTCTAGTTTACAAAGAAGTTTAATGAAAGTACTTTTTCCACATCCAGAAGGTCCAGCAATTCCAATAAACTCTCCTTCTTTTAAAGATAGGTTTAGATGATCAAGGACTCTTTTTTTACTGTTTTTATATGAAAAGGTAACATCTTCAAATGCAATATAAGCTTTTGTTTCTTTTTCTTTTAATCTCTTTCTCGTTTTATAAGAAAAGTCTTCTTCTAAATCAAGAATCCGGAAATACTCTTTGGCTAAAATTGTGGACTCTGATAATTCATCTAAAATACGATGCAATTCTCTTAAAGGGGTCGTAAGTTGTGTAAAACATAAATAAGATGTTAAAACCGTACCAACACTAATAACACCTTCCCCTGCTAAGTATGACGATACACCAATAACCAAAACCGTAAAGACAGCTTCATTTATGAATTTTAAGCAATCATAAAAGGCCATTGCCCTATGATGGTTCATTTCTTTTTCTCTTAAATATTCTGACTTTTCTGTAAAACGATTGGTCTCTTTTAAAGCATTATTGGTAACTCTTATGACTTCAATACCACCCATTAATTCAACCATAACTCCATCCATAGAAGCTTTCTCTTCCATTAACTCTACTCTTATTCCTTTTTGGGTAGAGATTTGTCTTTTTACGATTAAAATACCAATTGGAATAACAAGTAACATAAGAAGCGCTAAGAAAAAAGGAAGCTTGGTAAAAATAACAATAATCGCTGCTACTCCACTAAAGATAGCAGGCGCAAAGTCCATAAATAATAGTTTTAAAAGTTTAATGGTTCCCTCTAAACTTCTATTTAATCTTCCATGAATATTACCGGTCATATTTTCTCTAAAATAACTAAGTGGTGCATGAAGCAAGGAAGAAACTGCGTTACTTCGCGCTAGTTTTTCACATCTTGTACAAGTATCTTCTACTAGTACTCTACGAATCACTTTGATAATTTCATTGGCTACTGTAATAAGCAAAATAAAAAAGAGAAATGGTAAAATACTCGTAAACGATAACTGACTTTGATTTAAAATATCATCGGTTAATGTTCCAATCGATATTGGTAATAACTGACTAAGAATAGCAGATACTATCATAATCCCTATGATTATTATAAAATTTAACTTTTGTCTTTTGTTTAACATACCATATATTCTTTTCCACAAACTATCTTTTTTCATAAACACCTCTCCACATTTGATAATCTCTTTTTATCAATCGACATGTCATTTTTATGGTTGCATAAGAGAAACTAAAAGAATATAGATCTTTTAGAACTTCCTCCCTTGTTGAAAAGTAATCAGATTTTACCAAAAATCTTTGTCTTAAACTTAATAACTTTAATATTTTAATGTCTTTTGCTTCTATCACTTTATGTCTTTTTCTTACTTCCGAACATTGAAATAATTTGCACGCCAAATTTTTTGTAGGACAACCATTTTCAGATTGAAAGTAACACATTCTACAACATCCGTTATATTTATTATTGTTGATCTTTCTTTGAACATAACATTGATTTTCATAAAAACCACAACAATTAGAACAAGTATTAGCGTCAATCAAATCACAAGCTTTATCATAAATAAAATCAATTCTTTTCTTTCGATTTTTTATATTCAGTGCTGTTATAATATCTTGTAATTCTTGATCTTCTAAATTCGATGTAAATTGATTAAAACGAAAAAAATAACTTTTATAAAAAAATAATTTTTTATAAAATGATTGTTTCTCTTTTATTACTATCATTCTCTATTCCTCTTGTTCAGTATAACATAGAAAAAGAAAAAAACCAAGCAGTTCACAAGTTATAAATTTTAATAAAATGACTAAAAAAAGAAATCAAAAAATGATACAATTATGGTAGATATAAATAAGGGTGATAAGAATGAATGAGAATCAAAAAAATAAAATTGTTGAAGATTATATAAACGATATTACAAACCAAGAAAATAGGAAATATCCTAATTTGATTTCGGATGAAGTAAGAAAAACAGCAATAAATAATTATACAAATTCTAATAAATCACTAGAAGAAATAAAAAAAGAAATTAATGATATATTAACTACTATTCGTCAAGAACAGGAAGAACAATTAACAATGATTAAGTCTATTACATCATTTGATCCTGACAAACTAGATACAAAATTAAAAACGAATCATCAAGGTGTATATTTATCTTCATTAATGACTTGTGCCCTATCTTTAATAAATTGTTCAAAAATTGAAGAAATAAATCAATGGATCGATTCTGTTCCTAATTTATATATGTTATCACCTATCCAAGCTGGAAAACATACTTTTGAACAAATTGAAACAATAAAAAGAAATCTTTTTAATAAGTATCAAGATTCAATGATTTCAACGAATGCAATAAAAGAAATAAAAAATAGTAATAGTGAAGAAGCAATGCGCTATTCTCTACATAAAAAATTAAGTGGTTTAAATCTTTCTTTAGAAGATGAACTAAAATTAGGTGATATAGGACTATCACAAGGATTACCAACATTATATAAAGAGATCGAACAAATATGTATTAAGATGTATGGGAAAGAAAAAGGGAATATAATTTCAAATAAAATCGTTTCTTATTTTACAACCGATTATGAAAACTTCAATTCGGCAACATATGAACAAATGCAAGCATTCAATGAAGAAATAAAGTCCAATATTCAAAAATGCAATTCATCTGGTGGAGATTTTCAATTCGTTATTGGTTCCATAAATTATGGAAATTCTGTAAATGATATGGGAAATAGAACTTTTGAATATAATTTTAAAACAAGTAAAATGGGACAAGATCTTGCTGAAAAACTAGGAGCATCTTATCGATTAAGAAGTATGATCAATAGGAATGCAGCAGATGAAATAATTACCAAAGGTTTTACGAAAGATGATAAAGATTTAGTTATTCAATTATTAAGAGATTCCTTAACTAGTTCACTTCAAAGTTTTCACTCTAATATGAAAACAGATGAAAATAATAAAACCTTTGAATTATTTAATGAGTTAGTCGAAATACAAAAAGATGATAGAAATTATAAATGTGTATGGGAAGATAGATTTGGAATTACTTTAGAGGATATTGTAAGACAAGTTATTATTCCTAATAAACAATTAATACAAGAACTAAAATCAAAGAATGTTGATTTTATGTATAACGAAACCTTGCTTCAAGAATCTCCTGAAAAAAGAGCAAAGGTAATGGAGACAATGATGGAACTTCAAAAACTTGCACCAGGATTAATAACGGTATGTCCAGGAATAGGAAAAGTCCAAAATTATTATTATTTCTTAAAATTTAATGTTCCATTCTATTTCTATATCTCTTGTTTTTGTGTCTTTATCATAACATCCAACATAAACCTTATCAATAAACTCATCTACTATCACTCTATTTAACTTATCGATATGCCTGTATTTCTTTAATATTTCATCAGCCTGTTTTTTTTCTTCTTTCGCTATTTCTAAACTTTTAATCTCGTTGTCTATTACCTCTATTCGTTTCGTCATAGCTTCAATTTCTCCTAAATAATCGGCTGACATCATACAAAACATATCCTCTGTAATAGTTCCTTTTACTTTATCTTCGTAAAGATTTCTGTAAAAGACTTTATTATCTTGTATTTGTTTATCAAGGTTATGCTTTTCTTTTTCTAAAACTTTTATTGTTTCATAATTATTTGTACATTGTTTCTTTCTTTGATTATAGAGTTCTTGCAAATTATTTTTATCATAGTAATTATCAAGTAAATCATTAATAGCATCAATGATAATTTTTTCTATCTCTTCCATTCTAATTGACTTTTTATTATCACAAGTATGATACTTCTTTGCACCCTTACATTGTAAATATGCTCTTTTACCTGTTTCTTCCGCTTTAACGTGATATACATTTCTCATAAATACTTTGTTACAACAACTACAATAAACTTTTCTAGTTAAGTAATGTATTTCTCCTGTTTTGATTGGCTTTTGATGAGTACCTAAAATCTTTTGTACTTTATTCCAAGTTTCCATATCAATAATTGGCTCGTGAGCATTTTCTATTCTACACCAATCTTTCTCATCTACTTTTTTAAACTTGTGAACTTTGTACCCCATAGAAGTTATTTTGCCTTGTACTAAATTACCAATATAAACTTCATTTTTTAACATTTGAGCGATTGTATCAGGATTCCATCTAACTGTCTTATAATCACAATTAGAACATACAAATTTGCTACCTTTTTGTCTTTTATAAACTGAACGAGGTGGAATATTATTGTTATTAAGATACTCACAAATTTTATGATACCCATTCCCATCAGCATACATTTGAAATATTTTTTTTACAACTTCACTAGCAACAGGATCAACTACTAATTTGTGATAATCTTCTTCGCTCCTATCATAACCATAAGGAGCAAAGCTACCCATAAATAGGCCATCTTCTCTTTTATTCTTTAATGATTTCTTTATATTTGTTGATAAATCATCCAAATACCACTCATTGATTAGTCCATTTATTTGTCTTGATTTCTTGTTAGATTCAATACTTGTATCAGCATTATCTACAATACTTACAAATCTAACTCCCCATTCAATGAACTTATTGTGTAAATATCTTTCAATGACTTCCATATCTCTTGAAAATCTCGATTGACTTTTACATAAAACTAAATTGATTTTTCCACTTTCACAATCTTTTATTAGTCTTTCAAAATCAGGTCTATAAGTACCTGCTCCTGAAAAGTCATCATCCGAATAAATATCTACAACATTCCATCCATTTTGATTAGCATATTTTAAGCACATACTTCTTTGATTTACTATTGAATTACTATCATCATTTTTATTTATCTTATCTCTATCTTCATCCGATAATCTACAATATACACCTACCTTTTCTATCATAGCCATTCCTCCAATTCTATTTGGAAATGACTATTTGTAATAAGAAATACAAATAGACATCTTGCGAAACTAAAGATATAGAAAATTATCAAAAAAAATGTTAATCTTATTCTAGGTGAGATAAAAA
>CANQYK010000043.1 GCA_947628065.1 uncultured Bacilli bacterium | reverse complement strand
GGGCAGATAGAGTTGGTGCTTCTTTTTATGGAAAAGAAGAGGGAAGTGATCCTTCTAGTGTTATTTATGAAGGATTATCACTTGCTTTAGAGGATCATTATGACATTGTTTTAATCGATACGGCAGGACGCCTTCAAAATAAAGTCAATCTCATGAAGGAATTAGAGAAAATGAACAAAGTCATTGGAAAATTAATTGAAGATGCTCCCCATGAGAGTTTGTTAGTAATCGATGCCTCCACAGGTCAAAATGGAATTAGTCAAGCTAAGGCATTTCAAGAAATTACACCGTTATCTGGAATTATTTTAACCAAATTAGATGGGACTGCAAAAGGTGGTATTGTTCTTGCTATTAAAGAAGAAGTGAATCTTCCCGTTAAATTTATTGGACTTGGAGAAAAAGAAGAAGATTTACAGGAATTTGATATTGAAAATTATATTTATGGATTGTTTAAAGATTTTATAGAGGAGTAATTATGAAAAAAAGTATTACAAGTATTCATCCAAAAGCGAAAAAAAAAGAAAGGAATGTATATCCGTTCTTATATGTTCAGCTTTTTCTAACGTTTTTAACCCTTATTTTAGGCGTTATCTCTATTTTTAAAAAGAATGTCTTTGGTTATTTTGAACTTTCTTTGTCTCTTGTTATTCTTGATATGGGGTTAAATAACAAATTGATTTATAAAAGAGCATATCTTACTTTGTTTTATCTTGGTATTGGTCTTTTCTTATTTGTTTTAGGCCTTATCAAAATTATTGGAGGTTAAGATGGAAGAGATTCTTTACTATACCGTACTTTTTGATATTTATGGAGGTTTATTAACCAAGAAACAACAACAATATTTTAAAGAATATTATTTTGAAAATTTATCATTACAAGAAATTGCCGATCATTATAATGTTAGTCGAAACGCTATTTATAATCAATTACGGGAAACAAAAGAGTTATTAAACCATTATGAAGAAATATTAAGGGATAAGAAAAAGCAAGAGAAGTTAGAAGAAGTTTTATCTTTCCATAAGATAGAAGAAATAAAAAACACAATAAAAGAGATTTTAGAAATGTAAAACTCTTTTTGTTTAAAATAAAAATACTAGAATACTATCGCCCTTAGTATTCTAGTTAATCTACAACTCAAATGCAAAAATTCAAGTTGTGAATATATTATAACATTTTTTTCTATAAATGCAAGTATTTTTGCTACTATTCATTTGCGCATTGAAAAAAGCTATCCAAAAATAGGATGCTTTTTATTTAGTGGTATTCCACCACATAACTGATTAATTGAAATATGATATGTTTTGGCAAGTATTACTAGTTTATCAGTCGGAATTCTTGTTCTTCCATCTTCGTAATAAGAATAGCTTGATTGCCTGATTCCTAACAAGTCTGCAAAACTTTTCTGAGTTTTTCTCATTCTTATTCTTACTTTTTTTAATTGATATCCAATATACTTCGAATCAATTTCAGTTTCATATTTCATTGGTATTTTACTGTAACTAATTCCTAGCATATATTCAACATTTGTATGAAATAACTCAGCTAATAATACTAATTTTTCGATAGGGAAGTTAACATCGCCCAATTCCCACATAGTGTAGGTTGAACGTTTCACGTTCAAATAATCAGCCACTTGTTGCTGTGTTAAATCATTGTCTTCCCTAATATCTTTTATTTTAGTAATCATCTTACCACCTTAATCTTATTTTAGTACAAAAGTATTTGAAATCGTAAATTTGTCAAAATAAGTGATAAAATTTTATGAGAAATCAATTATAATTATAGTAATAATTTAAACTTATAATCTAAAAAAGTAAAGATTTATATTTTATTTTTATGGCCTGTTGAAAAAAGCTTTTCAATTTTTTATTTTTTTCGTATAATATAGTGGTAGAAAGAAGGACTCTTATGGAAATAAAAGGACTTAGTATAGAAAATATAAAGAAAATATCTAGTCATAAAAAAGAGGAAGAATGGGTAAGAGAATATCGATTGAAAGCATATGATACTTTTTGTAGACTTCCAAATACACTTCCTTTTGGACCTGAAATTCCTCTTGATTATGATAAAATTACCTATTACAAATCACAAGATCATGGAATATTAGATGATTGGAACAATGTATTAAAACCAGTAAGAGAAGAATTATCCTCTCTTGGCGTATTAGAAAGTGAACAACATATGGATGGAATGGGTGTTCAATATGAAAGTGAAGTTTTATATCATAAAATGATAGAAGAATTAGAGAAGAAAAAAGTAATTTTTACATCAATTGAAAATGCTCTAAAAAACTATCCAGAAATAGCAAAAAAATATTTTGGTAATATAGTATCGTTTCAAGAGAATAAATTTGCGGCTTTAAACAGTAGTGTTTTTAGTGGAGGAAGTTTTATTTATATTCCGCCTCATACAAAACTAGATCGACCTCTACAGAGTTATTTTCGAATCAATAGTAAAAGTATGGGACAGTTTGAACGTACTTTAATTATTGTTGATGATGATAGCGAACTACATTATATTGAAGGATGTACCGCACCTACTTATAGTGAAGCATCTCTTCATGCTGCAGTTGTGGAAATTTATGTTGGAAAAGGAAGTAAGTGTCGTTATACGACAATTCAAAACTGGGCACCAAATGTTTATAATTTAGTAACAAAGCGAGCTTTGGTTGAAGAAGATGGAACAATGGAGTGGATCGATGGTAATATTGGAAGTAAAGTTACCATGAAATATCCTTGTTGTATATTAAAAGGTGATAGAGCAAGAGGAACTTGTATTACCATTAGTGTAGCAAGTAACAATCAAATTCAAGATACGGGTGCTAGAATGATTCATTTAGGGAAAAATACAAAAAGTCAAATTATATCCAAAAGTATTGCTCGAAATGGAGGAAACGCTACGTATCGTGGAAAAGTCAAAATAGAAAAAGATGCTTTGAAAAGTGATGCCATGATTAAATGCGATACTTTAATATTAGATGACATTAGTAAAAGTGATACGATTCCCTCAAATCTTTGTCTTAACAAAGAAAGTAGTCTAGAGCATGAAGCAACGGTTTCTAGGATTCGAGATGATGTATTGTTTTACTTAATGAGTAAGGGGATATCGAAAGAAAAATGTGAAGAACTGGTTGTTCTTGGTTTCTTAGAAACCTTTAAAGAAGCTCTTCCTATGGAATATGCAGTAGAGTTAAATCAACTACTAAAAAGGACATTATAGGTCCTTTTTTCTATGGAAATGCAAAAAAATGCAATTTTTTAAAAAAAAGTGAATTTTGCAAATTCCGGGCCAAAATTGGGGGAAAATTGCAAATTCCCCCGGGGAAAATGCGAAATTCCCCCAAAAAAGGGGCTGAATTTTGAAAATTCCCTTTTTGACGAATTTTCTTGTTTTTGATATGGTAGTTCCTGAAAGGAGGAATGCTATGTTAAACAGTATTATTCTAGTTGGAAGACTGACACGTGAAATAGTTGTCAACGAAACAGAATCAGGCAAGAAAATTGGTACCTTAACGCTTGCTGTTCCTAGAAGTTTTAAAAACATGGATGGAATTTATGAAACGGATTTTATTCCTTGTACTGTATGGGAAGAAAAGGCCAAAATTGCATCCGATTACTGTCACACTGGAGATATTATCGGTGTGAAAGGAAGACTGCAATCAAGATCTGTTGAAACTAGTGATGGAAAAAGGAATCTTTTGGAAGTCGTAGCAGAGCGACTAACCTTTTTGTCAAGCAATTCCAAAGAAAAAAGAAATGTCAACCATATTGATATTTCACCGTCGGAAGCACTTGAAAAATAATAAAAGTTAATTATTGGTAAACTTTGATTTTTTTCCCTCTTATCTAGGTTATAATGAACTTGATGAGGTGGAAAAATGTTATTAGCAAAAAGAATGAAAGAATTAAGAATGGACCGCGGTCTTACACAAAGAGAATTGGGTGAAATTATTAATGTAACAAAGGTTAGTATCTGTTGTTATGAAAATGGTACTAGAACACCCACACTTGAAACATTACTTGATCTTGCAAATTATTTCGAAGTAGACCTTGATTATCTTTTAGGAAGAGATAAAAAAGTGGATTCCAAACCAAATGAAAAAACGATACGAATGGCAAAAGAAGAAATCGAATTGATGAAAGAATTACGGAAATATGAAACCGTTTATCAGCTTGTTATTGCCAATCCAAAACGTTGTGCTGAGTTAATTGCACGAAAATTAAGATAAGAAGTACTAGCTATTTCTTATCTTTTTCTATATAATCATAAGTAGGATGGTGATAATATGATAATTGATATTATAAACAAAAAAAGAAAAGGGGAAATCCTTACAAAAGAAGAATTAGAATATGCTTTTACTGGTTATCAAAAAGGATTGGTAAAAGATTATCAAATGAGTGCTCTTTTAATGGCAATTTGTATTAAGGATATGGAAGAAGAAGAAATTTTTCATTTGACTGATATTTTTCTTCATAGTGGAGATATCCTAGACTTAAGTTTTTTAGATGGAGTAAAAGTAGATAAACATTCAACTGGTGGAGTAGGAGATAAGACAACTTTAATTTTAGGACCTATTATTGCAAGTCTTCAAATTCCCTTTATTAAAATGAGCGGAAGAGCCCTTGGCTTTACAGGTGGCACCATAGATAAGTTAGAATCCATTCCAGGTTTTCGAGTTGATCTTAGTTTGGAGGAGATTAAAAAACAAGCAAAAGAAATAGGTCTTGTTGTAACAAGTCAAACAGAAAATTTAACACCACTTGATAAAATGGTTTATGCCTTAAGAGATGTTACGGGAACAACTGAAAGTATTCCTTTGATTGCAAGTAGTATTATGAGTAAAAAAATAGCAGGTGGTGCGGATAAAATTGTAATTGATGTAAAAGTTGGAGAAGGTGCTTTGCTAAAAACAGATGAGGATGCGAAGAGGCTTTCGGATTTACTAATAAAAATAGGAAAAAAGTATGGAAAAGAAACACGGACCATTTTCTCATCTATGGATTCTCCTTTAGGAAATGCGATTGGAAATAAAGTAGAAGTAATGGAAGCAATGGAAGTATTACAAGGAAAAGAAAAAGGAGTTCTTTTGGATACAGTATTAGAACTTGGTAGTAATTTAGTAGCAATGGCCAAAGGAATAACAGAAGAAGAAGCAAAAAAAATGATAATTGATGTTATTGATAATGGAAAAGCCTATCAAAAATTTATAGAATTTGTAACATATCAAGGAGGAAATTTAGAAGACTTTACAATTCATGCTAAAAAAATAGAACTAAAAGCAGAGCAAGATGGCGTTTTAGAAGAAATTCATGCTCTTTCTTGTGCAAAATATGTTTTTTCGCTTGGTGCAGGACGAAGGGAAAAGAAAGATAAAATTGATTATGATGCTGGACTTGTTCTTGTAAAAAAGGAAAAAGAAATGATAAAAAAAGGAGATACCATAGCTTATGTTTACACAAACAAAGAAGATTTTAGTGAGAATTGTAAAGGAATGTTTAAAATTTCTTGAAAAAAAAAATGAAGTTTGTTATACTTTAGTAAAGGTAAGGTGAAGACTTATGAGTACAGGTAATACAAAGAAAAAAACAACAAGAAAAAAGAATAAAGATTTAGAACAATTCGAAAAAGCAAAGAGTGATATTAAGAAAATAGGTATTGTATCAGGAGTTATTTTAGTTCTTCTTCTTATTATCGGAATGTTTTTATCAACGGGACTTTCTTATGCAGCAATTACAAGGACTACAATTCCAGATGAATTTGATAGTGTAATAGCAACAGGAAGTCATGTAAGTGATTTTACAATGAATGCTATTAATGAAGTTACCATTGAAAAAGGATTTGCAGGAAAATATAGCGGTGGTAGTATTTCCGATATATTCTGTATTGAGCGAAGTAAAGAAATGAATGGTGGTGTTCATTATAAAAAAGGAGAATCTATTTTATCCACTTATCCTGGAATTGTTTATATTTTAGATAACAATAATTTTGGGGTGACTGCATCTCATGTTTCTGGACAAAAATATGATCAAGCAGAACTTAATGAGTATTTAACTCAAATTGCTATTTGGTGGTATATCGATAAAGTTAATGAATGTGACGATGATAAAAACTATGATAGTAAAGGAAAGACTACTTCTGTAGTAGAAGATGATGAAAATGATAAATATACTAGTGCAGAAAATAGAAATTATCGTTTCTATAATAACTTATCTGTGTTAGAGAAAAAAGGTATAAAAGCAAATGGAATGTTTGGTAGTAAAATAACAGCCTTAGTGGAAGCTGCTCTTAAATATCAAGGAGGAAGTGCAACTCCTACGATTAGTTTACCTGACTTAAGTAATCTTTCTTATACAGTAGATGGAAGTAATCTTATAACAGATGCCATTACACCAAATGGAAGTTCTAATGGCTTTAGTTATACAGTAAAAGTATCAAATAGTAATGTAAAAGTTTTAAATGCACAAGGTGTTGAGGTAGATGGTTCAATTGCAGGAGGGCAAGCCTTTCGTCTTAAAGTACCAGCAGGAGCCTTAAAAGATGGTAAACTTGCTCTTGATATTGATATTACTGCAACTTATGAAACAAAGAATGCTTATGTTTATAATCCTGTTGGAAGTCAATATCAGAAAACAGTATTGGGAGTGATTGATCGAAATCCAGTAACTACAAATGCAAGTATTTCTTATGAGACAGAAGTTGGAAAAGGAAAAATTCGTAAAGTAGATGCAGAATCAGGTAAAAATGTAAAAGGTGCAACGATTGTTATTCGTGACGTTAAAGGTAATCAAGTCGCACAATTTGAATCAACCGATAAAGATTATGAAATCACATTACCAGTTGGAACTTATACGGCAACAGAAACAAAGATTCCAGAAGGATATAGTGCAGATCAGACAAGTTATGAATTTAAAATAACAAAAGATAATACAACTGAAGTTGTAATTAAAAATACAAAACAAATTGATGTTCCAGATACTGCATCAAATACAAGTTTCATTTATGGTATTGGAGCAGGAATTGTCCTAATTGGTATTGCGTTAATTGTTGTTGCACTTAAACCAGAAAATGAACCAAAGAAAAGAAGTTAACAAAAAAGGCCAACGATTAATAGTTGGTCTTTTCTTCCTTATTTTAGGTGTTATATTTCTTCTTGCTGCGCCCGTTAAAAAATTAAAGGAAATGGTCTTTAGTGAGATGAAGCTTGCTATTTATCAAGAAGAAATAAACGAAGATAATACAACAATTAATAGTGTACCAGTAGAAAATATTGTAACTTCGCCTACGGATGGATCCACTCCACCTGTTGTTATACCAGACCCCCCTAAAATTAGTTATACTTATGTAGGACAATTAAGTATTCCAAGTATTCGATTAAAAAGAGGATTTGTATCAAAAAACTCCAAATATAATGATATTAATTATAACATTACCATTGCTAAAGAAGCTGATTATCCAGATGTTCCAAAGGGAAACTTTATTTTAATGGCTCATTCTGGAAATTCTTATATTTCTTTCTTTGACAATCTTTATAAGCTAGAACTTGGTGATGTTGCGACCGTAAGTTATGAAGCAAAAGCTTATTATTATAAATTAGTAAAAAGTTATGAAGTAGAAAAGACAGGAAAAATTGCAATTTTTCGTGATTATAATAAAAAAACATTAACGTTAATTACGTGCAATCATAATAATTTAGAACATCAAAGTGTTTATATTTTTGAACAGACAAAAGAATAGAAAGGGATCACTATGGATTTGAGTTTGATTGATAAACTAATACTATTTTTTAAAATGAATTTTTCAAGTTTTCTTGCGATAGAAGAGTTTATAATCTTTCTTCTTATCCTTGTTTTTTTGCTTTACAATGAAAAAGTCCAAAATAAAAATGTTCGTCTTGGATTATCCTTTTTCCTTTTATTTTTGTTTTCTCTTCTTACCTTTTTATACAAAAAGGACGCACTCTATATTTTAACAGAAATTGGGAAAATCATTTTAAATACGTTTTATTTTCCTAATCTTATTTTCTATATTTTTACCGTCTTTTGTTCCTTTTTGCTTCTTGTGTGGATGATGTTTCAAAAGGACAAAAAAAAGTGGGATAAGATTCTTTCTTATGTTGTTTTATCGTTTCATATTTACTTATTTGCTCAGTTTATCAGTCAAGGTCTAGCAAACAATTTATCCTTTTCCACACCTGCAAAGATTTATAAACATGATAGCTTATTTGTCATTGTTCAAATGAGTCAAATTCTTTTTCTGCTTTATGTTATTTATCGTCTTGTTCTTTCTTTCGTAGATAGGAAATTGAAAAAGAAATAGAAACATGATATAATGAGTAGGAGGCGAAAGAGATGAAAGAAAAAATAAAAAAAATTAACCAAAAAGGAAAAAAATATTTTAAAAGAGTAAAAGAAGAACATTTAATAAAAAAAGCCTTTCAGGAAAATAGTTTGTTTTATTTATTTGTTCTTGTTTGTGTTATAAATTCAACGATGCTTCGCTTTTTTACGATGCATACCCTTGAAAATTATTTAGCCATCAAACCAATTATTGCCGATCTTGGTATTGTGATTTTGCTTGGTTCTTTTTCGTATCTTTTTAAAGGGAAGAAAAGATATACGTATCTTTTGGTATGTTCGATCTTTTTTACCGCAATTTGTATGATTAATTCGATTTATTATACTTTTTATACTTCCTTTGCAAGTGCATCCATGCTCTCTTTAGCGCAGTTTATCGCACCCGTTGGGGATGCAGTTGTGGAAAATGTTTTACAATTAAAAGATTTGCTTTATATTATTCCTGTTTTAATTTTCATTTTTTATTATCACAGGTTAAAGAAAAAAGGAAAAATAGAGTCATATGGTAAGAAAGAGAGAAAAACAAAATGGCTTCATACTATGATTGCAGGAGCTATTACCATGGTTGTATTTGTTTTTACGCTTTCTAGTTTGGAAGTAGGACGATTCATAAAACAATGGAATCGTGAATATATTGTAATGCGTTTTGGTATTTATTTGTACCAAGGAAACGATGTTATAAAAAGTTTACAACCAAAAATTAGTGCTATGTTTGGATATGATGAAGCTAAAAGAAAGTTTGATGATTATTTCAAAGAAAAAAGTGATGAGAGAGATTATACAAATGAATACACAGGCATTTTAGAAAACAAAAACATTATTGTGATTCATGCTGAGAGTTTCCAAAGTGTCGCACTCGATCGTTCCTTTAATGGTGTAGAAGTAACACCAAATATGAATAAATTAATCAAAGAAAGCTTATATTTTTCTAACTTTTATTCTCAAGTTAGTGTAGGTACCTCAAGTGATACGGAACTTACCTTTAATACGAGTTTGATGCCAACACAAAATGGTACGGCTTTTGTTAGTTACTTTGATCGTGTTTATAATGGAACACCAAAATTTATGAAAGAAAAAGGATATTATACCTTTAGTATGCATGCCAATAACGCTGATTTTTGGAATCGTAGAGCGATGCATGAGTCTTTAGGATATGATAAATTCTATAGCAAAGAAACATACAAAACCAAAGGAGAAGAGACCATTGGTCTTGGATTATCCGATAAGTCTTTCTTCCGTCAATCTGTTGAGAAAATGAAAAAAATAAAGGAAGATCATGATAAATTCTATGGTTTGTTAATTTCTCTTTCTAATCATACACCATTTTCGGATGTAGAAAAATATGGAGAGTTTAAAGTAACTATGAATGAAGAGGTAGTAGGAGAAGATGGAACAACGTCTATTGTAGAGCATCCTTATTTGGAAGGATCAAAACTTGGAAATTATTTTAAATCCATTCATTATGCCGATGAAGTATTAGGAGAGTTTTTCCAAGAGTTAGACGAAGCAGGACTTCTTGATAATACAGCGGTTATTATTTATGGAGATCATGATGCTAGATTACCAAAAAAAGATTATGTTAAAATGTTAAATTATGATATGGCAACAGAGACGGTAAAGGACAATGATGATCCAACGTATCAAGAATTTAATAGTTATCACTATGAATTAAATCGTAAAGTTCCATTCTTAATCTGGACCAAAGATGGTACCATTGAGCCAAGAGTAGTAGATGACGTTATGGGAATGTATGATGTTCAACCAACCATTTCTAATATGTTAGGTTTTTATAACAAATACGCTTTAGGACATGATATTTTTGAGATAAAAGATCAAAATATTATTGTGTTCCCAAATGGTAACTGGTTAACCAATAAAGTATATTATAATAGTCAAAAAGGAGAATATATGTCTTTAAAAGAGGAAGAAGTTATTGATGAAGATTACATTAAAAAGAACAGTGATTATACAGAAAAATTACTAGATGTATCTAATAATATTATTGTCTTTGACTTATTGAATCCAAATAAAGATGAGCAAAAAGTTAGCAAGGAGGAAGCAAAATGAAATTAAAAAAAGGGGTGAAACGATTTTTAATTGTTGTTTTACTACTTATTATAGTAGGAGCTTCATTCTTTGTATATTTTACTTTCTTTCAGGAAAAAAATACAACAAAGAAAAAAGCAACGGTTGAAAATGAAATAAAAGAATATGGATATACTTTAAAATCCAATAAGAGTAAAAAATATAAAGAAGAATTTAAAAAACTAGCGAAAATTTTAAAAGAAGATCCTGTTGATGAAGAACAATATGTAAAAACCATTAGTAAGATGTTCATTTTAGATTTTTATACTTTAAATGATAAAGTTGCCAACACAGATGTTGGAGGTGTTTCTTTTGTTCATAGCCTTGCAATTGATAATTTCTTACTGAAAGCAGAAGATACGATTTATAAGTATGTTGAAAGTGATATGTATGATAATAGGGAACAAGATCTTCCAACCGTAAAAGATGTTTCTATTGAAGGGATAGAACAAACAACATTTACAGTAGGAGATGCAAGTGATGATAAGGCTTATGTTGTAAAAGTTTCATGGGATTATGAAGAAGATAACGATTATCAAAATGAAGCAACATTAACCTTTATGCACGAAGATAAAAAGTTATCTTTAGTAGAAATGGAATAGTAGAAAAGGGGCTGTCGAAAAAGTTAAGTGATTAATTTTTTTCGATAGTCTTTTTTTTTGAAATAAAATAAAATTTA
>CANQYK010000042.1 GCA_947628065.1 uncultured Bacilli bacterium | reverse complement strand
GCCAAAGATACTGCAAGTGCGGCTGAGTTTGTCTTTGTTTTAATGTCTGCTATTATGTTAGCGATTATTTTTCTTCCGAAAGTAATAGGACTATTTTAGGTGATATTATGAAGTGTGGATCTGTAGCCATTATGGGGCGTCCTAATGTTGGAAAAAGCACCTTATTAAATAGTCTTTTAAACATTCATCTTGCCATTACAACCGATAAAAGTGGTACAACAAGAAATATTATTCATGGAATCTATCAAGATAAAGATTCTCAAATTATTTTTATCGATACTCCAGGAATTCATAAACCAAGTCATAAATTAGGAAGCCTTTTAAACAAAAAAGCTTATCAAAATATAGAAAATGCCGATCTTATTTTACTTCTAATTGATGCATCCAGTGGATTTGGAAAAGGGGATCAGTTTATTTTAAATAAGATAAAGGAACAAGATGAAGAAATTCCTGTTTTTCTTCTATTAAATAAAATCGATAAAATGAAAAAAGAGGATGTTATAAAAGTGATTGATTCTGTAAAAGATTATTATCCCTTTCAAGAAATTATTCCCATATCTGCGTTAAAGAAAAAAGGGGAAGAAGATCTACTTACCACCATAAAGAAATATTTAGATGATGGGGACCCTATTTTTGATGAGGAAGAATTAACCAATGTTTCAACCAAGTTTCTTATGGCAGAGTTTGTAAGAGAGAAAATCATGATGTTAACAAGAGAAGAAATACCACATTCTATTACTTGTTATACCGAACTTTATGAAGAAGAGGAAGATTTGGTACATATCATGGTATTAATTGTAGTAGACCGCGCCAATTTAAAGAAAATTATTATTGGAAGAAATGGTAGTATGTTAAAGAAAATTGGAATGCTTGCAAGAGAGGATATGGAAGCGTTTTTAGGAAAGAAAGTTTTTTTGGAAACCCATGTAAAAACCATTGACAACTGGCGCGATGAAGAAAAATATTTCAAAGAATTTGGTTTGGATGAATAAAAAATAAAAAAATTTATCACTATATCATTAGGTGATAAGAATGGAAAATATTGTATGGAAATTATTTCAAGAAACAGGAGATATAAAATATTATTTATTAGCAAAAAAATTGAAAGAAAGTGAAGCAAGTGAAGATAGTCGATGTCAAAGGAATTTGCCTAAACGAGATCAATTATAGTGATTCTAGTAAAATTTTACATGTATTAACAGAAGAATACGGCCTAGTTAGTATTATTTCAAAGGGCTGTAGAAATTTAAAAAGTAAGTTAAGAGGCGCAAGTAGAAAACTAATCTATGGTGTTTATCACTTTTATTATAAAGAAAAAGGTTTATCTACTTTAATTAGTATTGATGTAATATCTTTTTATTCCAAAACAACCATGGATTTAAATAGAATTGTATCGGCCTCGTTCTTACTTGATTTAACCAATCAAGTAGTAAAACAAAGCGAAGCGAAAGGAATTCTTTCTGTTTTATTAGCAGCTTTAGATAAAATAGAAGAAGGTTTACAACCAGAAGTTATTACGAATATTGTTCAGTTAAAATATTTGGATTATTTAGGAGTACAACCAACGCTTGATTGTTGTTCTATTTGTGGGAAAACAACAAACATTGTAAGTGCATCTCCTACAGCAGGTGGTCTTGTTTGTAGTAATTGTTATCAACAAGATGGATTTTATAGTGAAGATGCCATTAAGCATCTTCGGATGTATTATTATGTTGATCTTAAAAAAATATCGAAAATTGACGTAAAAGAGGAAGTAACAAAAGAAATCAATCGCTTTTTAGATGATTATTACGATCGCTATACTGGAGTTTATTTAAAAAGTAAGAATATATATCAAAATATAAAGAAAATAGAAAAGATGTGAGAAAATGGAAAAACAAACAGAATTAGAACCAATTAACATAGAAGATTATCGTGTTTTAATTTTAAACAAGGAAGGTACTTGGTATAAGTATCGAAGTGAGGTTGGTAAAATGCATCAAGACTGTGTTTTTGAATTTGCCAAAGAAACCAATGCGAAAAGTAGTCGAATGGATGATATTGTATCGGATGGTAATTTTCTATTTCTTATTGTAAACAAAGATATGCTTGCTTTAAAAGCACCAAGTGAAATGACCGATGAACAAAGTATGCAGTTAGATTTTTTCTCTTTGTCTTTGAAAGATGTTTCCTATCTTGAGATAGAAAAGAGATTGGATTCTTCTAAAACAGTAAGCTTTTTATATGATAATTATATAACAGAACAATTTAGCAATGATTTTTTACAATCGTATTATCAAAAAGGAAAGAATAGATAGGAGTTAGTATGAAAAAAAGAGTGTTTTTATTTAGTAGTTTTTTTATTGTATTATCCATTCTTGTTATGATGGAATTAACGATGACATTAGACAATGGCTTTTATCAGTTTTTTGTGTCGCATCAAACACAAACAACTGTAAATATTGCTAAAATTTTGTCCTTTTTTGGATCTACCAAAGGGCTTATTGCCGTCTGTCTTGTTCTTATTTTTCTTTTACCTGATAATAAGAAAAGATTCTATTCTCTTCTTAGTCTTCTCTTAAGTGGAATCCTTATTATCCTTACCAAAAATATCTTTACAAGAACGCGTCCTTTGATTGGACAACAATTATTATCTGATTATAGTTTTCCATCCGGTCATACCTTTGGTGCGACAGTATTTTATGGGCTTTTGTTATATTATGTTAGTAGTAGTAAATTAGACAAACAAAAGAAAACAATTTTATCCATCTTTTTAAGTCTTTTTGTGGTCGCAATCGCCATGAGTCGTATTGTTTTAGGGGTTCATTATGTAACGGATATTTTAGGTGGCTTTTTCTTAGGTGTTGTTGTGTTATCTTTTCTTATTTATCTTTATGAAAAGGATAAGAGAAAAGAAAAAGAAAAACCTTTGTTTCAGTCCTGTTTGGATGCATTTCATGGAATTCTTGATACCATTAAAACAGAACGAAATATGTTTATTCATTTTCTTATTGCTATCTTGGTTGTTATTGCAGGAATTTTTTATAAAATAAGTTTCTTTGAATGGCTTATTTGTCTTTTACTTTTTGGATCTGTCCTTGCTTTGGAGCTTGTCAATACGGCACTTGAGAATGTAGTCGATCTTGTAACCAAAGAGAAAAAAGAAGAAGCACGCCTTGCGAAAGATGCCGCTGCAGGTGCCGTTTTGGTTATGGCTATTTTTGCGGGCATCACAGGAATTATGATTTTTCTTCCAAAATTACTTGGCTAGAAGATAAAAAATAGATATAATAAGAAAGGAAGGGAAAATAGAATGAATATAGGAATCATGGCTGCAAGTAGAGATCTACTAGAAAGTGATAAAGAAATAGAAAAGGTAATAGAGTATCTTCTATCAGAGAATTCGTCTTATCAATTTGTGATGGGACCCAATGAAACTGGTATATTAAGAACCATCAAAGATAAGATACGAGAGGAACATCGATCTCTTACAGTAGTAGGTGTTAGAAAAACTTCTTCTCTCTTTGAAACAAGAGCAAGTAAGAAAATAGAAGTAGAAAATGTTTGTGATAGAACAGAAAGACTATTTGATGAAAGTGATGTTGTTATCTTTTTCCCAGGTGGCATCGGAACAAGGGCAGAACTTTATTCGATGATTGATATTAAAATGGAGACGGATACAAAAAAGAAGTTGATTTTGTATAATTTTCATCACTTGTTTTCTTCCTTGTTAGAAGACATTGATAAAATGATCGAAAAGAATTTAATTGAAGATACATTTTATCAACAAAATTATATTACGGTTGTAGAGACCAAAGAAGAATTATTAGAAGAAATAAGAAAAGAGGATGATAAAAATGAGTAAATTAACAATGGAAAAATTAGTTTCCTATTGTAAGCAATATGGATATGTATTTCAAGGTAGTGAGATCTATGGAGGACTTGCGAATACTTGGGATTATGGACCTGTTGGAATGCTTCTTAAAAACAACATTAAAAATGCTTGGTTAAAGAAGTTTATTCAAGAAAGTGAAAACAATGTAGGGCTTGATAGTGCGATTTTAATGAATCCAAAAGTATGGGAAGCAAGTGGACATTTGGCAACGTTTTCCGATCCTTTAATCGATTGTAAAAAATGTAAAACAAGACATCGTGCCGATAAATTAGTAGAAGATAGTGGAGTAGAAGATGCGGCTGGTATGAGCCATGAAGAATTAATGGATTATATCAAAGAACATAATCTTACTTGTCCTAATTGTGGGGCCCTTGATTATACTGATATTCGTGAGTTTAACTTAATGTTTAAAACCTTTCAAGGAGTAACAGAAGATGCGAAGAGTACGATTTATTTAAGACCCGAGACAGCGCAGGGAATTTTTGCTGATTTCTTAAGTGTTCAAAGAAGTATGCGTCTTAAAGTACCATTTGGAATTGGACAAGTAGGAAAAAGTTTTCGAAATGAAATTACACCAGGTAACTTTATTTTCCGTGTTCGGGAATTTGAACAAATGGAACTTGAATTTTTCTGTAAACCAGGTACGGAGTTAGAATGGCATAAATATTATAAAGATTTTTGTTATGATTTTTTAACCTCTCTTGGTATTCGAAAAGAAAATTTAAGATTAAGAGATCATTCCAAAGAAGAGTTATCATTTTATAGTAATGCGACAACGGATATTGAGTATCAATTCCCATTTGGTTGGGGAGAACTTTGGGGAATTGCTTCTCGTACGGATTACGATTTAACACAACATGAAAAAACATCTGGTGTTTCGCAAAGCTATTTGGATCCAGAAACCAATGAGAAATACATTCCTTATGTTATTGAACCAAGTCTTGGAGTAGAGCGTACCTTTTTAACGATTTTATGTGATGCTTATGAAGAAGAAGAATTAGAAGATAAAACAACAAGAGAAGTCTTACATCTTCATCCTTATCTAGCACCTTACAAAGTAACGGTTTTACCACTTGCGAAGAAGTATCATAGTGAAAAAGCAAAAGAAATCTATAAAACCTTAGCAAAGTCTTTCTCTGTTAGTTATGATGAAGCAGGAAGTATTGGAAAACGGTATCGAAGAAGTGATGCCATTGGAACTCCATTCTGTATTACGATTGATGATGAGACACTTAATAATAATACCGTAACCGTAAGAGATCGCGATACGATGGAACAAGTAACAATTTCTCTTGATGAGATTGAAGCTTATATTAGAGAAAAAGTAATGTTTTAAAATACCATATGGTATTTTTTCTTATAAGAAAGGAGTTTTATGAAGAAAAAGAAATGGATTATCATTGGTTCTATTATTGGTGTTTTCCTAATTTTAATTAGTTGTTTCCTTTTGTTCAATAAAAAAATAATAACACTTACCCTAAAAGGAAAAGAAAAAGTTACGATCCCTGTTTTTGATCCTTACAAGGAAGAAGGATCCTATGCCAAAGCTTTTGGTTTTACGATTCCGCATGTTATGAAAAAAGGAAAGGTGGATACGAAAAAAATAGGAACATATCCTATTACTTATTCTTTTTCCTTTTTGTGGTTTCAAAGAAAGAAAGTAAGAACCATAGAAGTAGTAGATAAAGAAAGTCCTGTGATTACTTTAAATGGAGAACAAGAAGTAACGCTTTCAAAGGGAGAAGACTATCAAGAGACAGGGTATGAAGTGACAGATAATTATGATAAGGATTTAAAAGAGAAAGTAAAAGTAAATTCCAATGTTTTAAAGGATCAGGTAGGTAGTTATGAAATTTTATATGAAGTAGAAGATTCATCACATAATAAGGCATCCGTTGTTCGAAAAGTAAATGTAGTAGAACAAGTAGAAAAACAAGAAAAAGCAGGTACTTATATCAATGGTATTTTAATTGTAAATAAAAAATATTCTCTACCTGCTAATTATAATCCCGGTGTAGATAAAACCGCTTCTCTTGCTCTTTCAACCCTACAACAAGCTGCCAAAAAAGAAGGTTATTCGATTCCTTTAATTTCTGGTTTTCGCTCTTATAACACGCAGAAAAGACTCTATAATAATTATGTGGCAAGAGATGGAGAAGCACTTGCCAATACCTATTCAGCAAAACCGGGACAATCAGAACATCAAACAGGACTTGCGTTTGATGTTGGTAAGCTTGATAACAATTATGGAGAAACAAAGGAAGGTATTTGGTTAAAAGAAAATGCACATCGCTTTGGTTTTATTATTCGTTATTTAAAAGGAAAAGAAGATATTACAGGGTATCAATATGAACCTTGGCATATTCGTTATGTAGGAGAATCGATTGCCAATGAGATTTATCAAAGACAAATTACGTTAGAAGAATATTTAGGGGTAAATTAGTTCTTTAAAGAACTTTTTTTCTTGCTATTTTCATTATTCTATATTATAATATGGAGCTAATAGGGGGAGATTTTATGAATGAATTTCAATATGGTTATACAAAGAAAGAAAAAATAAAAAGAATTGTTTTAATACTTGCTATTGTAGTTTTGGTTATTTTGGGTATTATTGTTTATAGTAATCAAAAATATAAAGAAAAAGAAAAAGAACAAACATCATATGAAAAAACAAATTCAATAAGCGAAACAAAAGATAAAAATGAAACTAAAACAAAGACGAAGGATAACAATAATAAAGATGTAGAAAAAGAAGAAACAAACAATCAAGTAGAAGAAACACCAAAAACACAACCAGAAGCAAATTCAATATTGTCATCAACACAAAAAACAACTTCAAACGAAACAGTATCATCAACAAAGGAGAAAACTTCTAATTTTGTACCAGTAGAAGAAAATCAAAAAGAAAGTTCAAATACTTCACCATTGAAAGATGAAAAAGAAGAAGTACAAGAAGAAACAATCGAAGATAATAATATAATTACAGAACAAATTGTTCTTTCTGATGATGCTTCAAAATCTTATAGTTATATCATAGAAAATGAAGAATCTTATCAAGTTCAATTACCAACAGTACAAAATCCAATAATAGATTCTACAAAGGAAGAAGAAAAAACAAAGGAAGATACCGTTTTGGAAAACAATACATCAACAACCGAAGAGAAAACAGATAAAACACCAAAAGAAGAGGAAAAAGAAGAAGTTACAGAAAATCCATCGGTAGAAAATAAAGATCCAGAAGACAAACAAGAAGAGAAAAAAATAGGAACTTTTAGTGCTACGTTATACAATGCAGTTGCATGGGCAAATCAAACACTAAATATTCGAAAAAGTGCAAATGGTAATAGTAGCAAAATAGGAACCACACCAACTGGTGGCAAAATGACAATTTTAAGTGCTATGGATAGTAAAACGAAATACATCAAAATAAAATATGGGCAAACAACAGGTTATGTTTATTCTGATTATATTATGATTAATTTACCTGATGTTATTCCTGATATGTATTATGAAATTACCAATGCAAGTAGTTCTATCTATAAGTCTGCAGGTTATTCTATTTCTGGTGTGACAGGTAAAAATTTATATGGGTTTACAAAAAAGTATAATAGTAAAATAGGAAAAGAAACTTATTATGCACCACTTTTATTTCCAGTCGCAAAGCAACTTCAAAAAGCTTATAATGTGGCTGTTAAACAAGGATATAATTTAAAAGTATATGATTCTTATCGACCTTATGCTGTAACAAAATCTATTTATAGTAAGTTTTTAACACTTTATAACAATAATAGTACGGTAAGACAAAAAATATTATATGATAAAAATGGTGCTTATTGGGGACCAGGATGGTTTCTTGCTCAAAGTGCATCTAACCATAATAGAGGAATTGCAGTTGATATTGCTTTAACCGATAAAAATGGAAAAGATTTAAAAGCACAATCTACAATGCATACATTGGATACAACATCTGTTGTAAAATATAATAATAGTAATGCCAATAAATTAAAAAGTATTATGACAAGTGTTGGTTTTGAAACTCTTCAATCTGAATGGTGGCACTTTGAAGAACAAAGTTATAAGGCAAGTAGTCCTGTTAATAGTTTTTATTTAAAATAAAGGAAAAAGAATAATGAAAAATTTAAAAATAAATAAGGGAATATTAATACGTTTAAAATATGCAAGTTTTGGAATTGTTCTTGGTATTTTAGGTTCTAAAATTGTATCTGATAACGTAAAAGATAATACTATGACCATTATTGTAAAAGAAGATATGACAGTAAAAGAGCTATCAAAAAAATTAAATTATAAAGAAGAATTATTAAGAGATTTAAATAAAAAAATAGATAAAACAATTAAAGAAGGGCAAGAAATTATTTTAAATAAAGAAGAAATTAGTCCTTTAAGTTATCAATCTTATACTCTACAAAAAGGGGATACTTTAACCACTTTGAGTGATAATTTTGGAGTAACAGAATCTTCTTTGAAAAAAATGGATAAAATATTAGAAAGTAATAATAGTATAAAAGAACATATTGGAGAAGAAGTTGTTATTTATAGTGCGAATGAAGATAAAAAAGAAACTATATCTTATACAGTAGAGTATAATGATAATTTAACTATGATAGCAGAAAAACTTCATACAACAGTAGATAAAATTATGAAAGAAAATATGTTAGAATCTGATGTTATTTATCCAAATCAAGTACTACAAATAACAGCAGAGTTAACAAGTAAGGAAAAAGAAGCATTGGAGAAAAGAGAAGAGAAAGTAGAAAAAGAGAAAAAAACGGAAAAAGAACCAAAAACAATGGTTACTAAAAAAGAACAAGAAGAACAAACTTATGGTAATTTAAAAGGAATAGATGTGTCTCGTCATCAAGAAAGTATTGATTTTGAACAAGTAAAAGAATATGGTATTGATTATGTTATAATCAATATGTTTGATTCTTATTTTATGGATTATGAAAGAGATAGTGAAACAGGAGATCTTGTAGGAAATCTTAGTCAATTAGATTCTTGCTTTTTACAAAATATAGAAAGATGTGAAGAAAATAACATTCCTTATGGTATTTATATTTATTCAAGAGCAGTAACCGAGGAACAAGCAAAAGTAGAAGCAAAAAAATTTCTAAAATTTGCAAGCAAGTATCAAATTCATCCAACTTATCCAATTTATTATGATGTAGAAAGTAATATTGATCAACCTTTTTATGATGAAAAAAGAGAAAGACTTGATTCAGTTCGTTTTATTAACGAACATAGTGAACAAGTATTAAAAAATTTTAAAGCTTTTGCAATTGTATTAGAAAAAAATAACTATTATTGTGGTATTTATACCAATGATGATACGATAAATAAATTAGATCAGAGCGGAACTGAATTAGAAAAATATGCTATTTGGCTTGCAAAATTTGCTTATGGTCCAGAGGTTCAAAATGGTTTTGAAGAAAATGTAACAATAAGACCAGATTATAAAGGGAATTATTCAATGTATCAATTTTCACAATCTGGTGCTGTTCCTGGTGTTAATGGTTTTGTTGATTGTAATTATTGTAAAGTAAACTATGATGAAATTATTCAAAAAGCTGGAATGAATCAACCTTTACAAGAAGAAGTATTAAATAAAGTGTTAACAAAAAAATAGGAGGAAGATAGTATGGAGTTACCAGTACAAATTATTGAGACTGGAAATCGATTTGGAAATATGAGTTTGGGATTTTTTCCAGAAAAGTATAAGAATGATCCTATAAAAAGACAAAGGATGTTTTTAGAAAATAGGAAGAAAGCAGGAGCTTATTACGGTTTTGAACCTTTAAAAATTTATGTACCCAATCAAAAGAGTGGTATTCCTTATGCTATCTTGACTGAAGAAATGATAAATCAAGAAGAAGATGGGTGGAATTTAGATATTTCTGCTGATGTTTTGATTGTGACAGAAAAAACACCAAATGTAGTTGTTGGTTATCCAGTAGCAGATTGTATGGTACTTGTTATGACAGATTTAAAAAATGGAGTAACTGCAACGGCACATTGCAGTGCAGAAATGGTGGATAATTATTTACCAAAGTTAACACTAGAAGCTTTAAAAGATGTTTATGATAGTAAGGAAGATAATATTGTTGTTTATGGTAGTGCTTGTGCAGGGAATAGTTGGACATACGATAGTTATCCCAAATGGGCAAAGAAGGAAGAATTTTGGATAGAAACAGGAGCACTCAAAGAAGAAAATGGAGTTTTTCGAATTGATTTAAGAAAGGCAATTCAAGCACAGTTAGAATTAGAAAAATATCGAAATGTAATTTTTCATCCAGCAGATACCATAACAAACCCTAATTTTTATTCAAACAGTGCAGCTTTTCATGGACAAAAAGAAAAAGTAGGTCGCCATTTTGCAGGAGCATTTTATAAAATAAAATAAAAAGAAGAGCCAAAGCTCTATCTTTTTATAAGTTCATGATTTGTTGTTTGGTAAGACCCGTTGCTTTCATAATGGTTTCTATAGGAACATTTAGTTGTCGAAAATTTTTAGCAATCTCATTTTTTGTTTTCTCTGTTCCAATGTTGATACCACGTTTCTCACCGCGTCTTAAACTTTCTACTTGCATATCAATAAAAGATTGATAGTATTCACCAGTACCATTGTCATAACTTAAAGAAATATTATCACTTATCATGTCCATTAAAATATCACATCCTTTCACTAGTCTTTTTGCTTCGTCTATATCCATTAAGCATCCAGCCACTAACATTTTTTCAAACTCTGTTAGTTTCTCTTCTTTTTTTGGTTGATAAGGAATCTGATGTTTAAGATATAGGGTAAGACTTTTACATTCAAGAGTATAATACTTTTCAAGTGCCTTAGCAAGATACACCTCGTAAATTTTAAGGTTTTCCGTAAATAATGTATCAATTCCATCATTAATGGTGTAGTTTTCAATAACATTATTCGTATACTTATTGGAATAGTTATTGATGTTAATAAGGCAAACTTTGGTTTTTTGTCCATCCGAAATAAACTGATAAGAAGATTCAATCATATAAGACATATTTCGAAATTGATATTCTTTTGCCATACTACTATTTGCTTCAATAATATAAAGAGTATCTTCATATAAGACAGCAATATCACACCGAAAAGAAATTTTTACAATTTCTGTAATACCAATTTCATTCTTATAAAATTTAAGTTTGTTTTTATCGATCTTCTTATTTAGAATATGACTCAATAAGAAAGAAAGGTAATTCTTTTTTTCTTCTCGACCAAAAGTACCTTTTAACATAAAGTCAGAAAACATAGGTCTTTTTTCACCAAAGGTAATATCTGAAGGATTCATACGGATAGAAACTTTACCGCTTAATTTTCTAGGTTTATAATCCGTTATAATAACACCTCCTTCCTCCTTCTTTTGAAGGTGTTACTACCTTAACAAAAGGGGTAAAATTTGTCAAAAAGGGAAAATTGCAAATTCCGGCACTTTTTTACTTGACTTTGGCAGTAAAAATGAGCAAACCTATATAGAACAAGGGCTAGCTCATTTTTTATTTGTTGTATATCCAA
>CANQYK010000041.1 GCA_947628065.1 uncultured Bacilli bacterium | reverse complement strand
TATCCTTTCTTACACGATTAAAAGAATCTTGATAGCTATCTAAAGCTACCCCCCCCCCGTAAACTATTTGTAAACTTATAAGCGTTTGACATGTAAAATCAACTACCTTTCTTTTAAAAAATTGGAAATTATTTGATACAAATTTTTGCTTTTTATTTGAGATAATTTATATCTTTTCTACATTCATATTACAATACTTTACCCTATTTTTCAAGACCCATTTTTAAAGATTATTTCCCTTTGTAAAGGATATTTTAATATAAAACTAAAAACACTATATTATATCCTTTAGTATTTCTATCATTCTTACTTGTTACAAGAAAAAACCATAAAATATTATGGTAAAAGATAATTAATGAATATTACAATTTCCAGTTATCGTATCTGATAAAGTATGGAATAGTAACTCCTTAAAGGAAAGGGCTCTACTTTCTTCTGTTACTGTTAGATCTCCTTCTGTTATTTTCTTACCATTCTCTTTTACTTCTATTCGTCCTACAATATCTCCTACTTTGATTGGTAATTTTATCTTTTTTGTTTCAATAGAGTAATCATATTTCTTTTCTTGTTCTCCTTTTTTCGATAATACTCCAATATCAAGAACTGGAACCAAAGAAAGACTATTTGTAGTTGCTTTTTCAAGTGGAATTGTCTTCACAGTCTCTCCTTTTTTCTTTACTACCTTCATTTGATAATTGTTAAAACCATAATCAAGAAGTGCCATTGTCTCATTATTTCTTGTTTTACTATCTTCCTCTCCTAAAACAATAGCAATAAGTCGTAAATCGTTTTTCTTTGCAGTTGCTGCCAAACAATACTTTGCAGCATCCGTGTGTCCTGTTTTAAGACCATCGGCACCTTCATAAAAACGAATTAGGCGATTGGTATTAACAAGCCAAAATTTATTGCTTGTATTTTCTCTTAAATAATCTTCATAAAGCGATGAAAACTTTAAAATCTCTTCATGTTTTAATAACTCTCTTGCAATTACTGCCATATCATAAGCCGTTGATACATGTCCTTCTTCATCAAGACCTGTACAGTTTTTAAAAACCGTATTTTTAAGACCCAAAGATTTGACTTTTTCATTCATTTTCTTTACAAACTCTACTTCTGTTCCTGCTAAATATTCTGCCATTGCGACCGTCGCATCATTCGCACTTGCCATGGATATTCCTTTCATCATCTCCTCTACGGTTAAAACTTCTCCCTTAGATAAAAAGATTTGACTTCCTCCCATATTAGCAGCATTACTACTTGCTGTTACTTTATCACTCCATTTTATCTTTCCACTTTCAATTGCTTCTAGTATTAGAATCTGCGCGACCATCTTGGTCATGGATGCAACCGCTACTTGTTTGTCTTTTTCTTTCTCAAAAATAATCTGACCGGTAGAAGGCTCCATTAAAACACCTGATACTGCACCACTTATTAAACTAGATTCACTATCATCTTCTACTTTTTTCTCTTCTGCTAAAACACCAAAGGGAAACAAAAGTAAGAACAAACAACTATACACCATTATCTTTTTCATCATCAAACACTCCTTTGTCTACTTTAAAAATATGACAAAGTTTTCCTTTTATTACGAAAAAGAAGTAAGAATAACTTACTTTCTTTCTTCATCTAAACTATCTATGTTGATACAAAATACTGCATATAAGGGGACGGATTTAATATTATTCTTAAAACCAAAATTTTTACTAGAAACCCGAATAGCATATTTCGGTTTATATTTTTTCATATAATTGTTTAAACTTTTCGATTTTGTATGCGTATTCGTTTTTACTTCCATCGGTATTATGAGTCCTTTTTTTGATTGTAAAATAAAATCAATCTCACTATCAAATTCATTTTTCCAATAATTCAAATTGAAGCCATTATATTTAAGGGCACTTGCAACATAATTTTCAGTCAGCATCCCTATCATTGTTTCATTCACTGCTTCTCTATTTTTGATTAGATAGATAGGAAACTCACTTAAATTTGTAAGAAGTCCAACATCATTCATATATAGTTTGAATGAATCAAGTTCTTCATACATTTTTAAAGGTAGTCCTATTTTTGTTTTAACACATCGATTGACAATACCAGCATTTACTAACCAATCAATGGAATCTCCAAAAATAGAACTAGTCCCACCTTTTTGTACTAATTTATATTGAAATTTTTTATTCTCTTTTGCAAGTTGTATCGGAATGGAATCAAACGTTGCAATTATTTTTGGAGCACTCGTTGTTTCACTATATTTTGTTATATCATTTTTATAAGATTCTATAATTGCTTTCTGATAGTCAATAGCATTTATCGTTGAATTAGAATTAATAAATTCCTGTACTACTTCTGGCATACCACCAATTGATAAATAATCATAATACAATTCTAGTGCTTTTTGATGTAATAAAGATGGCATTTGTTCATCTTTTTTAAAACATTCTTTTATCTTTTCTAACAACAACTCATTGCTAGTGTTGATTAGAAATTCTTCAAAAGATAAAGGATAAATTGTCAAAAATTCAACTTTACCTACAGGAAAAGAAAAATCCTTTTTATTGATATGAACTCCAAGCAAACTTCCAGCACCAATCACATAATATTCTTTTGCTTCTTCATAAAAGTATTTTAAGGATGTTAAGGCTCTTGTATTTTTTTGTATTTCATCAAAAAATATTAAAGTATTTTCTTTTTCTATTTTTTTATTAAATATAATCTCTAAATTTTTAATAATATAGGTAGGTGAAATATTCTCATCAATAATTTTACCAATAATATCATTGGTTTCAAAATTAACATATATAATATCTTTAAAAAATTCTTTCGCAAACTCTTTTACTAAGTATGTTTTTCCTACTTGTCTTGCTCCATAAAGTAATAATGGTTTTCTATTTTTCTTATTCTTCCATTGAATTAAATTGTTCATTGCATTTCTTTTCATTTGAATCACCTATATAGTAATATACACTATAACTCCAAAAAAATCAATTATTTTCTGACTTTTTTGGAGTTATAACGTTTTTTTGATAATTTCTTATAATCTTATCGGAATCCTCCACCACTAGAACCACCTGCAGATCTTCCTCCACTTGAAAAACTAGATCCACCACTACCACTGGAGCTAGAACTACTACTAGAATGACTACTAGCAATTTTTTCTCCTTCTATCACATTATCGTAACAAATGTCTGACATGCTTCTTGCTACTACGGTAATTGTTGTTGGATCAAATTTTGTTTGTGTTTTAAATTTTGGGTACAATTTGCTAAACTGTTCTTCAATCTTTTCTGCAATTCCCATTAATTGAGCAAAAATTAAATATTCTTCCCAAATAGTTACCTCAAAATATTCTCTTTCTGCTATCATACTAAAATCAAGCAAAAACTTCTTTAACCCTTTTAAATGAATCGCTTCTTCTCTTACTTTATCGCTTACTAATTTTACTTTTCTATTTTTTCCATCTTTCATTATTGTCGTATTATGAATCAGTCCTTCTTTTTCTAATATTTCTTGCTCAATCATGGTGATTGACTGAAACCAAGAATTTACTTTTTTATAATTCTTTCGACTCCATTTTGCAAACTCTTTTGCTTCTAATATTTTATTCATTCCTGCTGCAGATAATAACATATGATATAGTTCTTTTTCTATTTCATTCTCTGGTTCTTTTTCTATCTTAAAATGAACAGCATAATCATTATCTTTAATATTAAACAAGCCTTTTTTGGTTGGGGTTACTTCTATCATTCCATTCTTTATCCATTTTAGTAAGATCGCACCAATAATATTACGATTGAGTGTAATATTTGAGACAATATCATATTGATAGGATACCCAATATGCTTTCCATAAATCTTTTTGACATGGAATATCACGAAAATAATTAATTTCACTATCATTTGGTAATTTTCTACCAAGTGGACCAAAATCAAGATACGATGATGCGACGACTCTTTTCATTTTCTTAAGATTAAAAAGAATTACAATGAATGCAACCCAAGCAAGTGGATTACAAATAATAAAAACAAAAAGAAGTAAAGGAATCATAAAGATAACAGAAAAAATACTAAAATTATTATCATCTACGGATTCAAAAGCTGATTGATAAATATCATCAAATGATTGATCAGATTGATTGGTCGTTTGAAATAAATTTTCTTGAAATTGAATAAGCCCTACCATATATTGTGATTTTTTTAAACCATTCGTTGGATATAATACTATACTACCATTTTCAAACTCTACTCTTCCATCGTATCCAAAAGACCATATTTTAGCGTTTTTACTAGAAAACGATGTATCCGAATGAATCGTAATTTTCGCTTGTCCTACCGCTTGCTTCAAATCTAGAAAATTAAGGTAAATTCCTTGACTATCACGATACTGTACAACAAAGTTTTCTATTTCATATTTTAAAGTATACGTCCTGTTTCCATAATTTGAAATTCCAAAGCATAACTCTACACCATCTGTAATTTCATGAATTCCACTTTTGTATTTTTTCTCTTCAAAACTAGCACTTGTATCCCAATCCAATACGGAATCATAAACTCTTCCAGTATCATCACTCACACTAAAATTTTTAATCCTAGCATTTCCTAATTTTGTATATCCTCGATATCCTTCCGTTCCATCATATAAACTTGCCTTCCATGTTTCTATCACGCTGGCATTTCCTTTTTGATCAAGAAAAACATCCATATTAATATTATTAATGGTGGAAGCAGATACAGGTTTACAAAAAAAGAAAAAAGAAAATACAAAAAAGAAAAAGATACTATTTTTTATTCTCCTTTTATTTTTCATCGTTCCTCTTCCTTTAAAATTCTACTTTAACATTTTGTTTTTCTTCTTCTGTAATCGTAAGAAATTCTATTTTCTTAAATCCTAATAGTCCTGCAATAAGGACAGTTGGAAACACTTCAATTGCATTGTTGTATTTCATAACGGTATCATTATAAAAGCTTCTAGCATAAGCAATTTTATCTTCTGTTTCTTTTAAATTTTCCTGTAGGGAACGAAAATTCGCATCTGCTTTTAATTCTGGATAAGCTTCACTAAGGGCAAACAACTTAGTTAAAGCACCCGTTAACTTTTTATTCGCATCCATCTCTTCTTCTTTTGTCTTTGCTCCTACCGCACTATTTCTTGCTTCAACAACTGCTGTTAGTGTTTCTTTTTCATGTTTTGCATATCCTTTTACAGTTTCTACAAGATTGGGTATCAAATCAAATCTTTGCTTTAATTGAATGTCAATTTGACTCCATTGATCCTGTACTTTGTTTCTTAATTGTACTAGTTTATTATACGTTGCAATGAAAAAAATAATAAGAACAATAAGAATAACTGCAACTACTCCTAAAATAATTTTCATTCTAACTTCCTCCTATTCTTCTTGCATTATAGCATAATTGACAAAAGGATACAATATTTCTATTGTCTAATAATGTCAAGTTTACTTTATACAAATAGCTCCTATTACCATAATAATATAGCCTATAATACCAAGTATTAATTTGATTCTATTTTTATATTTTAAATGTTCCATATCCTTGGTCCTTTTTAATTTTCTTCTCACAAGAGAAAGATAAAGCCAGTTAGAAATGGTAATCCAAAAAAAGCGATTCAAAACAAAATAAAGAGCTGCATAAAAGGGAAATAGAAAAGGAATAAGGTCCGTTGGGAAAAATAAACTTGGTGTTGTTATGGTAGTAAGTACTATCTTATGGAAGAAAACATCAAGAATACTAAAGAACATTCCCAACCAAAAATAATTACGATAACAGAAATAAACAGGGCCTAAAAGAAATATCGTACTATAATTTTCATTTCTTAAAATTGTATTATATTCATCACCTAAAGCTTTTTCTTCCTCTGTTATTTTAAGTTCTTTTTTCCCAATAATATTTCCATTTAACATATAACCACAATAACTGCAAAAGTCACCTGTCATCTCTTTCCCACATTTTGGACATTTTCTTTTCTTCTTTTGGGAAGGCTTTCTTTTTATAAACCTCCCATTTGACATATACCCACAATAACTACAAAAATCACCTGTCATCTCTTTTCCACAATTGGGACACTTCATACGATCACCTTCTATTCTTATTATAACCTATTTTTATCATAAAACCTGACATATTTTTCATTTTTTTTACTAAAATAGTGGTAGGTGATAAAATTGAAAAAAGTTTTTCTTCCTTTTGCTATTATTTTTCTTCTTCTTTTCCTATCTCTTTTCCTATTTTCAAAACCAAAAGAAGAAGAAACAAAAGAAGAGAAAAAAGAAAAAATAGAAAAAAAGCAAGAAAACACAATGAAAAAATATTCTTTTTATAAAAGTGAAAATGAAAGTCGCTATCTTGCTTATAAACAGAAAAACAAAACATTATCGGAAGAAGACATTATTGTAAGAGTTAATATTGGTCTTGATCAACCCTACTACACCAATACTCAAGAAGCCCCCCTTTTAAATACCCCTTACACTTTAGTAAACAAGTATTACTACTTAAGAGAAGATTTTCTTCCTGATAATTTGGAAGAGTTAAGTGAAGAATATTCTAAAGGAGGAATTTACCTTGTCAAAGAAGCGCGGGATGCTTTTGTTAATCTGGTCATCGATGCTAAAAAAGAAAACCTTACGATAAGAGCGATTTCTGCTTATCGTGGTTATACTTATCAAGAAAATCTATACCATAATTATGTTTTACAAGATGGTATAGAACTTGCGGATACTTACTCAGCTCGCCCCGGATTTTCCGATCATCAAACAGGACTTGCTGTAGACATTGACAATGCGGTTGTTAATTATAATAACTTTGATACCACCAAAGAGTTTACTTGGATGATGGAACATATGGAAGACTATGGCTTTATTCTTCGTTATCCCAAAGGAAAAGAAAATATTACAGGATACCGTTATGAAAGTTGGCATTATCGTTATGTAGGATGCGATATTGCAAAAAAAATAAAGGCAAGTGGCCTTACCTTTGATGAATATTATATGAAATATATTGATTCTTAATTATTCTTCTTTTTTCTTGCTCTCAATTTTTCGAAATTCTAATGTCTCTTGTAATACACCGGTTGCATTAAAACTCATACCAAGGGTAAAAATATAAGATAAGATATATACCCAAAAAAGCAAAACTAACAAGTTTGACATACTACCATAAAACAAATCATAATGAGAAAAATAGGTAACATAAAATGCATAAATACGTGAACTAATTAACCACATGATGGTTGTAAAAATAGCGCCTGGTATAATACTTCTACTACTTACTTTTTGATCGGGTCCCAAAGTATATAAGAGTTTGATATTAAAATACAAAAGAAAAATTGAAATTGGATATTTTGCTAAATTGTAAATGGTTTGAACAGCATAAGCGACTCTACCATTATGGATATTTAATTTAACTAGTTCCACTAACAAATCTCCAAAAGCAGGAACCAAAAACAAAAAGAGGATTAGAAAAACAAAAATAAAAGTCATTATAATTGCTTTTGCTCTTCTTTTTATTTCTCCGAATGACCCTGTTTGATAGATTTCATTGGATGTTATAATCATAGAATAAGCACCATTGCTTGCCAAAAGAAAGGCAGCAACAAAAAAGACAATGACATTAAAGTTTAATCCTGTACTATTAATCGTCTCTGGCATTAAAACATTTAAAACCGCTTCTGGTACTGCTTTTTCGAGTGCATCTTTTACTCCTACAATACTAATTCCAAAGGAAGATCCAATCGCACCAACCAAAGCAAGAAGTGGTATTAAGGATAAGACAAGAAAAAAAGCGAGCTGACCGGGTAAAATCCGCATCTCGGGTTTTCGAATAATATCGATTACTTTTCTTACTGTTTCCCTAGCTCGCATAGGCCCCTCCTATCCTATTTTAAGTTCTGTTTTTTCGTCATCATTTCAAGTGTTGCTTCATTAATGGCATCATCAAGTGTTTTTATTTCATCTAAAATCATACTATATCCAACACCTGCTCCAAACTCATGTGGTAACGCTTTCATTTCTTTTCCTAATTTTGTAGCGTACGTTGCGACTTGTTTTTCACTATATCCTACAAGATATACCAAAAATTCATTTCCATCGGTTCTTATAATCTCACTATTTTCAAGTTGTGTATTTACAAGAATGGATGCTGCCTTCATGATTACTTTATCGCCTTCTTCATGTCCATAGTTGTCATTGATATATTTAATATTGTTTAAATCAATCATTACAATTGCTTGTGGATACACTTTACTTGCTTCCCATTCCGGAGCTTTTTTGTTTAAGTAATTTCTATTTTTTAGTGATGTTAATAAATCGGTATATTTATGACGATCTTCTTTTCTTACTTTCTTTACTTTTCTTTTTCTTCTCATGTAAAGGAAGAAAATAATTAATAAAATCAAAGGAATAAAGATAATCGCTAAAACAATTAAGAATAATTGGAAGAAACTACTTCTCTCTACAATGGATCTATGAATATCCATAAGTCCTGTGTTTCGATAGTTATAATAAGAGTTGGTATTGATAATATAATTGAATAAATTATAAAAAGCTTTGTTTTCCTTTTTTACCATAAATTTATAATCGTTCATCATCGTATCCAAATACAAGATATCATAATCCTTAAAGGCACTATGTTTATAACTATTATAAACCTCTTTATCCACAACAACCAATCGACTACCAGCATTTTTTATAAGTGTTTTGATAGAAGGATACGTATCAATATTACTTCTACTATTGTTCTTAAAATATTGATACAAAGCGTTTTCTTCTAACATTGCTATTTTCTCACCCTTCATACTTTCAAAAGAGTTAATAATATGTTCATCTTTTTCTTTTCCTAATACAACATAATCCTCAACAAACGTAGAAAGTGTTTTTAAATAATTCTCATCTTTTCCATCGTATCCGTAAGAGTCAAAATAAACATCAACATCTCCTTTTTCAATGGCTTTTTTTAAAGCTTCTTTGCTTGCATATTTTTTATAACGAAAACTAATGTTAGTAAGACGACTTACACGATTAATATATTCTCCTGCAATTCCTGCAACTTTACCATTTACTTGAATTTCATAAGGACGATTTTCTACATAACCATAAACATAATTCTTAGAAATTAGGTCCGCTTCTGTCTTTGAACTAATCTTATTTTCTGTCATGTAATAATCAAGATAAGCATTGTTATATTCTTTTACATACTTACTACTTTTCCATTTTTGATAATATTTTTTTACAATGGTATTTAATTTTTCATTGTTATCACTTAAGGTTAAAACAATTTTTTTATTCATTTCGGTAAAGTAATAATTAATAGAATATTTACTATTATCAATTGTTTTATCCAAATACATCATATTGGGAATTAAAATCATATTAACTTCGTCTTTATCGAGCGCTTCAAATAAACTATTAATATCATCATAAGACTTAAAAACTAAGTTATTTCCTGCTTTTAAATAATAACTAATCTCAGCGGCATCATTTTTAAAAACACCAAAGGTAATATTTTGCATATCCCTGATATGATTAATTCTTTGATACTCTTTTCCAACGGCTACATAACCATCATTAAAAAGGAGTAAATCATTCTTTGTTAGGTTATCTTCATTGTTTAAAACTCGAAAACGAAAACCACTATTTTTTGGTTTTTCTTCTTTTAAATATGGTTTCTTGTTAAACTCAAGTCCTACATCCTTTTCAAAGTCAGATAAGAAGTGAAAGAAAACTCCTTTTCCATTCATACCATAAAGGGGATAATTATTGATAACATCAAAATCAACAACGGTTGCTTTATTTTCTTCTACCCATTTTTTCTCTGTTACCGTTAAGGCACTTTTGGTATCTTTTTTATTATAGTAAAAGTAAACTCCCATAAAAACAGAAAAAACAATTAAAACAGGTATAATAATGACTAATTTTTTTTTCATACAAAGCTCCTATCTATCTTTTGTAAAGGAGAATTCATTGTCTCCTTCATGACGATATGCAATGATTGGAAATACTTTATCCTCATCATCTTCTTTTTCAATTAATACTTGAATATCATAAAAATCTTTTTGATCGTCTTCTAGTTCCTCTAGAATCTTTTCTGGATATTGTTTTGCAGTATCACGATCTGTTTCCTTTTTCAACGTAATAATCACATTTAAAATTTTACCAGACGTTATCGCATCCACTTTTTTGATTCCTTCTTGTTCTTTTAAGGTACTTTCAATTTGTTCTAAATCACTACTTTTTATTTTTACACTTTTAATCCCATCCAACCGGTTCCCATAAATTGCTTTTGCTTCATTTGGGAAAAATGTTAATTTTACCGTAAAAATAAGAATGGTTAAAATAAGACAACAAATAACAACAATAACAGTACTTTTGTTTTTCTTTAAGAATTTTTTCACTTTTTCCATTTTTTCTCACATCCTATTATGTATTATACAATAAGTTAGACAAAGAGGCAACCATCTTTCTTTTCTTTTTCCTAGATATTTGCTTTACGTTTTTTGTCCTTTTTCCTCATATACTATTACTAGAAAAAAGAAAAAGGAGGCGAAAATATGGAGAGTATTTCTCTTGGTCAAATTGCTAGTATGATTACGCTTTTTAGTATTTTAATCGGGGCCATTACAGGAATTATTGCCTTTACCAAATCATTTATTTCAAAAGTATTAAAACCACTGGATCAAAAAATTGATCACTTACAAAAAACATCGACTGCAAACCGTGATAACATTGAAAAAGAACTAATAAAAATGTTTCTCGTTAATTTTATTCATGATATAGAACAAGATAACGTAAAATCACAAATTCAAAAAAACAACGCTTACGAGCTTTATGATCGTTATCGCACTTTAGGAGGCAATTCTTATATTCATGATAAATGGGAGAAATTACAAAAAGAAGGAAAAATTTAATGGTTTTCCTTCTTTTTGGTTAAAACTTTCTTTTTCATTCCATCCATAATGGTATCGGCTATGATAATAGAAGTTTTTATTCCACTGATATAAGAGGTATCAATCGGAATATATTTTTCTTTGTCTATTTCTTTTTTTATAAACGAAGACAAATGTTGGTATCCTAAACTTAACTCTTCTACTCTTTTTTTGTTTGTTTTTTTTCTCTCTTCTAAATAGATTTGATGTAAATAATCTCTTTTTACTATTATAGAAGAGTCAGCTGTTAATAAATAAAGTTGATCAAGCTCTTTTAATTCTTTTTTTAAATCCATTAATAAAGTCTTATAAAGTGTTTCATCAATGGTTCCTTCTTCATACATCATCTGATACCAAAAGTAATTATCAATGACACCACGGTCTTCTAAGATAAGAGTAGGATTTTGTTGTTTGGTCTTTTCTAATTCTTCTTTTGCTATTTTTAACGTTAAATCATTAAAATCTAAGTTTGACATTTTAGAAAGTTCCTCTTTTGTCATGGTATCTTTTATGATTTGGGCAGGCTCTTTTGTCTTTACAACAGAAAAAGATGCTTTCTTAAAAAATTCGTAAACACGATCAACACTACTACTTTTTCCTGTTCTAGGAAGTCCTGAAAACTCGACAATATAAGGACTACTTTCTTCTTTTTCTAATAATTCTTTTAATTGATATTTCTTATCATGCAGTTCTTCTAATTTTGATAAAAGTACTTTATCATGAAAATATTGTTGATAACTAGCTGTCATTTGTTTTCCTCCTTACTACATTAGTCTATCCAACTTGAACTTTGAAAAACAATTATTTCTTTGTTGTTTTTAACAAGATATTTTACAATTTCATTATCATCATCAACTACAACAACAGTTTTATTATAATCCATGTTTTCTTTTAAGTAAATACTTTTTAATTCTTTCGAAGAAATTCCTTTGTTTTTATCCTCTTCTTTTGATAGAAAAACAACATG
>CANQYK010000040.1 GCA_947628065.1 uncultured Bacilli bacterium | reverse complement strand
AAAATTTTATCCAATCATTGTCATCATCGAACTTAAAATAACAATCATTGTTGATAATCCTGTTACAACAAGCATAATCATTGTTTGTTGTTCCATATGAGCAAGACGTTCTTTGTATTTTGTTTCTCTTGCTTTGGCTTGTAAACTTGATACTGTTTTTGAAAACATTAAAAGTCGTTCTCTTTTTTGTTCTTGTCCACCAATTCCTAAACGATAAAGAAGCCGCATCATTCGCATCGAATCTCTTACTGGATATTCATTTGCAAAATCCATATAAGGTTGAATGGTAGAGTCTCCTGAATTAATCTTTTCAATCATATTTCTTAATCCTGGTTTAAAAATATCTGGCGCATCATCAATACTTTTTCCCATTGCTACAGGGACAGTATAATGTTGGATTAAAATTTCTAATCCCTTTAAATAGTATGGCAACATTATGTCAATATCATGCAGATGAGCTTTATAATATTTTTTTAAACTTGAATAAGGTGACTTAAAAATAAAGAAACCAATTGCTACCGATAAAACAATATTTAATAAATTAAGAGAACTTAAGAAAATGAATAAAAAAGCAAAAATAGCAATAATACCATAAGTAATTCTTTTTTGAAACAAAACATCAGGGTCTGCAGTTTCTCCATATTTTGCACGTACTAAGAAGTTATAATCATCTTCTCTTAACATATTAAAGTATTTTACATTATCTGCAATAAATTTATCTTTATCAATCGTATTATTTTGAATTAAAATAAACGTAATAATAACTGCTACTATAAATATTTCCATTATTCCACCCCAACATTCTCGTTATAATATTTTTCCCCTTTTAAAAGGAAATAACTATTAAATAAGATAATGGCATGTAAAATAACTTTTACATATCCTTTTTTGATTAATTCCAAGTAATTTTCTCGTCCTAATAAATATTGTACTAACATAACAAGAACGTATAACATAACACCATACTGTAAGAACTTTTTATGAAACGTTGCTCTATCCATTCTATCACGGTAAACACTTTCAACAAGGGTATCGATATCAAGCTGCATGTTCTCTAAACTCTCTCCTGTATCTTGTGCACCTTCTTTGGTGATTTGTAAGAACAATTGATGCATATTTTTTACAATATAGTAAGGATACTTTTCTGACATAAATTTTAGAGAATCATCAATAGAACCATTATCATAAGACATATCAATCATTTGATTTACATCGGATAACACAGGATCCTCTAATACACCAGAATCTCTTACACCCTCTAAGGACTTAACAAAAGACTGTGTGGTCGCAAATTCCATAATAACATTGGTTGTATAAACTTGAATTTGTTCAAAAATAAATTCACTATATACTCTTTTACATCTTAAAAAAGCAAGATATGGAACAACTGCAATAGCAAGCACTACATAAATCAAACTAATGACTAAGTTATAAAAATATAAGTATGTAACAACTGCGGCAAATCCTCCTAAAATACAAATTTGTATTGTATATTGTCTTATGGAATATTCTTGTCCTAATTCTTTTGTTTTTTCTCTTACAACTTTAAAGGAATAAGGAGCAAACTTATCATAGACAGTTTGTACTTGTTCTTGAATATATTTTGTAATGTTTTGTCCTTGATAATTTCGATAAAGAAGGATTCCTCCTCCTATTAATAATAATAAGAATAATACCATACTGAATCCTCCCTTCTACAACGCTTCATTCTTTGGGACCGTAATGGTTGGTAATACACTGTTTTGTACTTGTTGTGGGGCAATTGGTGGGGTTACTACTTGAGGATTGGTTGGTACAACTGGTGATGGCGTAATAACCTGTTGTGTATTACTAGTAACTGGTTCTACTACTGGTGGTGTTTGTGGTACCACATTTTCACTTTGCGCTTCCACTTTTGGAGATACTTCTTGTGGTGGTGGTGTGACGGCAGGTTGTTTTATTTCTGTACTAGTATTAGAAGTATCAACCTCCCCTTGTTTCTCTTCTCCGTTTAATACTTTATTCATCTCTTCATTCATCTGTTTGGAATCTTTCGCACTAAAGAGTGTATCAACATTGATATTTTGATTTTCTAAGTATTCTCTTAAATGATCACTTGGCATATCTTGAACGGGTGCTTTTCCCATTGTTTTTTGATACAGTGTATGTGTTTGAGGAACATTATCATCATCAACATAAAATTCTACTACTTCATCTACTTCACGATGGAATTTTCCATATTCTTTACTGTAATATGCTTTAATATGAACACCTAATTGAATATAACGATAAATTGTCGTTAAAAACTGATCTACTTCAATATCGGACTCTAGCAAGGAATAAAGACGATAAGGAATCGCACTTGCTTTATCCGCATGAATCGTAGATAAGATATTGTGTCCTGATGAGATTGAGTTACGAACAGCAGTTACGGCTTCTGCACTACGTACCTCGGATAATAATATCCATTTTGGATTTTGTCGCATACAAGTTACCAAAACTTCACTATAACTTGCTATATTGTTTGTCTTCATTGCTACAATATCACGATGTGGGAAAATACGATCTAAGTGAAGTTCTAGGGTATCTTCTATGGTAATAATTTTTTCATCTTCTTTGGTATGACTTGCTAGATATTTAACAAACTCTGTTTTACCAGAACCAGTTTCACCTGCAACAATGATATTACAATGTCCTTCTACACATTTAATTAAAATATCATGAATATTTGCCGTAAAGTAGTCTTCTGCAATTAGCTTTTCTTTGTTCAAACGTATTTTAGCAGGTGTTTTACGAATAACCACAGCAATTCCATTGGTAGCAATGGAATCATGTACAAAGTTAAAACGTAACTCCGTTGATTCTGCATCCAAAAATGGTTTCGCCGTATTAAACGTAGTACCCATAACATTGGAACACTGAAAAGCAAGCTTTTCTACAAACGTATCATCAAGTCCTTCAATTTCGATTCGCTTTGACCCTTGGGATAAGGTACGAATCCAAATCTGACCATGATTACAATAGGAAATATCGGTAATATCATCATCATCTAAAAGTGGTTGAAATAACCCAAAATCTAACTTGTCAAAAATGGCTTCGTTCACACTAATTCCCTCTTTCTATTATTGTGTATTTCTTAAATCTTCTTCTGTCATTGCTGTAACATTGTTGATAAAGTTTTTCATATCTTCATTGGAAATACTAACATCTCCTGGATTTTCTTTTAAGCTTTCTGCTGTTGGTACTGGTATAATTTCTGATTCATAAGCTCTTAAATACTGTGCTTTACGAAGTAGAATATTATACTCTTCTGGTATTGCAAATATAATCTGTGATGGTGTCTTTTTCTCCTCTAAATTAGAGAAAACACTTTGTCCTGCACTATCGAAAACACCCAATACTTTAACATTTTCTAAAAGCTTTCCAATCATAATTCGATCGCTTGTTACACCTTGTGCATTTTCATCTACTCGGTTCATAACTTTTAAATAAATATCAATATAATTTCCTGGTACAATGGAATTACTATAAGTACTTGACATTGTAACACTTAAGTTATATAAAACATAATCTTTTGGATAGTCCATAATAATACTTCCATTTAAAGCTTCTTTTGTTACAATACTTCTTTCATAAAATAAGCTTCCTTCTGGTATTACACTATCACTTGCTGTATACATATCAACAACACTAGCAACACTTCTTTTTACATTTCCTTTTAACATTGAAGGTGGTACTTCAATCGTTCCTATCATATCTTCTGTAATTTTTGTTCCCGGATTAATTGTCTGATTGGCATAAGGAACTTTAATTGGTGTTGTAGCTTGTCTTATTCGCATGTTGTATCCTACATAAAGAACAATAATAGCAAGAACAACACCAACCACTGTAACTGTATTTTTATTGGTTAAAAACTTTTTGAATCCAACAACTAAATTTCCCATACTTTCATCCCTTCCTATTCAATATTTGTATAATCTAGTTCACCATTTCTTGTCATATCACGAACAAGTTTGTTATCCATATACTTACTTTCTAAGATAGCATCAATTTGATTGGTTATCTTTAATCCTTCATTATCAACGGTTGCTGCTGTTTGAGAATTGACTAATACACTCACTTTTGGAGGTGTTTCATTTAAATCACGAAATTCAATATCATATGTTCTTGTATTTCCTACGGTTGCAGCAAACCGACGAAGAAAACTTTCTGCAAATTTTTCTTTGTCAATTCGAATTAATCCATACATTCTGTAATATCCAATATCAACAGCATCGGTCATTGCAGCTTCTGTTGTTTCCTTTAAAGCATAGTAATCAAGTTCATTTCCTGTTTGATAATTCTGAGTAATATTAATAACGCCGAGCGCTAAAAGCGCTACAAAGAGAATTCCAATTATTAACGTTGGTTTACTCATTAAAATCACCTCCTTTTGGTCTTTGACTGATGTAATCATTATAACATGCTTGAGAATTAACGGTATCTGTTTCTTTTTCTACTCCAATATCATCACAAGCACTACCATACTGATTGTTACATCCTATTTTTCCTCTGTTTTTGATAACATCACTACCTAATTGATCAAGCAATGGACTCTTATAAATGGTTAATCCTTCTTGTGTAACTTTACTTGATTTTGTTTTATTTTTGGTAAAGGTTCCTTCTCCTTCTGTTTTGTTATATTCTCTGATTTGTTTTAGTACCTCTGGCGTTAATTGAATTCGGTAATCAACTTCGTTTTCATCGGTATAAATTTGATCTCCTAAATCTTCTATTTTATCGGTTAGGGCGACTGGTTGTACAAGATAATCTTTTTCTTCTAAATTGGTTCCATTACAATTCCAGTTAAAGCGCGCTTCTCGATCTGGGAAGACATCGGATAAATCAATTGTTTTGAAAACGAAATCACTGGTAACTGGTGTTAAATCATTCTTACTATCTTTGTCTTTATCTTCTTCCTCTTTTGGATCGCAACCTTCATCATCACAAGTAATTGGATTTTGAATCAAAGCATAGAAACATTCTGGATCAAAATACCAACCAAAATATCCAAATTTTTCTACATTCACATGAATATTTAATTTTGTATTTTTCTCTATTTTTTCCTTTTCTTCTCCTACTGGTGCTTCCATTGGTGTTTTATCTCCACCACCATATACTTTCCAGTTATACCAGTAGACATTGGTATCTGGTGTTGTTAATTTCGTACAGTATTGGTTTCCAACTGGTGTATATCCAGTACTACTACTTGGATTTGGTGTTGTTTGGCCTGTTTTATTATTAATATAATTTTTAGGGAATGATAATACATCTCGATAATCATAGCAATCAGGATTATTCTTTTGTTCTTCTCTTGTACAAGTTGCTCCCATACAAATACCATCGGTTTCTTCTACCATAGATGGGAACGCTCCTCCAACTTCACTACTGTTTTGTTTTTGTTCTGATTCATAAGAATCTGTTGTTTCATTTCCTTCCATGGTTTCTCGGTCAACGGTAATTGTATAAACTCCTTGTTCATTGGAACAAGTTTTACCCATTCCTTCACAGGATGCTTTGTTTTCTTCCCATTTCTTTAATGCTTCTTGATATTTTTCATCGGCTTGTTTTTTGGTTACTGGTTGTCCTTCCTTACATCCACGATTAGACCACCAACAAGTATCATTGCAATTACTGACATTTCCATTAATTTGTGTACGATATAAGATACCATCACCACGGGTTGCCCCATATTTTCTTGTATCTCCATAACCAGTATATTTTCCACGTAACATGTTTAATGTTTGTGTTGTCTGTGCGACAGAGCGGAAATAATAGTATCCAATATCACTAGCACAAGGACCACTAGATACCCATTTTCCATTCTCATAATATCCACCTGGATAATCTTGTTTTGCTTGGTAAACTTCTTCTGCTGTACCTTCTAAGTTTGGACAAGCTTCTCCTTCTGTTGGTGTTGCAAGAATCGAATTTTTAGAAATTGGTGTATAACTTAGTAAATCATCACTTGGTTTTTTGTATGTTTCATCATAACATTGATTGATACATTTTTGACTATATTTACCACCATCACAACGATTTACACAACTATCAAACTCTCCTGTTGGGCCTCCCATATGATGGGTAGATCCTCCTCCACTTGAACAAGTTGGTGTTTCATAACAAGCAGGTTCATAAGTTGGTTTTGGTTCTGTATAAACATATTCACATTCTACTTTGGAACGAATTTCTGCTACATAATGGAAACACATTCCTGCTTCTACATCAACAGGGGGATCCATAATAACCTCTACTACTTCTTTACAGGTTTCGTAACATCCTTCTATTCCACCTGCACTTTTTGAAGTTAAAGCTTTATGACTATACGTTCTTTTGGTTTTCTCCCCGGTATAATAATCACAAGTAAAGCCTAAAACATTCTTATCTCCTACCGTTTCGATATTCTTTGGTCCTGTTATACCATCACCTGTATCTTCTGTTAAATTAGATTGTACTTTATTTTCTGGTGTGGTTAATAAGTTATCAATCCATGTTTGAACTTCCTCATTTGTAAAAACAGAATCTTCTGGAACATATTCTTGAAAACAATATGGAAGTTTTTCTTTTAAAGTTTCATGTTCTTCTCTAAAACTACTACAAATACTATCATATTGAGGATTTCTAGTCATAGACTCTTCACTAAAAATATAACTAGCATAGGTTACATCTTTCGCACATTTACTATCGTCTTCTTTTAATCGAAGTTCTACTTCAAAAGTACTTCCCACTATTGTTACTGTAAAACTACCTGTACTATCTACTTCATTTTTTTCTCCACCATTAATGGTATAATAAACCATACTTCCATCCACACCACTAAAAGTTACTTGATTTCCATTTCTTTCATAAGTTATTTTTCCATTGATATAATTATTTTCAAAATAAGTATCATCACACTCTTCATTTGCTGCAAAAGTTGGAAAAGGGTTGGATATTGTAATTCCCATAATAAGCGCAAATAACAAAATTCTTCTATACTTCTTCATCTTCCTCACCTTCCTTCATTCGGTCTTCAATTTTTTGATAATTCTTATTTTCTCTTACTCTTGCTAATGTCTGTTTTTCTTTTTCTCTTACTTTTCTAGCATCTACAATAAAGGAGTAATTAGGACTTGCTCCATAAAATCTCGTACAAGTAGTAAGTGTTAATAACATATCATTTTCATCTACATCAATCGCAATATCATATATACTATTTTCTTTGCTTTTTTTAATATAGCTTGCCAGTTCATCTTTTGAAAAAGCATCAGAATAAGAATCGATAATATCTTCATCTGTAAGAGATACGGCATAAATTCGGTAAAGAGAGGCCTCCCCTTTCTCATTGGTATATTCAATATATTGGTTTTCTTTGATTACTTCTGGATAAATAAAATTCAAAAGTTGTTCAAAATAATTCATATTATCATCATTTTTGATTGGATTTTTGGATACGTTTCGAACATTATGAGAAATAAATGTAGGATGGTTGGTTGTATCATCTGGATGAGAATTGGTCCAAGCATATTGATAATTATCTTTATAAATATCAAATACTCCATTTGTCTCAACAAGAGCAAGATCAATATTAGTACCTTCTACTCTTAACCATCCAGTAATATCATCACCATTTTCTTTGGCTACTTTTATTTTTTCTTCCTCATTTTCTATTTTAAATTTACTCATCTTTTGAAGTGGATGTAACCATAAAATAGTAAATAAAACAATCAATAAAATTAAAAGCCATAGTGCTATTAACATTTTTTTTGTTTTTTTCATACTTCTACCTCCTACTTTTTCACCTCAAAAGGTTTTTCTTTTGTTCCTTCTCCTTCTTTAATATAAACATCTTTATCAAAGAAAATACTTACTTTAACGCTTGCCTTACTACTATCACTTGCATAATCGTAAGTAGTAGTCCCAGCCGGATATATCATTACTTTTTTGTTTTTCTCATAAGAAGAATCGCGAAGCCAAAAGCCAAGGGATGCGCTGTTTTTCTTTTGTGCACTAAAAATGGTGAAGGTTGATGGTGCGCTTAATCTTACTTTATATTTTTTGGTATCATGTTTTCCTTTATATGTTATTTCTTTCTTATAAATATTTACATCAATTTCTCTGTTTTCAAGAAGGGAAGTATCAATATATTCTGACATACTTTGATTGATTTGATATCCTATATTTCCTTTTTCTTTTGGATTATAGATTTTATCTTGTCCTTCGTTATCGTATTTAATACTAGGAAAATTGCTATAATTTCCTAATACACCATCTAATATTAATTCCGTAGATCCTTCTTTTTCTGTCTTAGCTATTTGGAATAGATATCCAGAATACGATACATATTCTCCAACTTCTCGTGTATTAAGAGAAGCTCCTCTTTTGATTTTTTCTTTTTCTCTTACAATATAAGGATCATCAATGGTTCCATTACCATCATAAATTTTAACATTTTCTTTAAGGGTAAAGGCTGGCTTTACATTAAACAAATAGTCCTTATCCATAGCCGCTACACGATTTGGATAATCATATAGTGTTGATAATACCCAAGGATTGCCTTCTTTGTTGAAATTCATGTACCAAGTTACTCGAATATCATCCAAATAACTCTCTCCATTGTTAAGACTATTGTTATAATCTTCGAGTGCTAAAATACCAATTTTTCTTTTTTCACTATACCGACTGCACTCTGTTTTCATATAATCACTGTTAATTTCATCATCACACCATTTACTCTCTACAATCATATCTTGATTTTCTTTTTCTAACAAAGAGTAAAAATAGGTATTTAAAAATTCATCCAAACTACTTCCTGTATATCGTTTTCCTCCAAAATCAACATTAAACAAAGAATTATCACTTACCACTAATATACTTTTATCACTGTTGATTCTTACAATTCGAAATAACATGTTATTAAACATTAGATAATTGTTTTCGGCTAATCCTTTAAAAACACCATTGCTAGTCTGCGTTACTTCTCCTATTGTATTGGAAAGGTTTTCAATTACTTCAACGGTTCTTGTAACAGTACTACTATTATCAAGTCGATCCTTTGCTGTATAAGTAATGGTATAAGTTCCTATTTTATTGGTATTAACACTTCCTTTTATTACTGCTTTGTTATTATCAATGACTCCATCTACATCATCTATGATGCTTTTAATTCCTGCCTCTTGATACTTCTCACCTTTGCTCATTGTTATTTTGTTTTCTCCATTTAAAGTTATAACTGGAGCTTTATGATCTACATTGCTTTCAAACGAACCACATTTTAAATAGGTATAATAATTATAACTACCATTATCATTTCTTACTCTTACTGTTGATTCTTTGATATCACAAGTAGCATTTGGTATTGTTAAATCTTCTTCAATATATTTTTGTTTGATTAAAGTTTCTAGACGAACGGATAAAACTCTACCGTTTTCTTTTGGTAAGGTTCTACTGTTTACTTCAAAATATCGTTTTCCTGCTTTGGCAAGTTCTCTTTCATTATCATGGAAAATAGCTTTTGGATAAAAATAACCAATCCATACAAGAAGAAAAATGATGGCAAAGACAATTACTATTATTATAATTTTTCGATTTTTTATTTTTTTCATCAGTAACCTTCTTTCTTAACTCAAGTGATAAAGATATTGTTTATCTCTTCTTGTATAAACAAGGGTTATACTTTTACTATTTGCTAAACTTTTCGGTACTTTTAAAAACAAAGTATTGCTCGTATAATCTGTAGAAATGGCACTATCCACATCAATACTCTTCTCTTTATTATCTTTATCTTCATATCTAATTTTAGCATATTTTATAGAAAAGTCAACAAAACTTTTCACATCAAAGGCATCACTTACAAAGGATATTTCTAAAATATTATTTCCATAACTTGTAATCTCTTTGGTTTTAATTCCACATCCTGTAATTTGATCACAAGTATAAAGTGAATAGGTTGTACTTGGAGCAAGTTTAAAGTCTGTAAAAGTGAAATCGTTATCATCTATTATTAATTTTTTGTTTAAGGATACTTCTTGTTCTACTTTTAACTTTGTTAAGTCCGTTGTATTTAATTTTGTTTTTTTAATCAGTAAGTCATCTGTCGCACTTTGATAATATAAAACAAATCGTTTGGCATTCATTTTTTTATCTATTTGAAAAATAAGGGTAAAGGTTCTTTCTTCATTGCTTGCCATTTCTCTATTATCATATACTCTTCCATATTCTTTAAAATAGTTTTGATAGTTAAGAGCCATTTTTGCTTCTTTGCTTCGATTCATTAAGCGAAAGCGATCAATGTTCATTGTTCTAGCACTTCCTAAATTTTTTACTGTCAAATTGACAATAACAAAAGCATATTTCGAATTTTCTTCTACTAAGTCACCATTGCTTTTTCTCTCTGTTAAGTAACTTGCATTGACTTTGATATCAAAAGCATTCGCATCAAAGTTCGCACCTTCTTTATAAGTTTTATGGACAATTCCAAAATAATAGTAAGAATAGCCAATAAGAAGAACAAATAAAATAGTTCCTAAAGTATTACAAATAAATTGATGTTCAAAATAGAAATATCTTAGATGACGTAAAAACTTATTCGCACTTCTTCTTACTTTGTCTTTATCAAATTCAATATTAACTTCAAATTCTTCTCGGTCTTCTTCTTTAATATCAAAATATTCTTCGTCTTCTTTAAAACCAAATTTATTTAAATCAATACCAAAAAAGCGAATACCAAGAATAATAAAGACCGCAAATTGTGGAAAATAAACAATAAAAAGCAAATCTCGCCAGGCCATAATGGCTGTTAATTCTGAAAATTCATCATAAGCGTTAAAGTAAGATTTTATAAGCAACAAAATAGGGACCAACAAAGCATATTCTATAAGGGGAACTAGATATAATCGCCATGGTTTCTGTTTGTGATGAAGTAAAATAATCAGGGCAATAATAATTACGAAAACAAGAAAAAACACAAAGAAAGTAAAACCACTGATATATTTTGTAATGGATTCAATTTCTTTGTTATAACTTTCTGTTATTATAAATTCATTGACAAATGATCTTAGTGCTGTTGTTTTGTAAAAAATAAAAGCAGTTAAAACAATAAGAAGTAAGTGGATTCTTCTAAAATAGCGTATTAATAAAGCATAGGGTTTTCTAAGTACCATACCATTCACCTCTTATTCTATTTTAATTATAACCTATTTTTTTCTATTTGCAAAGAGGCTTTTTCTTGTTATAATATTTTAAGAGGTGAAAAATATGAAGAAATTTAGATTCTTAATCATAATATTAGGATTATTCCTTTTAACAGGATGTAATAATACGTTTACTGCAATAGAAGAAATTGAATATAATACATTAGAAGAAAAGATAGAAAACAAAGATAATTTTATTTTAGAAGTTATGCAGACAGGATGTTCTCATTGTGAAGAATTTACACCAAGATTCAAAAGTGTTTTAGAAGAATATAAGGTGGAAGCTTATTCTATTAATCTATCCAATTTAACCAAAGAAGAAGACAAAAAGTTAGATAAAATTGCTTTGGTTACTGGAACTCCTACTGTATTATTCTTTAAAAAAGGAAAAGAAGAAACACTCTATCGACTTGTTGGAGCAGCAAGTGATAATGAAGTAATAAAAAAATTAAAAAGTGCAGGTTATATAAAATAGTCGAAAAAAGATATCCGTTATGAAAACGAGATATCTTTTTTTAGCACTGTTTCTTGGCACTACACTTATTGTTGTCATCACAGATATAAACGTAACTACAACTATCATTATTCTTTGTATATGTAGTTATCATATTATTACTGATACAACTCTTATTACTTGTAGTATCAATATCATTATTATAATCCGTACAAACTACAGTATTGTTAGAAGTTGTACAAATACTTCCTGTTTTTATTTCATTTGAACTATCAATAGCAAAGTTATAACTACTACCAGTACTTACTTCCTCTTGGCATACTTTCGTAGGTGATGTTAATACTTTCTTCTTGGAGGTAATATTGATAGAAGAAGGTCCTTCTATTCCTTGATCGGATGATGTAGAGCTTTTAAAGAGCTTGTCAAGAATAGTGTGTAAATTTTTTAATTAATTTTAAAAATTGTCAAAGAGCAAGGTATAGATTAGATAT
>CANQYK010000039.1 GCA_947628065.1 uncultured Bacilli bacterium | reverse complement strand
ATGAGTAAAGGGATACATTTTTCCTTTTTGTGCTGTAGTACTATTACTATAACTTGTTAAGGTAGATGAATTACTATCATCTACTAGAGTTTCTGCTGCTGTTGCAGTATATTTTAATTCGAAAGGTTTACTACTAGAACCATTCCCTCCAGTTATTTCTACTCCTGCCTTTAGATATACGACTGGCCGCAACACGAGGCGGTCGATATAGTTCGCAGTGTAGCTAGCGACATATGCACCAGCACTCACATAGAACACGCCATTCGGACTGCCGGAATGCGAAGTAATCGTCCATTGATGTTGACTGCTATTAAAGAGCCAGTCATTATTCTTACAATCTGCCACACTATAATTAAATACCGTGTCTGATAAACAGTCATCTCTTGTTTTACTAGTTCCTCCACTTGTTGCATATCCATAATCACTAGGGTACATTAATCCAACACGTCCTGTCCAATTAGTTTCCCTTGGATAACTACTATTATTGTATATCGTTTCACTTCTTTCTTTTTTATAAAACGTTGAGGTTGTTATATCATCAAATGTATCACTTCCACCTAAGTACCATTTTGCATCCCCTATCATTTGTTGCGCCTCGGGTAATAATCCTACTCCACTAAAATCACATGCTGTTGTACCATTACTTCCTCCCCTTGGACACTTTCCACTCTGCCTATTCCAATAAATACTTCCACTTACTCCTGTTTGTTCATTCTCATGATTTGGATTTAATACCAGCATAATTCTTGAGTCTGTCCAATCATTACTTCCATAACTACTCTTTGATGATCCTGTGCCACTCGGCTTATTATCCCATGATATTTCATTATCTGTACCCACTGGCAAGAAATCTTTTCTTATTAATTTAATTCTTTTTTCTCTTTTTCCACTTCCATTATCTACTGTCTCAATTCCGATAATCCTCCAACCTGCTGTTTCATTATTAAACGTTACATAATTATTTGGATCTTTCCCTATATACCTGTAATCTTTTAATTCATCGTCTGTCCAATTGCTTTGCTGTGTTCCTTTATTGCTTGAATGATTAAATACATACATCTTATTCTCTTTTGCTTCTGGATCCGTTTTTGTATAACCTACATTATAATCTTGTGTACTTTCTGGATTTGTATAAGAGTTTAGTAAAACTTCTACTGCATTCCCGGTTAGCATTCTCGCAATAGCATAATAGGTTGTTGATGCATTTGTTAATGTTAAATTAACTCCTGGCTTTGTTCCTGTGGTGGCACCAATGTTTGTATTCCATCCGATTAATTCATATCCACTTGATACATTTATCGTTGGAAGTTGTACAGTACAGCTTGTTGCTTGAGAATTACCTCCATTGTTATTATAAATTGCTGCTATCGTACAACTATCACTTGCTTTTCCGATTGCTGTTACTCCTGTTGTTTTTTGATAGGATACATTTTTTGTTACTGCTGCTTTCATTGTCTGTGCATACCATGTAGCATCTCCTGATATGTCTTTTTTACTGTTATGAGGCCATTCACTTGTATGATTTCCAGCCGCATCACTATAGCCTGTAACAGTAGGTGTGATATCGGTTCCAACAATCGTTGGGGATGTTACACTACAAGTTGCTGCTTGGGCTGTTCCATTAAAGGTTGCTTCTCTTGTACAACTTCTTGTAACCGTTTCTGTTGTTTGAGCTACATTATTCGAATCCGTTTGACTTTGCGCTCCATTTTTATTGAACGTTATTGTATGGGTTATTGCTGGTGCTGTTGTTTGAGCATAGTAAGTTTTTCCATTGATACTTCCATCTACTGCCAAAGGAGCTTTGCTTCCTACTGCTTTCTCATGATTATCACTTGCTATACTATATCCAATGATGGTTGGTGTATTAGCATTAACAGATATTGTTGGGGTCTCTATATTACATGTTGTTCCTTGTGGTGTTGTATTATAGGCTTTTTCTATGGTACAAGTCTTCTCTGTCGCATCAATAACATTTCCATTTCCATCAAAGTTTACTTTATAAGTAACTTCATTCTTATAACTAATGGAATAATAGGTTGGTGCAGTATCATTTGATAGAGTAATATTAGCTCCTACTGCTATTCCATTTCCTGATTCCTTATCTTCACTCCATCCTACTTTCGTATAACCTTCTAATACCGTTATATCTGGTGTTTGTACAATACAGGCTTCCTCTTGTTTTTTATTATTATAAGTCTCATCTATCGTACAACTATCGCTTTCTTTTCCTATTTGTGTAACACCTAACCCTTGCATACTATAATTTACATTTCTTATAATGGCTTCACTTCTAGTTATTGCATAGTAAGTTTTACCATTGTTATCTTTATTTACAACAAGTTCTTGCCCACTTCCTACTTCTGCTGTTTTTTCTGTCTTCTCTTGATTATAACCTACAATAATTTTTGTATTGGCTGGAGCTGTTATTGTTGGTGTTATAACAGTACATGTTATTTCTTGTTCTTCTCCATTAAAGGTTGCAGCAAGAGAACAAGCTTTTTCTGTATCATCAATTACATTATTATTGGCATCAAACTTTACAGTATAATCTACTTTTTCTTTTGTTGTTTGAGCATAATAAGTTGTTCCATTGTTTGTTTCATTTACTGTTAAAGATTCCTTACTTCCTACTGTCTTATCATGATTATCACTTGCTATACTATATCCAATGATGGTTGGTGTATTTGGGTTAACGGATATTGTTGGTGTTTCAATATCACATGATGTTTTCTGTGGGGTTGTATTATAAGCAATTGGTAACATACATGTTTTCTCTGTCGCATCAATAACATTTCCATTTCCATCAAATAGTACTTTATATGTAATGGCATTCTTATAACTAATGGAATAATAAGTTGGTTCATCTTCTTTTGACAGTGTAATCTTTGCTCCTACTGCTATTCCACTTTCTGCTTGTTTATCTTCACTCCACCCTACTTTCGTATATCCTTCTAATACGGTTATATCTGGTGCGTCTACAGTACAAAAAGTCTCTTGTTCTTCTCCATTATATGTTTCACTTATAGTGCAACTATCCTTTTCTTTTTCTATTTGGGTAACTCCTATTCCTTGCATACTATAATTTACATTATATTCTTTTTCTTCACTTTTAGTTTGAGCATAATAAGTTGTTCCATTGTTTGTTTCATTTATTGTTAAAGATTCCTTACTTCCTACTGTTTGGGTATGATCATCTGTTTTGGTACTATATCCGATAATCGTTGGTGTATTTGGATTAACGGATATCGTTGGAGTAATAACCGTACAACTTGTCTTTTGACTTTCTCCATTGTAAGTTTCTTTTATACTACAACTCTTCTCTGTCTCATCTATTTGATTATTATTTCCATCAAATTTTACACTATATTCTTGTCCTTCACTTTTGGTTATTGCATAATAGGTCTTTCCATTGTTTGATGCATCTACTTTTAATTCTTGATTGCTTCCTACTTCTGCTGTTGTTGCAGTTTTCTCTTGATTATAACCTACAACAATAGGTGTTTTATCATTTACTGATATTGTTGGTGTTATAACCGTACAACTAGTTGGTTGTGGAGTATCATTATAAGCTTTTGGTAGACTACAACTTTTCTCTTCTGCATCTATTACATTACCATTTCCATTAAATAATACTTTATATGGTACTTCATTTTTATAACTAATCGCATAATAAGTAACATTATCTTGGAAGGTTATTTTTCCATTTTGTCCTTCTTCACTATCCTTTACTTGATTCCATCCAACTGCTGTATATTCATCTGATTTTAAAGTTATGGTTGGAAGTGTTTTCTCACATACTTCTTCTTTTGTCTTTAAGACACAAGAATCTTTTTCTTTCTCTATCTCTTGTACTCCAAGGCCTTGTTTTACATAGATTGCTTCTACTGTTTTCTCTACTTTTACTCTTATTGTTTGTTTATAGGTCCCGCTTATAACTTCTATTTCTGTACTTCCAATTCCTACTGCTGTTACTAATCCATCAGGGGATACTTCTGCTATAGAAGAATCTTTACTTTGATAAGTTACCTCACCTAATTCTTCTTTGTTGATACTTATTTGTTCTTGTTTCTTTTTATTAATATCAAGTACGATATTATTGTTATCTACATTAATATCATTTGGTTTTAATGTATTTTCTACTCTTATCTTTGCTTTAAATACTTGATCGGTTATATCTTCTTGACTATTTATAACCCATATTCTTAAGGTATAATCATTTTGTTGATTCTTTCCAAGACTTCCTTCTTCTAAGATTCTTTCTGGGTTTACTCCAGTATCTGTTAGTGGTTTTGCATCTCCTTTTACTCCATTCTTATCCAAACTATATTTTACATTCTTATCATTTATTCTTACATCAGATGGAGAATCTAGTTCGACATCATCCAAATAAATCGTATAATCTACTGTTTTGGTACTATCATTCTTTAAAGTAAAGTCAAATCCTTGTAGTGATAATCCTTCTTCATCGGATAATGGGTCTCCACTTTCTAATCCTAATGTATTTCCTGTTTCCTCTAACTTTAACTCTAAGTCTCCAATTCTTAATACTTGATTTTTCTCACCTGTTAACTGAAACCTTAAAAGAGCATAAGCAACTCCTATTAAAGCGATTATTACAAGAAGAGTTGTAGTTAATAATACCATTAGTTTCTTTTTCTTCATAATAACACACAAAAAGAATAGAACTAGTCTATCCTATCCTTTCTTACACGATAAAAAGAATTTAGGTAACTGTCTAAAGCTACCCCCCCCCCGTAAACTATTTGTAAACATTATAGTATTTGACATGTAAAATCAACTACCTTTCTTTTAAAAAATTGGAAATTATTTGATATAACTTTTTGCTTTTTATTTGAGAATTTTACTATCTTTCCTACATTCATCTTACAATACTTTACCCTATTTTTCAAGACCCATTTTTAAAGGCTTTTACAAAAAAATGAAAAAAAGTGAATTTTCAAAATTCAGCACCATTTTTGAAGGAAAATTGCATTTTCCCCTGGGGAATTTGCAAAATTCCCCCGATTTTGGTCCGGAATTTGCAATTTTCCCTTTTTGACAAATTTTATCCCTTTTGTTAAGGTAGTAACACCTTCAAAAGAAGGAGAAAGGAGGTGTTATTATAACGGATTATAAACCTAGAAAGTTAAGCGGTAAATTTTCGATCCGTATGAATCCTTCGGATATTGTCTTTGGTGAAAAAAGGCCTATGTTTTCTGACTTTATGTTAAAAGGTACTTTTGGTCGAGAAGAAAAAAAGAATTACCTTTCTTTCTTATTAAGTCATATCCTAAATAAAAAGATTGAGAAAGACAAACTTAAATTTTATAAGAATGAAATTGGTATTACAGAAATTGTAAAGATTTCTTTTCGCTGTGATATTGCTGTCTTATATGAAGATACTCTTTATATTATTGAAGCAAATAGTAGTATGGCAAAAGAATATCAATTTCGAAATATGTCTTATATGATTGAATCTTCTTATCAGTTTATTTCGGATGGACAAAAAACCAAAGTTTGCCTTATTAACATCAATAACTATTCCAATAAGTATACGAATAATGTTATTGAAAACTACACCATTAATGATGGAATTGATACATTATTTACGGAAAACCTTAAAATTTACGAGGTGTATCTTGCTAAGGCACTTGAAAAGTATTATACTCTTGAATGTAAAAGTCTTACCCTATATCTTAAACATCAGATTCCTTATCAACCAAAAAAAGAAGAGAAACTAACAGAGTTTGAAAAAATGTTAGTGGCTGGATGCTTAATGGATATAGACGAAGCAAAAAGACTAGTGAAAGGATGTGATATTTTAATGGACATGATAAGTGATAATATTTCTTTAAGTTATGACAATGGTACCGGTGAATACTATCAATCTTTTATTGATATGCAGGTAGAAAGTTTAAGACGTGGTGAGAAACGTGGAATTGCTATTGGAGAAGAAAAAGCATATACGGAAATGATGAAGCAACTGCAAGAATTAAATGTTTCAAAAGAAATTATGGAACAATTAAAGAAACCAAAAGAAATAGCAAAAATATGAAAAAGTAATTTAAAAATTAATTAAACCTTATAAAAGATAGAGCTTTTGCTCTTCTTTTTATATTGCATCATTCAATTAAAATAATCTTTTCCAATTTTCCTTTCTAGCCCTTATTAACACCAATAACTATTCCATGAAATTGATACTTTATTCACGGAAAACCTTCTAATTTACGAAGTGTATCTTGCTAAGGCACTTGAAAAGTATTATACTCTTGAATGTAAAAGTCTTATCCTATATCTAAAGTATCAGATTCCTTATCAACCAAAAAAAAGAATAAAAACTAACAGACTTTGAAAAGATGTTAGTGGCTTTATGCTTAATGGATATAGATGAAGCAAAAAGATTAGTGAAAGGATGTGATATTTTAATATGATATGTGATAATATTTCTTTAAGTTATGACAATGGTACTGGTGAATACTATCAATCTTTTATTGATATGCAGGTAGAAAGTTTGAGACGTGGCGAGAAACGGGGTATCAACATTGGAACAGAGAAAACAAAAAATGAAATTGCTAAAAATTTTCGACAACTTGATGTTCCTGTGGAAACCATTATGAAAGCAGCAGGTCTTACCAAACAACAAATACTTAATCTTTAAAAAAAGAATATCATTTTTGGTATTCTTTTTCCTTTCCCTTTCCCTTTCCAGCAAAAAATTTTGCCTTATTAACATCAATAACTATTCCAATAAATTACAAATAATGGAAGTTCTTTGTTCACGAAAAATCTTCAAATTGTGGTGTCTATCTTTCCATTGCAATCATTGGAAAGATAGACGAAGCAAAAATATTTTTGAAAAGAATTGATGATTTCATATGTTCCATAAAGAACAATATCATCATTCCACTAAAGATACCAAATAGCAAGGCATTGCTATTGGCGAAAAACGTGGTCAGGAAGAAGCCTATATGGAAATATCCAAAATATATGGAATACCATACGAAGAAATCAAAGAAAAAACATTTTCATGATTCAGAATTTTTCTTTTCTTCCCGATCACAGAATATAGTATAAAACACATCTGCGTGATTTGCAATATAAATTAGTTGATTTTTTAATTTTTTTGGTACTTCTTTGTTGGATACGAAGTGAAGAACCTTTGTCATATCGTCACAATCTTCCATAGAAAGCATCACTTCTTTCCCCATTTCTATTTGTTCTTGAAATATTTTTTGTTCAATCATAGCCGGTGTAAAAATATAAAAATCAACATCAATATAATTAGCATTGTTAATATCTAAAATCACACCTTGTTGGAGTTTTATTTCTTTTCTTTTTAAAATATAAAGTAAATGATAACTACTACTACAAAGATATAAATTCATATCCTGATAAGAATCTAGTACCTCACACAACACATCCAAATACCGTTCATAATCTTTTCTTAATTTTGGAAGTTCATCAATAATTGCTGTCTCATTAAGAGGAAGCAAGTTTAAAATGACTTTACGAGGACATCCATGGTATAGTTTTAAGGCATCTTCTAAGAAAAATACATCCAAATACTTAATGTCTTCCAAATTACTGTTTTGAATGGTATTAAAGGTTTTACGATTGGTGGTAATGGGAGAGAAAACCAGTAATTTTTCATCTTTTGTCATAATAATATCAAGCATAATACCATCTAATTTATATTCTTCATTTTTCGTCGTTTCAATAAATTCTTTGTTATTATAAATATTATTTTTCCGAGAGATTATTTTAAACATAAAAATCTTCCTTTCATAAGATTATATGAAAAAGGAAGATTTGTTATTATCAATATCTTTGATAACTTGATCAATGGTAGATGTAAAATCATCAAAATCAACTTCATACCAAATGGTTGGAAATTGATTTTTGAAAAACGTATATTGACGTTTCGCATAATGCCTTGAATTTTTCTTAATTTGCAAAATAACTTCTGATAGTGTTTGTTCCTTGTTTAAATAAGGAAGAAACTCTTTATAACCAATTCCTGTTTGTAAGGCTTTGGAAACAGGAAAATAATTTTTTACTTTTTTTATTTCTTCTACTAGGCCATCTTCTATCATTTGATCGACTCTTTTATCAATTCGATCATATAAAACTTCTCTTTTACAAGTAAGACCAAGAATCATGGCAGGATATAACACTTTATCGGTTGTAGTTATTTTTTCATTATTTTCTAACTTATTAAGAAGTCGCACCAAGCGTTTTCTATTGTTAACATGAGGAATGTTATCTATATTATAAGATAGAATCTTATTTCTTATCTCTTCGTTTGATAACTCTTCATATTGGTTCTCTTTTGTTCCCTCTTCAAACTGATAATCATACAAAACAGCTTTTAAATAAAGACCGGTTCCACCAACCAAAATAATGTTTTTCTTTTCCTTTTGTAAGGTATCAATTACCTTTCTTGCATCTTTTTGATAATCATAAACACTATAGGTTTTATCAAGGGGTACGAAAGAAAGTAAATGATGTTTGATTCCTTCTGTTTCTTCTTTTGTTACTTTTGCCGTTCCAATATCTAATTTTTCATAGACTTGCATCGAATCAAAATTAATAATTTCAGCATCATAATGTTTGGCAAGCGCGATGGATAGCGTTGTCTTTCCTATCCCTGTTGGGCCCACTACACAAAGGATCATTTTTTACTCCTTAACAAGTAAATTCCATACTTTTTTACTCTTTGTTCTTCTTGGACCACAGGGTATCCCATTTGAAGAAGGGTATCAAACACTCTTTTATATAGTCTTTTCTTCTTCCGATAAGAAATAGACTTTTCTTCACACACACCAATCGTAAAACTCCCCTTATCCAACACTCTTGGTAAAAACTCATGGATTTCTTCAAAACTACCATTGCAAAGCAAATGACCCGATAGTTTCTCTTCTTCTCTTACATAGTGATTTTCATACGTAAACTCACTTTCGGTTCCTTTGATATAGAATTTTTTTGGTTTTAGATATTTTCCCACACTATAATCTTGATCGTTTACAATTTCTAAAATCAAATCTGTTTTAATATAAGGTTTTAAAATACCAGCAAAAATATAATTTGCTTCTTCTACCTTTTTAAAAAAATCACTTTGAATTTGTAAATTCTTAATGTTTCTTTCTTCTTCAAAATAATTCATATTCCGTACCTCCCTAATTCATCGCACGTTTAAACAAACGCTCTAAATCATAATTACTATATGTAATTACTGTTGGTCTTCCATGGGGACAAGTAAAAGGATTGTCACACTTTCTTAATTCATTTAATAAATATGTCATATCTTCCATGGAAATATAATCATTGGCTTTAATACTCATACGGCACGCTAAAGTAATGGCTGTTTTTTCTACAAATTTTTCTTTTTGAAACGTACCTTTTTCTAAAATAATGGAAATAATTTTTTCAATGGATTCTTTTTCATACCCTTCGTATAAAAAAGTAGGATGACGCCGTATCAATAACGTATTATCGCCAAACTCATCCAGTTCAAATCCCATATCTTCTAATACCGATAGGTGTTCTTTTATTTTAATATATTCATCTTTTGGGTATTCTAGTTTTATGGGAACTAAAAGAGCAATGGTATCTTTCTTTTCTTTGCTTAAAGCTCTTAAAAACTTTTCATAATTAATACGCTCTGCTGCGGCGTGTTGATCAATGACATACATTCCATCATCATTTTCTGCAATAATATAAGTTTTATGAACAATACCAACAGGAATCATTTCCTTAATTCGGTAACTTCTCTCTTCTTCCTCCTCTTCCTCTTCTTGTTCTTCCTTTTCCACTTCTTCTTGATCAAAGGAAAACGTTACTTCTTCAATTTCTTTTTTTTCTATTTTCTCTTCTTCTTCAAAAATATCTTTTGGTGGAAGTGGTGCCATACTATCTTCTATTTCATAGATGGTTTCTAAGTCTCTTACCGGTGCATGAGGAACAAGAAGGAGTTTTTTTAATTTTTCTTCGATTAACGATGTAATTAATTTTTTTAACTCTTCCATTTTCGAAAACTTAATATCCATTTTTTGGGGATGAATATTAATATCAATTAGAATTGGATCCACATCAATTTGTAACACCATAACGGGATATTTATCTTTTGGAATATACGTATGATAACAATCTAGTATTGCTCTTGTTAACTCTTGATTTTTAATCACTCTACCATTTACCAAAGTCGTAATGACATTTCTTGATGTTTTGGCCATTTCTGGATAAGACATATAACCAGAGATTACATAATCATCACTTTCTCCACTTATTTCAATCATTTTTTTGGCAACATCAATACCATAAACAGCATAAATAACTTTTAATAGATTGCCATCTCCTGTTGTATTTAATAGTTCTTTTTCATTGTTTTCCAAAACAAATTTAATTTCTGGATACGATAAGGCCATTTTATTGACATAATCAACAATAAGGGCAAGTTCGGTATAAGGATTCTTTAAGTATTTTAGACGAACAGGGGTATTATAAAATAAATCAGATACTCGAATCATTGTTCCTTTTTCGTGATCACAGTGTTCTATTATTTCTTTCTTTCCTCCATTTAATACCAGTCTTGTTCCGATTTTATCCTTGTTGGTTCGAAGTTCTACAATAGAAACAGATGCGATGGAAGGAAGGGCTTCTCCTCGAAAACCAAGGGAAGATAGATGAAATAAATCGTTAATATTTTTAAGTTTGCTTGTCGCATGTCTTGAAAAAGCAAGCAAAGAGTCTTCTTCATCCATTCCTATTCCATTATCAATGACAGTAATTTCTTTTAACCCTGATTCTTTTAAACTGATTTTAACTTCGGTACTTTCTGCATCAATACTATTTTCTACAAGTTCTTTTACGACATTTAAACAACGCTCGACTACTTCTCCTGCTGCTATTTTATTGGCAAGATTTTCATCCATTACCTTTATACTACTCATACCTTTTATCCCCCATTACTTTTTTGTAAATTTCTACTATTACTATAATCGAAAATGATAAGAAAAGCAAGTAAATTAAATGAAGATAAGGAATCTCTGGTGTCTTTAAAAGATTGGATAAGAAGGATACTTTCATAATGAAAAGATGAAGAAGAACAGAACCTAAAACACCTACTACAATTAGTTTATTGGATTTTAAAGGAACAGAAAACGCACTTTTTTTCTCACTTCGACAGTTAAACACGTGGACATTTTGTAAGAATACCATAAGGGTCATAATATAACTTCTAGCAAGTGATAAGTCCATATGAAGATGTTTGATTAGAAAATACCAAACCAAAAAGACAATAACACTCATCGAAAGACCCGATACTAAAATTTCTTCCCAAAGTCTTTTATCAAACAAATTCTCTTTGGGACTTCTTGGCTTTTCTTTCATAATATCCTTTTCTCCTTCTTCAAAGGATAAGGCAAAATCTTGAATCCCATCGGTTACTACATTTAACCATAAAAGCTGAATCGCAAGAAGGGGTGTTGGTAAATCAAAGAGAATCGATAGAAGGAAGAAGACAACTTCGGTTACACCACAAGAGATCAAAAAGAAAATAATTTTTCTTATATTGGAATAAGCAATTCTTCCTTCTCTTACCCCACTTACAATGGATTTAAAATTATCATCCAAAACAATCATATTGGAAACTTCTCTTGCAAGATCGGTTCCACTTCCCATTGCTACTCCGATATTCGCACTTTTTAAGGCAGGCGCATCGTTTACGCCATCTCCTGTTACGGCTACAAACTCTCCCTGTCTTTTTAAGGATGTGACGATTTCTAATTTTTGCATTGGTGTTACTCTTGTAAAGATTTTCTTGGTTAATACAAAAGCATCAAAGACTTTCTTTCCTCGTTTTAAAAATTGATCAATTTCATCTCCTGTTGTTACCTCATCAAAGTCATCAGCAAGATGTAATTCTTTTCCAATGTGATAAGCAGTTAGAGGATGATCCCCTGTTATCATAAAAACTTTAATCCCCGCATCTTGGCATTCTTTTATGGCTTTTAAGGCTTCTTTTCGAATGGGATCTAGGAACGCTACCATACCCATAAAGGTTAAGTTTTTAATATCACTTTCCTCATATTCTTTTTTTCTTCTTACTTTTCCAGTGGCAAGACAAATAACCCGATATCCTTCTTTTGATAGTTCTTCGTTTTGGATATCAAGAAAATTCGATGTTATTTTTTCTTTTGTTAACTGTACTTTGTTACAAACACTTTTCACAACTTCAAACGATCCTTTTACCGTACAGTAGATATCTCCATCTTTTTCATAGAAAACAGAAGAATACCTCTTTTCTGACTCATATGGGATTTTCTTTATGATTTTAACATTATCGTTAATATGAAGTTTTCTTGCAAGGACTAAAAAAGCAAGATCAATCGAGTCTCCGATATTTTTGGTTCCAAGTTTTGCTTCGTTGTTAATCATTCCTAAGAAGGCTAATTCCTTGGCATTTTCTAATTTCTCTCCAATTACATTTCCTTTGGCTTTATACCCTTCTCCTGTTACTTGGTATTCCATTCCATTTGGAAGAATGATTTTCTTTGCGGTTTGTGAGTTTAC
>CANQYK010000038.1 GCA_947628065.1 uncultured Bacilli bacterium | reverse complement strand
TCGATTCCAGTACAAACTTCCTTTTCCTCCTGTTGCATTTGCTTCTTCATCATATCCTGGATTTAATATCATCATTAATCTTGAATCGGTCCAATCATTACTTCCACTACTACTCTCGGATGAACCTGTCCCACTTGGCTTATTATCCCATGACATACTTGGTGTTAGAAAGCTTCTTCTGATTAATTTGATTCTTTGTTCCCTCTTTCCTGTTCCATCATCTACTGTCTCAATTCCAATAATCCTCCATCCTGCTTCTTCATTATTGAATGTTACATAATTATTTGGATTCGCTCCTATATACCGATAGTCTTTTAATTCATCTTCACTCCAATCACTTTGTTGACTTCCTTTACTACTTGCATGATTAAACACATACATCTTATTCTCTTTTGCATTTGCATCATCTTTACTATAATTTACATCATAATCTTGTATTTCTTCATCATTTGTATAGTTTGCTAGTAACGCATCTATTGCTAATGGTTTTGGTGGTTCTGGTACATATTCTTTTCCATAGACATTCACTCTTAATTTATAAGTTTCTACTTGATCTTGTTTTAACTCATAATCACTTGCTATCCACATTCTTAATCTGTAGTTTGTTACTTCCGATGCTGTTATGACTCCTGTTTTTAAGATGTACTGGTTATTAGGAGCTCCAGATGCATCCTTATTAGTTAATCTTAATTCACTTATCTTTTTGGCATCACTCGTTAAACTACTTACTCCATCTAGTTCTATAATTGCATCATCTGCCGAGGTTAACCACACCTTTACTGAATTATCTGGTAACGTAGTTCCTTCTACTTTACTTCCTGTTATTGCATAGTTAATGGTTACTTCTCCTGATATATTTGCAGATACTGTAAAATCAAAGACATTTCCTGCTCCTGTTAATACTTTTCCATTCGTATCTTCCATTGGTACTGCATCTACTAATCTGATTCCATTTTCTTTTTCCGTATAATTCATTACAATGGTACTTGTTGTTATACTATTTATTGTTTGTCCTGTTTTACTATAGTTAAAGGCTGCATAACTGATACTTACTACTGCTATTACTAATAGGATTACTCCCAGTATTGATATTGTTAATTTCTTCTTTTCTTTCATTTTTACACCTCTTATTATATCTTTCTTACCTTCATTTTAGTGGAATATAGATCCTTTGTCAAGATTATCGATAATAGAAAAAGAATAGATTTTTTCTTACTTCTATTCTTTATTCCACAACAAAAAAGTGTTTGATACTTAACGGTTTTTACCCCCCCCCCAGGTTACATTTGGTAAACTTATTCCCATTAAAATCAACACCTTTCTTTCATTTTTTCTAAAATTTGGAAATTATTTGATACAACTTTTTGCTTTTTATTTGCGATAAAATCTCTATCTTTCCTATACTCATATTACAATATTTCCACCTTTTTATCAATACCTTTTTCTATTGTCCTATTGTAAATTAACAAAATATTTCGCACATCTTACCATTTGATAAGAATAACTCATTTCATTGTCATACCAAGATACTACTTTTACTAGTTGTTCTCCATCTACTTCATTAATAGAAGTAAGTAAGCTATCTACTAAAGATCCTTGTGATATTCCAATCACATCACTTGATACTATAGGGTCACTTGTATATCCTAGGGTTTCATTGGTATTTTCTTCTAATACTTTATTAATTTCTTCTACACTAACTTTTTTTTCTAGTTTTAATACCAAATCAATTACCGATCCTGTTACAACGGGAACTCGCATAGCCGTTCCTTCTAATTTTCCTTCCAAACTTGGAATTACTTTTCCAATGGCACTTGCGGCACCAGTGCTTGCTGGTACAATATTTTCAGCACTCGCTCTACCACGGCGGGCATAGATTCCTTTTTTATGGGCAATATCAAGGGTTGCTTGATCGTTTGTATAAGCATGAACGGTTGTCATATAGCCTTGTTTAATATGAAAGGCATCATCTAGTACTTTTAAAACAGGGGCTAGACAGTTGGTTGTACAACTAGCAGCAGAAATAATTTTATCTTCCCCAGTTAATATATCATGATTGACATTATAAACAACTGTTTTTCCTTCTCCTTTCATAGGAGCGGATACAACTACTTTTTTCGCACCTGCTTCTATATGGGCATTTGCTTTTTCAACCGATGTAAACAATCCTGTACATTCAAATACTAGATCAATATCAAGATCCTTCCAAGGTAAGTCTTTGGGATCTTTTTCACTATAGACATGGATTCTTCTTCCTTCTACAATTAAGTCATTCCCTTCAAAGGAAATATCTTTTTGATATCTTCTATGAGCTGTATCATATTTTAAAAGATAAGCAAGTTGTTCTGCATCCGTTAAATCATTGATTGCTACTACTTCTAATTCACTATCCTCTTCCATAATACGAAAGACAAGTCTTCCAATTCTTCCAAATCCATTAATTGCTATTTTTTTCATTTTCTCCTCCTTCTATGTACTTTCTATAATCGTATGATTTTCCTTGATATCTTCTCTATCATAATCTCTTCCATAATAATAGGATAAGACTGCAACAGCGATTAGAATAACAAGAAAAATACAAATAAAAGCAATTAAATTTGCCATTCCAAATCCTTTATTATTTAGTTTAACCATTTTATCACCTTCTATTACAATATATCAATGGGAGCGAATTTATTAACAATTTCTTGGTATATCTGATACCAAGAATAAACTCTTATAACATTGGGTCCACTAAAACCTTGGTTATAGGGAGCATCAAAAACAAAGACAGGTATAATTTTTCTTATCATTTCAATATTGCTTCCTTTATCTTCTATCATAAGATCAAACTTTCCTTCTAAACATTTATCCCTTTTATTACTTGTTCCTGTAATAATACCGTCGTACTCAATATTATATTTATTTAACCAGTGCCGAATATAGAAATCACTCATTCCTTCGTATTGATTGGTTAAGTACTGATTGTCTCTTGCTGTTAAAATATAAATCTTATGTCCTTCTTGTCTTAACTTATGAATGACCTCGGTTGCGAAAGAACGTGGTGGGATCGCAATTAACAAATCAAAAATATACTGTCTCCAAAATTCTCTATTTTCTTCTGCGGTTAGAAAGAATTGTTCTTCCATGTAATACCCTGTTGGATTAAATCCACGATTAATATTTCTATCGGCACAAAACTTTGATCCATAAGCATAGTGCCATTCTGCAATATCATTTAAAACGCCATCTACGTCAACACCGATTCGCATACCATCACCCTTTCTTTCTTCTCTATCATTGTATCAAATCAAACAAAAAAAGAAAATACTTTTGTACTTTCTTTACACTTTTATTTCTCCATCTTTTTGTATAAATTCTGTCATCGATAATAAATCTTCTAGTAAAAATCCATAGTTTTCTATATATATTTGTACCTCTGATGGCTCACCATGGGTATAATATTCTAGTGGCATTTTACTGAAGCCTATGTTTTTCCCTAAAAAGAATTGTTTAAAGTACTTATTGGCTTTGTTAATTTTATCCAAATACTCTTTGGCTTTTGGATAATCTTTTCTTTTGTAATATAAAATAAGAAATGGAATCAATGTTTCTAAACAATCTTCTTCATATTTTTGGTATAGTTTTTCTAATTCCTCTTCCTCATCAAAAGAAGCATAAAGACCCATTAAAATGTAACGAACACCAGTATTATCGGTTTCATTTAAACGAAGAATTTCCTTTGCAATTTCTTTCGCTTCCTTTAATTTTTTGTCTTCTGTAAGATACATGGCTAATTTAGACATAGATTTAATATAAGGTCTTGTTTCAAAAATTTGATAAAAGTGTCCTATGTTTTCTTCCTCAAAGTAACCCTCTTCTTCTAATCTTTCTTTCTCGTTTGCGATTCCTTCTTTTATGCCTTTTATAACTTGATCTATGTTATTTTTCATCTCACATAGAAAGACAGTAGCGTCCAAACATTCTGGAGCAATCGCAAGCGCTCTTTTGGCATATTCCATTGCCTTTTTCTTACTCGGTGCATTTTTTGCCATATCCAAATAATCATATGCCCTTGACATTGGACTAGAATCTTCTTCTAATTGTCCACTATTATAAAGTGTCATAAATTTATCTAATGCCTTTTGTAGATCTTCTTCTGATTTAATGTCTTCTCCTTCCATAAATTTGGTTAATGTTTCATTTAGTTTATAATCCATACTTCTCTTCCTTTCAACTTTATCATACCAAAAAGAAAAGAATAGGACAAGCCTATTCCATAATTTGACCTTCTAATGTATCAATTGGTTCATCTTCTGTAAATTCATTTTCAAGGGTATAAGATACATCGCGGTAATGTTTTAAACCAGTTCCAGCAGGAATTAGTTTTCCTAGTAGAACGTTTTCTTTTAATCCTTCTAAGTGATCGACTTTTCCACGAATGGATGCATCGGTTAAGATACGTGTTGTCTCTTGGAAAGATGCAGCAGATAAGAAGGAATCTGTTTCAAGAGATGCTTTGGTAATACCAAGTAGAACAGGACGACCTGTCGCAGGACGTTTACCCGCAATAATGGCATTCTTATTTCCTTCTGTAAATTCGCGGAAGTTAACAAGACTACCTGGTAAGAAGAAGGTATCTCCACTTTCTACAATTCTTATCTTACTAATCATTCTACGGGCAATTACTTCGATATGTTTATCTGAAATATCAACACCTTGAGAACGATACGTATTTTGAACTTCTTTTAAGATATACTCTTGGGTTGTAATTGGATCGGTTACTGCAAGAAGTTCTTTTGGACTGATAGCACCTTCGGTTAGTTTATCACCACAGTGAACAACATCACCTTTTTCTACACAAATCTTAGCACCATAGTTTGATACGTGCTCTTTGGTTTCCACTTTATTGGTAATACTAATTTTGAATTTACCATGATCTTCTGTAATTTTTGAAACTTTACCATCGATTTCGGCAATGGTTGCTTTTCCTTTTGGATTACGAGCTTCAAATAATTCTTGAACACGTGGAAGACCTTGTGTAATATCTTCACCACCAGCAACTCCTCCTGTATGGAACGTACGCATGGTAAGCTGTGTTCCTGGTTCTCCAATAGACTGAGCAGCCATAACACCAATTGCTTCTCCAATTTCCACAAGATTTCCAGTTGCAAGGTTTCTACCATAACATTTTTGGCAGACACCTTTTTCGGTATTACAAGTTAGAATTGTTCTGATTTCTACTTCTTCAATTCCAGCTTCTACTATTTTATCTGCGATATTATCGGTAATTAATTCATCTTTTTCTACCAATACTTTCTTGGTTGTTGGATCGATTACTTTCTTATTGGCAAAACGTCCAACAATACGATCTCTTAATCCTTCGATTACAGTACCTGTCTTTTCGTTTACAAAAGCACGGGCTACCACACCTTGTTCGGTATGACAATCTGCTTCTCTTACAATCATATCTTGTGATACATCAACAAGACGACGTGTTAAGTATCCAGAGTCTGCTGTTTTAAGCGCTGTATCGGCACTACCTTTTCGAGCAGAGTGAGTTGACAAGAAGAATTCTGATACGGATAATCCTTCTTTGAAGTTTGATAAAACTGGGATTTCAATTGGATCTCCATTTGGTTTCTGCATAAGTCCACGCATTCCAGCAACCTGCGTAAAGTTTGAAATGTTACCACGGGCTTTTGAGTGCATCATCATGAAGATTGGATTATCTACTTCTTCTTTTGATATTTCTTCTAATTCTGCTTGTACTTTATCTTTTACACCATACCATGTTTCAATTACTTTCTCATGACGTTCTTCATCGGTAATTAAACCACGAGAATATTGTTTGTTAATTTTATCCACCATTGCTTGTCCTTCATCCACATATTCTTGTTTATGACGACTTGTTGCGACATCTGCCATAGATACCGTAATACCTGCAATTGTTGAATAATAGAAACCTAAGTCTTTCATTTTATCAAGCATACTTGATGTTTCTGTTGTTTTATAACGTTTGAATACTTGCGCAATGATTTTCTCTAATGTTCCTTTGGCGAATGGTTTTACAAGTTCCATCTTGCTGATCTCTTCTTTGATGTTACTTCCTTTTTCTAGGAAATATTTATTTGGTGTAATATTTTGAATATTATCATCGGTTGGTTCATTTACGTATGGGAAAGAATCTGGTAATATTTCATTAAACTTAATCTTTCCTACGGTTGTTACTAAATATTTTCCTTTTTGTGTTTCAGTAAACAACTTATATTTAAAGGAATTAACAGGAACTGCAATTCTTGTATGAAGTGTAATTTCATCGCGATCGTAAGCCATTAGGGCTTCATTACAATCTTTGAATACTCTTCCTTCTCCATCAAGATTTTCTTTTTCCATTGTAATATAATAGTTTCCAAGAACCATATCTTGACTTGGTGTAACAATTGGATCTCCTGATTTTGGATGAAGAATATTGTTTGATCCTAACATCAACATACGCGCTTCTGCTTGGGCTTCTTCTGATAATGGTACGTGAACTGCCATCTGGTCTCCATCGAAGTCAGCATTGAAGGCAGTACATACAAGTGGATGTAAGCGAATTGCTTTTCCACCAACTAAAATTGGTTCAAAGGCTTGAATTCCAAGACGGTGTAGCGTAGGTGCACGGTTTAATAGAACAGGATGTTCTTTAATCACATCTTCTACAACATCCCAAACAAGAGGATCTTGATTTTCTATTAAACGCTTTGCAGCTTTAATGTTATGGGCTATATCACGACTAACAAGTCCATGAATAACATGAGGTTTGAATAATTCTAAGGCCATTTCTTTTGGAATACCACATTGATACATCTTTAAAGATGGACCAACAACGATAACAGAACGACCAGAATAATCAACACGTTTTCCAAGTAAGTTTTGACGAAAACGTCCTTGTTTTCCTTTTAACATGCTAGAAAGTGATTTCAAAGGACGATTTCCGGCACCTGTGACACTTCTTCCACGACGTCCATTATCAAAAAGAGCATCGACTGCTTCTTGAAGCATACGTTTTTCATTTTGAATAATAATACTAGGTGCACCCAAATCAATTAGTTTCTTTAAACGATTGTTACGGTTAATAACACGACGATACAAATCATTTAAATCACTGGTTGCAAATCTTCCACCATCTAGTTGAATCATAGGTCGTAAATCTGGTGGTATCACTGGAATACAATCTAGAATCATCCATTCTGGTTTTTGATTTGATTGATAAAAGGCATCCAAAACATCAAGTCTTTTTAATAATCTTGTTCTTTTTTGTCCTTGTGCTGTTTCAAGTTCTTTATTAATCTCATCAATATCATGTTTTAAATCAACTTTCTTAAGTAACTCTTTGATTGCTTCTGCACCCATTCCTACTTTAAAACTATTGCCATATTTTTCGTAATAAGCACGATATTCTTTTTCGGATAGGGTTTGTTTGTTTTCTAATGGAGCATTTCCTTTATCAATTACAACGTAACTAACAAAGTATAGTACTTCTTCCAAATCACGTGGACTCATATCAAGAACAAGTCCCATACGACTTGGTACTCCTTTGAAGAACCAAATATGAGATACTGGACTAGCAAGTTCAATATGTCCCATTCTCTCACGTCTTACTTTTGATTTTGTAACTTCTACTCCACAACGATCACAGACAATATTTTTATAACGAACACGTTTGTATTTTCCACAAGCACATTCAAAATCTTTGGTTGGCCCAAAAATCTTTTCACAGAAAAGTCCATCTCGTTCTGGTCTTAGTGTACGATAATTAATGGTTTCTGGTTTTTTTATTTCTCCATGACTCCATTCACGGATTTTCTCAGGAGAGGCAATACCAATTCGGATTCCGTCAAATTTATTAACTTCCATCATTCTTCATCCTCTCCTTCCAATAATTCGTTGACAAATGTAGATTCTTCTTCTTTGTCATTTTCTTCTTCCTCTTCTTCTTCTCTTTCCTCCTCTTTTACAGGTTCTACTTCTGTCATAAGAGGTTTTACATCAACGGTTTCTTTTTCTTCTTCTTCCGTTGGTTCATCTTCTCTTTCTTCGATTTCTTTCAAATCAAGAGATTCTCCATTATCATCAATGATAGAAATATCAAGACCCAAAGCTTGGAATTCTTTCATCAAGACTCTAAAGGATTCTGGAACTCCTGCTTGATTTACTTCTTGTCCTTTTACAAGGGATTCAAAGACTTTAACACGACCAATAACATCATCGGATTTTACGGTCATCATTTCCTGTAAGGTATAAGCAGCACCATAAGCATAAAGTGCCCAAACTTCCATTTCACCAAAACGTTGACCACCAAATTGAGCTTTACCTCCAAGTGGTTGTTGGGTAACTAAGGAATATGGTCCTGTACTTCTAGCGTGTAGTTTATCATCTACCATATGGTGTAGTTTAATCATATACATGACACCGACAGAAATACGGTTATCAAATGGATCTCCTGTTCTACCATCGTATAGAACTGTTTTTCCATCTTTGTCCATACCTGCTTCTTCCATCATTTCTTCAATATCAGAAATATGTGCGCCATCAAATACTGGAGTTGCGACGTGTTCTCCTAATTTCTTAGCAGCCATACCCATATGCAATTCTAGGATTTGTCCTAAGTTCATACGACTTGGCACACCTTGTGGATTTAACATAATATCAACAGGTCTTCCATCTGGTAAGTATGGCATATCTTCTTGTGGAAGAATAAGGGATATAACACCTTTGTTACCATGACGTCCAGACATTTTATCTCCTACTTGAATTTTTCTCTTTTGAATGATATAGACACGAATTACTTTTGATACCCCTGCTGGTAATTCATCATTATCTTTTCTTGAGTAAATTTTAATATCATGAACAATACCATCACCACCATGTGGTACACGTAAAGAGGTATCACGTACTTCTCTTGTTTTCTCACCAAAGATTGCGTGTAATAGTTTTTCTTCACTTGTTAACTCTGCCATTCCTTTTGGCGTTACTTTACCAACTAAGATGTCTCCTTCTTTTACTTCTGTACCAATTGTGATAATACCGTTTTCATCTAAGTTTCTTCTTGCTTCTTCACTGACATTTGGAATATCTCTTGTAATTTCTTCTGGTCCTAGTTTTGTCTCACGACATTGCATTTCATAATCTTCTAGATTTAAGGATGTATATTTATCATCTTTTACTAAGTTTTCATTTAAGATAACTGCATCTTCATAGTTATATCCATCAAATGTCATGAACGCAACCACTACGTTTTTACCTAAAGCAAGTTCTCCCATATCGGTACTATTACCATCGGCTAAAATCGTCTTACCTGCTTTTACTTTGTCTCCTACTCTTACGATTGGTCTTTGATGACTACAAATACTAGAGTTTGCTAGTTCAAAGTTTGCAAGATAATAAGTATCTTCTCCATGCTTGCTTTTTACAACAATCTTCTTCGCATCCACATAGGTTACAACACCATCTGCTTTAGCGACAATACAAACACCAGAATCTTTTGCTGCAATGTGTTCAACACCGGTTCCAATAAATGGAGCTTCTGTTTTTAATAATGGCATTGCTTGCCGTTGCATGTTAGCACCCATTAAGGCACGCGTTGCATCATCATGTTCCAAGAATGGAATACAACTTGTTGTAATGGATACAACTTGTTGTGGTGATACATCAATTAAATCAACTTGCTCTTTTTTAGCAAGGATATTTTCACCACGGAATCTTGCCGCTACTTGTTTATCGGTAATCATATTATTTTCATCGGTTCCAACCGTTGATTGACTAATAATATAATCTTGTTCTTCATCTGCTGTTAAATAAATAACTTCATCGGTTATCTTACAATTATCAACTTTTCGATATGGTGTCATAATAAATCCATATTCATCGATTTTTGCATAACTTGCAAGGGAAGTAATAAGTCCAATGTTTGGTCCTTCAGGAGATTCAATCGGACAAATTCTACCATAGTGTGATACATTAACATCACGTACTTCAACCCCTGCTCGATCACGAGAAAGTCCTCCTGGTCCAAGAGCAGATAAACGACGTTTGTTTGTAAGTTCTGCTATAGGGTTTGTTTGATCCATAAATTGTGATAATTGACTGCTTCCAAAGAATTCTTTCATAGCAGCTGTAACAGGTCTTATATTAATTAATGTTTTTGGTGTTACTTCTTCCATTTCTTGGGTTGTCATTCTTTCCCGAATTACACGTTCCATACGAGATACACCAATACGGAATTGATTTTGTAACAATTCTCCTACTTGACGAATACGACGATTTCCTAAATGATCGATCTCATCAAAGTTTCCTACACCATGTAGTAAGTTTAAATAATAAGAAACGGCTGCATAGACATCAGATATTGTTAAACGTTTTACATCAAGACTTTGATCGTTTCCAATTACTGTTAATGTTTTCTTTTTATCAAGTGGATCTACAATTTTTACTACTTGAATTTTATTATAAGCATCTAATTCTTCGTTTATTTTGGCTTCTTGTACACCATAACCATTTTCAAAAATAGGTCTTAATTCTTCTAATAGATCTTTGGTAATCTTTGTACCTTTCGCAAATTTAACCTCATCATCTACTTTAATATCTTCTGCTAAAGTTTGGTTTAATAGACGATCCATAATATTTAATTTACGATTAAACTTATAACGACCAACACGCGCTAAATCATAACGGAACTCATCAAAGAATCGCGTAATAATTTGGTTTTTTGAAGAATCAAGGGTTGCAGGTTCTCCTGGTCTTAATTTTTCATAAATTTCAATTAAGGCTTCATCGGTATTTCTTGTAGAATCTTTGGCAAGGGTATTTTCCAAAAATTCATCTTTTCCAAATAGTTTTAAAATATCATTATCACTACCAAGTCCAAAAGCACGAAGTAAAGTTGTAATTGTTACTTTTCTTGTTCTGTCAATACGAACATATAAAACATCTCTTGCATCGGTTTCAAATTCTAACCAAGTTCCACGTGTAGGGATAATCTGTGATGTAAATAATTCTCGTCCATTCTTATCAATTTCATAATTGAAATATACACTAGGACTACGAACAAGTTGTGATACAATAACACGTTCTGCACCATTGATGATGAAAGTTCCACTATCGGTCATCATTGGCATATCCCCAAGGAATATTTCTTGTTCTTTTACTTCTCCTGTTTCACGATTAAACAAGCGCACTTCTACTTTTAGTGGTGCTGCAAAAGTCGTTTCACGGTCTTTGCTTTCTTTGATTGAATATCTTGGAGTATCAAAATGATAATCTCCAAATTCTAATGACAAAGTTCCAGAAAAATTTTCCACAGGAAATAAATCCTCAAATACTTCTTTGATTCCCGTTGTAATGAACCAGTCATAAGACTTTTTCTGAATTTCTAGTAAGTCCTTTAATTCATAAGTGTTTCTAATTTTTGAATAATTTCTTCTTGTACGATAATCGCCATATTTTACATTTTTGTATGCCACAAAATTCACCCCTAACACATATTTTTAAAGCAAGAATCGTTATTAATAAATAACACGTTGCCAATTTATATTATTAACACAATTTGTGCAACAAGTCAACACTTTTTCGCACGAATTATGAAAAAACCTTTCTTTTTTTCTACAATAGTAATATTATATGCTTCTTTTAAAGCAGAAATCGTCGTTTTTGCTCCTTGATCCTTTCGAATTACAAAATAAAGGATTCCATCATCTTCTAAGTGATCTTTCGCACCCAGTAATATTTCATACACTTTTTTCGCTCCTGCTCGAATGGGAGGATTGGTTATAATTAGTCCATATTTTCCCTCTACCTTTTGATAACAATCACTCTCAATCACACTTACATTTTCACAACCATTTATTTTTTTGTTATCCTCTGCTAAATGAAGTGCTCTTTTATTGATATCTACCATAACAACAGGAACACGCCAAAACTTATTTAAAACAATTCCTAATACACCGTATCCACAACCAACATCCAAAACATTTCCCTTAATCTTTTCTTTTAGTACCGTAAGAAGGAGTAACCTACTACCAAAATCAAGTCCTTTTTTGGCAAATACACCACTGTCTGTATAAAAAGTAAAGGAAACATCATTGATAGTACAAATGGTTTTTTTACGATTGCTTTTAAGATTTTCATCATTTTCAAAATAATGACTCATTTCACCACTCCAAACAAGAAAAAGACAACTAAATCAAAATTAGATATAGTTGTCTCCTTTCGTATTGATATAATACACCTAAAATCCCTTCCCGTCAAGCTTTTTTCCACTTTTTTCTATCGAAAAACTGTAAATCTACATTGCTATTTTTTCTTATTATGATCTATACTGGTGTTTTATAAAATTTTTAAATTGATTTTTTTTATACAGTAAAGAAGAGATACTAAGACTTTTTCTTCATCAAGAGCAGGATATTCCTCCTTTACTTTCGCAATTAAAGAATCAAAATCATTTGGATAATTTTGAATATTATTTTCTATGTAAAATAATATAGTTTTTGGTCTTATTCTTGTATTTTTTAATACTGCTCGACCACCACATATTTCTCTGTTTTTCTCTAAATATTTATTATAGTCTATTTTTTTTGCAATTTTTTTTAATTGATAATTGTAATATAGTTTTTCTATTAAGGA
>CANQYK010000037.1 GCA_947628065.1 uncultured Bacilli bacterium | reverse complement strand
GCAAGAAATGGAAAGAGTTTTGTTATGGCCGATTTACCAGGATTAATTGAAGGTGCAAGCAAAGGAGAAGGATTAGGAGATGAATTTTTAAGGCATATTGAAAGAACGAGAGTACTTCTTCATGTTCTTGATATTTCAGGAAGTGAAGGAAGAGATCCTTATCAAGATTATCTTATGATTAACAAAGAATTAGAAGCCTTTAATAAAAAATTAGTGAAGCGACCTATGGTTATTTTGGCAAATAAAATGGATATCGAAGGAGCAGAAGAAAAATTAGAAGACTTGAAAAAGAAGGTAAAAGATAAAAAGATTTTTGCAATCTCTGCTTTTCGCCAAGAAGGGTTAGAAGAAGTCGTTGATTATCTAGCCGATTTACTAGATACCATGAAGGAAGAATCTCTTTATGAGGAAGATCAATTTGAAAGTCATGTTTTATACAAGTTTAAAGAAGAACAACCATTTACCATTGAAAAAGAAGATGACTGTTTTGTCGTAAAAGGAGAAAAGGTAGAGAAACTCTTTAAAATGACAAAGTTTAATACCGAAGAAGGTGCGATGCGTTTTGCGAAAAAGTTAAGAAAAATGGGAATTGATGATGCTTTATCTCAAATGGGTGCGAAAGATGGAGATATGGTAAGGATTTTAGATTTTTATTTTGAATATAGAGAATGATTGAAAAATTCTCTTTTCACTTGAAAAACACCACAAAATATTGTATTATGAATATAGAAAAAAGATAGGAAAGTTGTATCAAATAATTTCCAAATTTTAAGAGAAAGGTGTTGATTTTACATGCTAAACACTGTGAAGTTTACAAATAGTTTACGGGGGGGGGGTAGCTTTAGATAGTTACCAAGATTCTTTTCATCGTGTAAGAAAGGATAGAATAGGCTAGTTCTATTCTTTTTTAGGTGCTAAAATGAGAAAGATATTTAAGGCAAGTGTATCAAAGGTTTATATCGCATACTTACTACTTCTTACAATATTTGTAATAGGAACGTATTCTTCTTATGCCTATTTTACCGTAAATAAAGAAAAGAAGAATGCCATTAAAATGATAACAGGAAACTTAATAGGAGAGTTAAAAGTAGATGGAGAGACATCAGATAAGTTAGTAGTTTCTGCCAATGAAACAAAAACATTTGAAGTAGAAGTAATTAATAAGAATAATAGACAAGCAAGGTTTAACTTTTATTACAAAGGAAGTCTACCTGATAATGTCGAAGCAGGATATGTATCTGGTGATGGATATAATTCAATGGTAAAAGAAGCAGGGGTAAACTTAACAGCAAATGGTTCTCTAGGATACTTTCTAAAATACCAAATAAAAGTAAAGAATAATACATCGGGAAGTATAACAATCCCATTAGGATATGAAGTAGGACTAGATTATAATGATCTATCCTTACCTAGTAATTGTTATTTATTTGAAGAAGCAAAGTCAAATACAGCAGTAGATATCCTTCTTGCAAACTATACAAATGGAGAAGATATCCAAGATTATGATGTAAATTATACAAAAACCGATAAAACAGCGAAAGAGAATAAAATGTATGTGTTTAATCATACAGCAGGAACGCAACAAAATGGATGGACGCCCGATGAATTAAAATCTTATCGATATATAGGAGCTGACCCAAATAATTATGTAACCTTTAATGATGAAGTTGCCGGTTGGAGGATTATCGGAATCGAGACAGTAGATGATGGAACAGGAAAGAAAGAAAAAAGAATCAAATTAATAAGAAAAGATCTATTGACACCAGATATGTCATGGGATAATAAGCCAAATGGGACAGGGTCATCCGAGGATGAATATGGAAGTAATGATTGGACAGATTCAAGATTAATGTATTTATTAAATCCAAATCATGAGACAGAACAGACAGGAGTAAGTGGAAGTATCTATTGGAATCGCCAAAGTGGGAAATGTCCATATGGTTCAAATAATGGAACAATAGCTTGTGATTTTAGTGAAGTAGGACTATTATCAGAAGCTAGGAAAATGATAGGAGATGCGAAGTGGTTTTTAGGTGGAACAGCAGATTATAAAAGTGCAGATAATGGGGCAGCAAATCATTTTTATGGATATGAAAGAGGAGAAGAAACATGTACAACAAAAGGAAAATGCAAACAAATAAGAAAAACGAATTGGACAGGGCGTGTTGGATTAATGTACCCAAGTGATTATGGATATGCGACAAGTGGAGGAAGTAGTGCGAATAGAGAATACTGTTTAGCAGAAACAATGTATTACTGGGACTTGGGTAGTGATAATAGTGTTTGTTATAATAATGACTGGCTTTATAATAGCAGTAAAATGCAATGTACAATCACCTCGTCTTCCGGAGGATCAGACTCGTCGATCAGCATATTCCATGTGTCCGCATCTGTCGGCACCCCTAATATCGGCGACATGGATGGCTATAAATATGATGTCCGACCAGTCGTATATTTAAAAGCAAGTACATTGTATAAAAGTGGAGATGGAAGTAGTAGTAATCCCTTTGTTTTTCAACGTGATCCAAGCATTGATGATGAAGGACCAGTTTGTAAGTTTACGGATAACTCAACTACTGATTTTTCAAATGGTGGAAATATTATTGTAGAGTGTACGGATGATAGTGAAATTGTAACTGATTTAGCAAATGATAGCTTTTATGTATTTAATACAAATTTAGGAGAATCAGATGATCGTAATTATGATGTTACTACTACATTATCCAAAATAGAAAGCATTCAAAATGGAAAACGGTATACGTTTACAGTAAGTAAAGAAGAAAATGATAGTTGGATTACACACTGTGGTAATATTTATCTTAAAATAAAAGCCAATTCTGTTATCGATAAGAGTGGCAATGGTAATGATGAAGTTATTCAAAAAGTAGACGGTATTGTTAGAAGTTGTGGTATACGGTAGCTAGTTAACTAAAGAATGCAAGTATAGATGGTACACTGAAAATAATCAAGATATTGTTCGATAAGTATCAATGGATAATATTCCGACCACTCATACTACGTGTTTCGTGTGCTCCACACGGGGTATGTCCTCACGGGGTATGTCCTCAGCAACCTCGCAAGATACAGTTACGGGCCCATCCTGTTGTATATCTAGTATCTAATATAAAGTTGCTAAAAGATACAGGAACGGTGGATGATTCATTTGAATTTGAACTTTAACAAGTAGTTATCTGCTTGTTTTTTTGTAAGTAATAAAATTATTTTAAATAAATACATTTTCATCTAAAACCCTTTGTAAATTATAGAAAAATTTAGTATAATAGTGCTATCAATGAAAGGAGAGTGACTATGAAAGTAGTTTGTAATGGTGAAGAATATGAAGTGGTAGTAGAGAAGAAAAAAACAAATAAAAATATATATCTTCGAATCAAAGAAGACTATCGTATTGTAATTACTTGTGGTCCCTTTACAACAGAAGAAGAAATTAAAAATGTCTTAATAAGAAATGAAGACAATATCATTCGAATGATACTTAAAAATAAAAGAAGAAGGGAACGAGCATCTTCTTTCTATCTTTTAGGAAAAAAATATGAAGTGGTTTCTACCGATTCTTGTGATATTATGCTAGGAAAAGAAAAAGTGTTTTTAAACCCTAATTTTGATCTTGATAAATGGAAGAAAAAGCAAGCTCTTGCCTTATTCCAAGAACATTTAGAAAAAGCCTATCAAAACTTTTCAAGAAAAATACCAAAACCAACCTTACGCCTTCGAAAGATGAAAACAAGATGGGGTGTTTGTAATACCAAAACGCATGTAATAACCTTAAATACAGAATTGATTACCTATGATATTGGATGTCTTGATTATGTGATTTATCATGAACTCTCCCATTTGGTTGAGGCCAATCATTCCAAAAAGTTTTGGCAGGTTGTAGAAGAAAATTGTAAAGATTATAAAAAATATCGTGATATGTTAGATGATTAGGGGGAGTAGTATGGTAATTCGCAGTTTGGAAAATGAAAAAGTAAAGCACTATAAAAAATTAAGCCAAAAAAAATATCGTGATTTATGGGATGAATTCTTAATTGAAGGAGAACGCTTTGTAAAAGAAGCTTTCAAAGAAGGAGTATTAAAAGAGGTTATTGTAGAAGAAGATATGGACGTATCTTTTTCGGTTCCGATTGTTCGAGTAAGTCATGATATTTTAAAAAAAATTAGTCAAGTTGAAACGCCACAGAAGATAATAGGTCTTTGTAAAAAAAGAAAAGAAACGACCATTGGAAGCCGTATTTTAATCTTAGATAATCTTCAGAACCCTTTGAATGTAGGAACCATTATTCGAAGCGCTGTAGCGTTTGATATTGATACCATTGTAATGGGAGAAGATACGGTTGATTTATACAATCCCAAAGTATTAAGGGGAACTGGAGGAATGTTGTTTCATATTCCCATTGTCTTTTTTGATATTAAATTGCTTCTTCCTATGTTAAAAGATTTAAACATTCCACTTTTCGCAACGAGCGTGTCAAATGGATATGATGTAAAAGAATTAACAAAAGAAGAAAAATCCCGTTTCGCACTTCTTGTTGGAAATGAAGGGAATGGAGTGAAAAATGAATTTTTAGAACAAAGTGATAAGAACTTATACATTAAAATGAATGAGAAGGTAGAAAGTTTAAATGTCGCAGTCGCAACGAGTATCTTACTTTATGAAATGAGGGATAAAAGTGACTAGATTATACATTGGAAAGATTGTCGCCACCCATGGTATTAAAGGAGAACTTCGTATTTTATCAAAACAAGAAGAATCCTTAAAACCTCGTCTTTTTCAAGTTGGAACCCATCTTTTGATCGATGATAGGAAGTATGAAATAAAAAGTTACCGACAACATAAAAATTATGATATGGTAACCCTTGATGATTATCAAAATATCAATGATGTTTTATACCTTTTAAAAAAGGATGTTTATAAAGAAAAAGAAGAGATTTCTCTTTTAGAGGATGAAATCCTAGACGAAGAATTACTAGAGTTTACAGTCTATAAAGAAGATGGTACCAAAGGCGTTATAAAGGATATTGAAAAAACAGGACAAAATTATAAAATTTTACGCCTTCTTTTTGGAGAGGAAGAAATCCTTCTTCCTTATCATAAAGACTTTATAATCCGTCTTGATAAGAAGAAAAAAGAACTAGTTGTAAAAATGTTATAGAAGGTGATCGTATGAAAATTGATATTTTAACGCTATTTCCAGAAATGTTTGAAGAAGTGTTTTCCTCTTCTATTATAAAAAGAGCAAGAGAAAAAGGCTTGGTTGAAATATCCTGTCATAATTTTAGAGAGGATTCTTTGGATCCCCATAAAAAAGTAGATGATACGCCATATGGTGGAGGTTGTGGTATGGTTTTGATGTGTCAACCAATTTTTGACTGTGTAAGAAAGTTAAAAAAAGAAAATAGTAAAGTTATTTTATTGACACCAGATGGTGAGCCGTTGCATCAAAAAAAGGTAATTGATTTAAGTAAGGAGTCACACTTAATCCTTATTTGTGGTCATTATGAAGGCTTTGATGAGCGAATAAGGACTCTTTGTGATATGGAATTATCGATTGGTGATTATGTCTTAACAGGAGGAGAATTTCCGGCAATGGTAGTAGTGGATGCGGTAATCAGACTTTTACCAGGTGTGATAAGGCAAGAAAGTTTTGAAAACGATTCGTTTTATGATGGTAGTCTAGATTATCCAAATTATACAAAACCAAGAGTATTTGAAGGAATGGAAGTACCAAGTGTTTTGTTATCGGGGGATCATAAGAAAATAGAAGAATATCGAAAAGAGGAAGCAGAGAAAAAAACAAAGATGCGACGTTCTGATTTATTAAAGGAGGGGCAAGATGGAGACATATTATTGCAAGAAGATTAGTTATTCCTATCAAGGTACGTTAGAATTAAAAGAAGCATTAAAAATAAAAAATAAAAAACAACAAGCAACCCTTTATGTTGTAGATGATTTTTTATGTGAAGTTCTTGTAAAGACCCAAATTTTAAAAAATTATGAGAAACTGGTTCGAATGCTACAATTCTTTCTTGATAGTGATGATGATACCGGTGTTGCCTATCAAGAGGCTTTAAATGAATTAGAACGATTTCGAAGAATGTATTGGAATAAGAAACGGTATTTGATGAAAGTAGAACAGGAAGAGTTAGAGAAAGATTTGAAAAGGTATGAAGAAATGATCAAAAGGAAACTATTTTTCCTTAGTCGAATGCCATATCAGAGAACAAGTGAGAATAGGAGGAGTAAGTAATGGGAAAAATGATGTATGAATGTATCAAAAAAGAAAAGAATACCAAGGCCCGTCTTGGAAAAGTAAAAACCAATTATGGTACGTTTGATACCCCTATGTTTATGCCTGTTGGAACAAGAGCAACCATAAAGGGTTTATCCCCAGAAGAGGTAAAAGCGTGTGGATCTGGTATTATTCTTGCCAATACTTATCATTTGTGGTTACGGCCAGGTGAAGATTTGATTGATAGGGCAGGAGGCCTTCATAAATTTATGAACTATGATGGACCGATTTTAACCGATAGTGGAGGCTATCAAGTTTTCTCTCTTGTTAAAAGTAAAAAAGATATTGAAGAAGAAGGCGTTCATTTTAAAAGTCATATCGATGGAAAAAAACTCTTTTTAACACCAGAGTTATCGATTCAAATTCAAAACAAATTAGATAGTGATATTGCCATGAGTTTTGATGAGTGTCCTCCTGCTTCTGCTTCACACGAATATTTAAAACAAAGTGTAGAGAGAACCCTTCGTTGGGCAGAAAGAGGAAAAAAAGTCCATCAAAATGAAAGACAAGCTTTGTTTGGAATTGTACAAGGAGGCCCTTATGAAGATTTAAGACGTTATTCTGCCATAGAAACCGTTAAAATGAATTTTGATGGTTATAGTATTGGTGGTGTCGCAAACGATGGAGAAAGTAAAGAAGATATGTATCATGCCATTGATTATTCCGTTCCTTACCTACCAGAAGACAAAGCTCGTTACTTGATGGGAGTAGGAGATCCGATCGATATTATTGAAGGAGTTATAAGAGGTGTTGATTTATTTGATTGTGTACTACCAACTAGAATCGCACGACATGGACAAGCCTTTACAAGAAATGGAAAAATAACCTTAAAGAATGCCAAATGGAAAGAAGACTTTACACCAATAGAAGAAGGATGCGATTGTTATTGTTGCAAGCATTATACAAAAGCTTATGTAAGACATTTACTTTTGGTAGATGAAATGTTTGGAGGAAGGCTTTTATCCATTCATAATATTCGTTTTTTAATTCGTTTAACCGAAGAGTTAAGAGAAGCAATCAAAGAAGATCGACTATTGGAATACAAAGAAGCTTTCCTAAATTCTTATGAAAAGAAAATTCCCTTGGAATAAAATAGAGTCACTCTTCATAAAGTATAGTGAAATATGAGGAGGAAACGTATGATAAACAAACAAAATTTATGGTTTTTGACACTCTTTAGTTTAATTCTAGTATTAAGTGTATACTATATTACAATGCCAAATGATTTATTAGTAGCAAAGAAAGCAGCGGATAAAACAGAAGAAAAACAAGAACAAAAGAATGTCACAACAGAAAATGTTACTAAGGAAGAGAAAACAGAAGAAAAAGAAGATACAACAACCATTGAAGAAAGTGATAACTTAACAGCGCTTAGAGTTAGTTTAGAAGAAGAAAGGGAAGAAGAAAAAACGGAATTAAAGAAAACAATGACCAATGAGAATGCGACAACCGATGAGAAAAACAATGCCTATGAACAATTAAAGTATTTATCGGAAGTAGAAGGGCAAGAAGAAAAAATAGAAAAGAAAATCAAAGAGACCTATAAACTAGATAACTTTGTAAAAATTGATAACAACCAAGTAAAAGTAGTAGCCGTATCAGAAAAACATGATACAACGCTTGCAAATAATATCATGCGAAGTGTACAAGAAAACTTTAATTCCAAAATGATTATTACTGTAAAGTTTGAAAAGTAACTAGGATTTTACCCACAACAAAAATCCTTTTTTTCATATGATACTATGGATAGTACAAGTTATGAAAAAGGGAAAGGGGAAAGATTATGCATAGAGGGATCTTGACAGCAAGAGAAAAAGAGGTCTTTGAACTTTTAGTGCTTGGCAAAACAACCAAAGAAATTGCTGAAGTGTTAAAGATTAGTGAAAAGACAGTTCGAAATCATATTTCCAATGTTATGCAAAAACTAGGTGTGAAAGGACGTTCTAGTGCTGTTGTAGAATTATTAAAATTAAAAGAAATTCATTTGTAAAGTACTTTTAAAGTACTTTTTTTCATAAGGTTTAATAGGGTGATAGTATGTTTTTGAAACGAGCGATTCGAAAGATGTTTATTACAACTATGAGTCTTTTTATTATTTTTTCTATCTATTTGATTCCCTTAACCGAAACCAAACAAGAAGTAATGGAAGCAAATCTTGAAATTGAATATGTAACGGGTCTTGGAAATCATTCTATTTATCTTTTGAATAAGGATCAAAATTTAGTAAAAACAAGAATCCTTTTGGATAGTAAAAAAGTAGAAGAAAATATTAAGACGATCATTAAAAATCTAACGATTTCAAATACTACAAAATTTCCAGAACCACTAATAGGGGTGATTCCTAAAAATACAAAATTACTTGCTATTAGTATAAAAGATAAAATTGTAACGCTTAACTTTTCCAAAGAATTTTTAAAAGTAGAAGAAGAGATGGAAGAAAAATTAATGGAAGCGATTGTTTATAGTATTACAGAGTTAAAAGAAATAGAAGGGGTAAAGATAAAAGTAGAGAATAAAAGCTTAACTACCTATCCAAGTGGTAATAAAACATTAGATGATGTATTAACTAGAAAAATTGGTATTAATAAGCGTTATGAATTTACAACGATTCAAGATATTAATAAAGTAACTATCTATTATACAACTAAATTAGATCAGAATAATTATTATGTTCCGGTTACAAAATATATAAATGATGCAAGGGATAAAGTTGATATTATTGTGGAAGAATTAACAACGGGTTATATTTATGAAGATAATTTAATGAGTTTGGTAAACGAGGATTTAAAATTATTGAATGCAAGGAAAGAGGATGATTTGTTTATCTTAAATTTTAATAACGCTTTGTTTGATGTAGATGGTACGATTAAAGAAGAGGTATTATATACGATTAGTTATTCTATGTTTGATAATTACGATGTATCGATGCTTTCTTTTCAAGTTGAGGATAAGGAAGTAATGCACGTGAAACGGAAAGATTTGCCATAACCAAGGTAGAAAAAAATGTTTTTTCTTGTCAAAACTTCTTGCACTTCCATTAAAAGTATGGTACTATAAAATGGCAATGAGGAAGTTGGACCCTTAGCTCAGTTGGTTAGAGCATCCGGCTCATAACCGGGCGGTCGATGGTTCGAGTCCATCAGGGTCCACCACTAAAAAATGCGGGTATGGCGGAATTGGCAGACGCGCTAGACTTAGGATCTAGTGTCATAGACGTGCAGGTTCAACTCCTGTTACCCGCACCATAGAGGTTGAAAGTCGCACCTTTGCGATTTAAGAATATAGGTTCATAGCATTATGTTATGGGCTTTTTTCATCTATTAAAAAAATTATGTGATAAATGACTTAGAATAGTATAACAGCTATTAGAGATTTTACAGCAAGGTTATATATTTATATCAAAAGAATATTGTGACTTATAAAATCCATTTCTTCGTCTAAAAAGAAGTGTCTTATACCAAGTAACATGGTTGTTTTTATGACTTTTAGATAACATATTACGATATTGGCAAGTTGATAAAAAGTGTTTAATAATATGAAAGATGCGTCTTTTAAATTATACAAGGAGGTTTAAATATGATAGAAATTAAATGACGTAACTAAAATCAAAAAAAACGTTTACAAACAAATGTTCTTATTGTATAATGAAATTATCAAGGAGGTTTTAATTATGAGTGCGACGGTTCGGTCGTAATTATATAGCTAGAGATAGACTAGCCTAACAAACTAGGTCAAGAGTTAGTACTAACCCATGGAGCCGAAGTCGTGAGATAAGGTTTAAGCGTTGGAGTTAGGAGTTCCTAGAGGAAAGGGTGCGACACCACCTGAAATAATATTGAGCCTCGTTATACCATCGAGTGGAAGCCGATATGCTTCATAACATAGCAGGCAGTAATACGCAAACGATAATGACAAGAATGCGTAGGTTCCACCGGGGTCTAAGAACTTTTCGAGAGGAACATAATATAATTACGATACCCGTGAGGTCTTATAGATTCCAAGTACTAGCGGTTTCATATACCAATAGTTAAGGTAAATAATAACTGGCAGTGAGGTCTTAAAGATAGGTAAAACTAGAGGTTATTATGAAGATTTATAAGAAGTCGGACTAACTCGTAGTAGTGAAGATATATCGTGGTAGGATAAGGAGCGAAGGAGTTAGCACAGTAATCGTTTCTATATAAGAAACATTAATACATAGGAAAGGTAGAGGAAGAAAATGGAAATTGATTATATAGACATAAGAAGATAACTTCAAAGATTACTGTGAAGAGCCGTATGCGGGAAAGCCGCACGTACGGTTCCGTGAGGGGCGATAGTTCTTGAGTACATAACCCTCACACAAAGTTTAAAATATGGGAAGAGAGGTTTATAATTTATGGAAAAAGAATGGAAATCGTCTACTCGACATCAAGATAAAATGCATTTAATCAATAAAATATTTAATAACGAAACAATTAGAACAATTTGGGATAAGGAAAAAGAAAAATATTATATTAGTGTTGTAGATATAGTAGGAGTTATTTCAGAAAGTAGAGACAAACAAGCATATTGGCGAAAGTTGAAACAACGATTAAGAGAAGAAGGAAATGAAACCGTGACAAATTGTCACGCTTTGAAACTTAAAGCACAAGATGGAAAATATCGTTTAACTGATGTTGTAGATATCGAAGGAATGTTTCGAATCATTGAATCTATTCCGAGTAAAAATGCAGAGCCTATAAAACAATGGCTAGCAAAACTAGGTAGTGAAAGAATTGATGAAGTGTTTGATCCATCAATTGCAGCACAAAGGTCAATTGATTTATATAGAGCAAAAGGTTATGAGGAAAAATGGATTACGAAAAGAATGCAAAGTATTCAAGATAGAAAAGAACTTACTGATGTATGGAAAGAAAATGGCATTACTGAAAGTAAAGAATTTGCTATATTAACGAATGAAATATATAAAACTTGGTCCGGAATGACTGCGAAAGAATATAAAGAGTATAAAGGCCTTCGTAAAGAGTCACTTCGAGATAACATGGATAATATAGAAGTATCCCTAACTGATATAAGTGAAGAAGTAACAAAAAGATTAGCAAAGAAAACGAAACCGCAAGGATTAAAAGAAAATATAAAAATTGCTCATAAAGGTGGACAAGTTGCCAAAAACACAAGAGATGAAATTGAAAATTTACTCGGTGAACCTGTTGTTACGAATCAAAATAAATTAAACTATCAATATATAGATGAAAAAGGGAAAATAGAAAATAAAAAATAGGTTTGACAACATACGATCTTCCTATGTGGAGGAAGAAAAAGAGAATACTAGATTATAACGAGAAAAACTAGTATAATAATATTACCTAAAAAGGAGAAAATATGAAATTGATCTATGTCATTCGACAAATTATTGTATCAATAATAGCTTTTTCCATATTAATTTGGGCTTTCTTTCAAAACCAATGGATTGGGAAATTAATAATTAGTCCATTTTTAATATGTTCGATTGCTATCTTTTTTGAAAATTTATTTCTTCTGTTCCATAAGGAAAAAATATCGAATGTTTTTAAATATATTTTTCGTATTAGTTTTTTTGTTTATGTTTTTGGACTTTTACTATATGCAATATATTATGCGATTGTAAAGAAAAGTTATTCTTTTTTAATCATTATAGGAATCTTTATGATCGGTGTGATTCGTTTTTTTAAAATGGCTTTTTTTAAAAATAAATAGTGATGGGAGGAAGTAGTTATACAAGAAGAAATAGATATTGAAAAACTTAGAAATGATTTAATTGATTATTATGGAACTGCAATGATGTCTTTTTATCCAGTAGCAATGATGGATGTAAGTAAAGTAGAAAAAGCAAGTCCTGATAAGCTTATAGAAATAGCTTTAAAAAATGATTATGATTTAAAGAAATATGTTTATAAAAAATAAACAATGATAAAAATAGTAACATAATAAATAGTAATTTGTAAGGGAGTTGATAGAATGGAAAAGATACATATCCAAGATCTTGAATCATTAAATAAATTAAATAGTGATATTTTAGAATTAAAGAAAAAGATAGAGGATTTAAAAGAAATAAAAGAACTAAAGCAATTACAACAAGAAGAAGGAGAACTTAAAAATAAAATAGTAAAATATTCTACCTATGATTCGGTACCAATAGGAAATATTGTGGCGAAACTTATGACTTCATTTGAAGGAATAGAATATTATTTTTCCAAATGTGATTTATTCTTTTCCGATTATGATTATGTTATCGAACCAAAATCAAATAATAGAGACATTATAAATATCTATCCAAGTTATAATATTAAAAATATAAAACAAGAAAGATTCTTTTTTGATCCAAGTGAAAAAAAAGAACAATGTTA
>CANQYK010000036.1 GCA_947628065.1 uncultured Bacilli bacterium | reverse complement strand
TCATCAAGTACATCTTTTAATAGGGCTTCTACTTTCTCTTTCATAACTTCCTCCTTTACAAATCAAAGAGTGGGATTACTTTTTCCCACTCCTTTCTTGTTATACATTATACACAATAATATCGAACTTGTCAAAACTTTTTTAGGAAAGTGTGAACTCAAAAGGATCAGTCTCACTACCTGTACCTTTTAATAACTTTATATCAGGTACTAGATATACGACTGGGCGAACACTACGTAAGCTTCTTACATCAGAAGTATTTTCAATATTTCCTGTATAGTTCACATAGAACACAGCATTTAATTTTTTTGAATCTGGAGTAATTGTCCATTGATAACCATGACTAAAAAGCCAATCATTATCTTTACAATCTGATAAGGTACTATCAAGCTTATTATACCAATCAAATAAATTTGTTTGCAAACACTTTTGTCTATTTGTTGTTTCTCCTCCACTTGTCGCATATCCATAATCGCTAGGGTACATCAATCCTACACGACCTGTCCAACTGGTTTTTCTTGGATTCATACTACTTTGATATACTGTTTCACTTCTCTCAATATTATAATATCCTCCTACCGATAATTTATAATCAGAAGAGCCTCCTAAGAACCATTTTGCATCTCCTATCATTTTTCTTGTTTCCGGTAAGAGCCCCACTTCACTAAAATTACAAGCCGAAGTAGCATTGGTGCTTCCATTTGGACACCTTCCATCTTCTCTATTCCAATAAATACTTCCACTTGCACCTATTTTCTCATCTTCATAATTTGGATTTAATACATACATTAATCTTGCATCATACCAATCATTACTTCCTTCACCCTCTGCAGATCCTGTATCACTTTTATTATCCCATGATATAAGTGGATTTAAGGAACCTTTTCTTATTAATTTGATTCTTTTCTCTTTTGTCCCTTCTCCATTATCTACTGTCTCAATTCCAATAATCCTCCATCCTGCTTCTTCATTATTGAAGGTTACATAATTATTGGGATTTTCTCCTATGTATCTATAATCTTTTAATTCATCATCACGCCAATCACTTTGTTGCGTTCCTCTAGTATGAGTAAACACATACATCTTATTCTCTTTTGCACTACTATCTTCTTTATTATAATTTACATCATAATCTTGTACTTCTTCACTATTGGTATAACTTGTAAGAAAAGTATCTACTGCAGATGGTGGTTCTGGTAGTTCTTCTTTTCCATATACATTTACTCTTAACTTATAGGTTTCTACTTGATCTTCTTTTAGTTGATAATCACTTGCTATCCACATTCTTAACCTGTAATTTGTTACTTCTGATGCTGTTATCACTCCTGTTTTTAAGATATATTGGTTGTTAGGGGCACCACTTTCATCATTATCAGTTAACCTTAACTCACTTATCTTTTTGGCATCACCTAATAAACTACTTACTCCATCTAGTTCTATAATCGCATCATCTGCTGATGTTAACCATACCTTTACTGCACTATCAGGTAGTGTCGTTCCTTCTACTTTACTTCCTGTTATAGCATAGTTAATGGTTACTTCTCCTGATATATTTGCTGATACCGTAAAATCAAAGACATTTCCTGATCCGGTTAAGACTTTTCCATTTACATCTTCCATTGGTACGGCATCTACTAACCTTATTCCATTTTCTTTTTCGGTATAGTTCATTACAATGGTACTTGTTGTTATACTATTTACTGTTTGTCCTGTTTTACTATAGTTAAAGGCCGCATAACTGATTCCTACTACTGCAATTACCAATAGGATTACTCCAAGTATTGATAACTTCTTCTTTTCTTTCATCCTACACCTCTTATTATATCTTTCCTAATTTTATTTTAGTGAAATATAGCTTTTTTGTCAAGACAATCAACACTAGAAAAAAAGAATAGAATTTTTCACAGATTCTATCCTCTTTTTCCTCATTAAAATCAACTTTTCTCTTTCAACTTTACAATTGTACATCCTGGATTCATAAAATCAAGTTTATATTCTAATACCCTTTTATCATTCTTTAAATAATGATGAACTTCTTGCCTTAAAATACCTGTTCCAATCCCATGAATAATAAGACAGGTATCTTCCTTTAAAGCGATAACATCACCAATAAAATCTTTCACCATTATTCTTGCAATTTCACGATCCATACCATGTAAATCAATCTGAGGAATAGTATGATACATTTTCATCACCCTCTTTTTACACCTATTTTTCAAATCATTACATAAGATAAAAAAATCTTCATATATCAATTACATTAATATATAAAGATTTACAAAAACAATATTGGTAGCGAGAGGGGGAGTCGAACCCTCGACCTTTCGGGTATGAACCGAGCGCTCTAGCCAACTGAGCTATCTCGCCAAAACGTTTGAACAAACTAATAGTATCATACTTTTTTTGCTTTGACAACTCTTTTTTACTATATTTGTTCTATTTTTTTCGTTTTTACCTTACTAATATCATAACTATCTTTAAGACTTCCTCTTGTACGATTCAATTCTTGTTTGGTATTTTGAAAATTTCCTAAAATACAATCAATTTCATAAAATAAATCTTTAAAAAGCGGAAGTTCCATATAAGATGCAAACTCACTTTCACAAGAGCTTTTTAAACTTTCTATTTTTTGATAATTCTTATCAATTTCTTTTTCTATTTCCCCTACTTCTTGTATTTTACTTAATATATCTTCTTGATACGATAAAAGAGAGGCTTCATAACTTTCTTTTTCTTTTGTGAAAAGAGATTCTAATACTTTATACAAAAGATAACTCTCAAGTGCCGTTGATACAAAACTTTTACCTGTTTTTAACTTGGAACTAACAATTACTGTTGTTAAAAGAAAAGCCCCTACTTTCCCAAAGTCATTTTCTTCAAAATCTTTCAATACTGCCTTTCTTAATCTTGCTGCTTCATAGTCAAGTGATCTTGCCATTTGTCGCATATCACTATCAATACCACCAATAATATCAACGCTATTTTTTCTATCCTTTCGTTTTTCTTCTACCTTATTTAAGGAACTTTCTTTCTCTTCTAACAAAAAGGTAAGTACCTTTCTACTTTCTTCTATTTGTCTACTACTATCAAGTATTCTTTTTAGATTGTCATAAGAAATATCTTTATAAGTACTTTCTTTTTTTAACATTGTAAAAGAATAGGATATACTACCCAATACTTTATAAATCGCATCTACTTCCTCTTCTGTTATAATGGGTGGTACTTGCTTTTGTAATGCTTTTATTTCTTTTTCTAGTTGTTTTCTTTTTTTTATGTCTTCTTCTATCCACTGATTAAAATCCATTGATATCGCCTCTTGTATAGTATATTATAAAGAACACAAAAAAGAAAGAATAACATATAGTTTTACAAATATTTTTTGACTGATGGGAGCACTAATAAAAAACTTAGGTTTTTCTTTTTCTACTTCCCTTACAAGATATGTGGTAAGCGACTTATAATCTCTTTGATTGGATAAAGTAAAAAAGATCATTTGATACTTTGTCATTTTCTTTGCTTTTTCCATCATTATATAAGGACTCTTCTCTTTGTTTATAACCATAAGTTCATTAAATCCCGTATCATAACTACCAGGTAAAAGAACAGAAATAGAAACCTTTAATCCTTGATATTTTAATTCATATCGTAGAGTCTTTGCAAGTTGATAAAGAGATACTTTACTACTTGTATAACTACCCAAATAAGGAAGTGGAAGAAAAGCTGCTAGACTACTGGTTAGAAATATTTTCCCACGTTTTTTTGTTTGATAACAATATCTTAAATAAGATTGTAACAAAGAAAAATTACCAAAAACATTTACCTTATAATTTTCTTCTAAACGGCTCTTATCAAGTTCAAGTAAGCTTCCACCTTCTCCAATCGATGCTTGTAAAATAAGACAGTCAATGGATAAATCAAAAAAGTTAGGATATGTATCTTCCTTTGTTAAATCAAGAACAAGAGGAAACAAGATTACGTTTTCTTCTCTTATTTTTCTTTCAAAAGAAAGCATCTCTTCTTCTTTTTTTATTCCAACATAGACAATGTGTCCTCTTTTTGCTAGCGCTTTCGCATAAGAATACCCTAATCCAGAAAGAGCACCTGTTATTAATATTTTCATACCATTATCACCATCTATAGGATAACCAAAAAGACCTCTATTTATTAGAAGTCTTGTAAATTTGAAAGGTTACCCCTTTCTTCTCGTTTTTAATTGTTATGTCATACCCCATTAAAATAAGCGTTTTTTTAACGATAGAAAGTCCCAAACCAAATTCCCCTTTGATCCCCTTTCGGAACGGAGTAAAGATTCCATCAAGAAGTGCAGGTTCAATATTTGGTCCATCATTGTATAACGTTAAACGATTATTTTTGGCAGTTATTTTAATCGTTTTATCCGCATACCGTAAAAAGTTTGCTAAAAGGTTGTCAATAATTGTTTCAAAATATTCTTCGGTTCCATAAAATTTACTAATTTTATCAAACGCTACAATAAATTTAACATCTTGTCGTTTGAACTTAAATTTCTTTACTGCTTTTTCTACTATTTTTTTCATGTTAACAACAGTATGCGAAACACTACTACTATCTTTTAAATAATCAAGTTTGTTCAAATAAAGAAGTGAATGAACTTTGAACTCTAACTTGTTTGTTTGCTCTTCGATAACAGAAAATACGGTAGATACATCTTCCATGTTATCTTTATAAGCTTCGATATAACTCTTTATGACTGTAAGAGGTGTTTTAAAGTCATGTGAGATATTTTGATACATCTGATTGCGATATTCTTCTTGGTCCTTTAAAGAAATACGCATATCTTCTATCGCCATTTCCAATGATTTTATCTCATCTTCTACTTCAAACTCAGGAGTATGATTGTAATTATCATCATCAATATGATCAATTTTTTCTTTTAATTTTCCTATTTTTTTCACTATGATACTGCTCCATAGTATTAAGATAAAGGCTATAATAAGAAAGGTTAAAAGGACAACTGGCAGGATTGCACTCAATATATCTTGTTTGGTTTTTAAAATATAACTATCATCGGTTAAAGCAATTTTGACAACGTTATCATCATGGAGTGTGTAGTAATAATAAACTTGTCCATTGTATAAGAACCGACCAAATTCTTTTTTGATATAAGGTAAGATATCCGATAAATTCTTAAACTTAATCATCTCTTCTAAGTTATCACTATAAAAGGAAACGTCCTTTAACTTATAAATATAAGCAATCTCGGTATTTTCTAAATCTTTATCAATTTCGGTAGAAGAAATTTGTAAGGGTTCTTTTAGATAGTTATAAATATTTTTCTCTACAATTGGTACTACCACTTGGGGAAGGATAACACCCAAAGATAAGAAAGTAAGTCCAAAGATAACAAGAATTAGGAAGAGTAATTGATGGGATAGTTTTCCTTTAATTTTCATAAGGACAACCGATACCCATAGCCATAAACGGTTCCAACGTTTAAAAGTGGCATTTTTCTTCTTAATCTTCGAACTAAGTCATCCACTGCTCGATCATTTCCAAAATAATCAGCACCCCAAATGGAAGATAAGATTTCATCTCTTGTGAAACATTTATTCATATTATTTAAAAGTAATAGGAGTAAATCAAATTCTAATGTTGTAAGTTTGATATCTTTTCCATTTAATGTCACCATCCTTTTCTCCAAATCTACAACATAATCTAAATACGTTAAAATGTTTCTTTTCTTATTTTGATAAACTCTTTTTACAATATTGTTAATACGAAGAACCAATTCTTTACTAGAATAAGGTTTGGTAATATAATCATCGCTTCCAAGTTCAAGTCCTAAAATACGATCCAAATCTTGATCCCTTGCGGATGTAAATAGGACGGGTACTAAAGGATCTTTTTCACGAACTTCTTTAATGATATCATACCCTGTTACATCATCCTTCAACATAATATCTAAAATCCATACATCAACAGGATTACCAATATAATTAATTGCATCACTTCCATTCTCAAAGCAAATAACTTCATATCCTGCTTTCTCTAAGTATAGCTTGACAACACTTTGTAAATCAAGTTCATCTTCTACAAAACATATTTTATACATGTAATCACCACCAACAGTATAACACTATTTTTTTATTTTTTCTATTCTATCACATCCTTTTTTCAATCTATTTCGTTTGATTAAGCATGCATGTTTTCACTTATCTTCATCTATCACTTCCTTTCATGTATCTATCATACAACAAGATTGTGGTAAAAAAATATAGCGATTGTGGGAAATTATGGGATGTGTCAAATAACAAAAAAAGGATCTCTAATAGATAGAAATTCTTTTTGTTATTACTTTCTAAATTATTTTGATTCTTGTTTGGTCTTTTCTAAGATAACTTCATATGGGATATGAAATATGTTTGCTATTTCTTTATAGGCATCTTCCCGACCAAGAGTACGACCCCGTTTTTCACCACGTTTTTCGCCGATAGAAATGCCCTTATATTTGGCATCCTCAACAGAATGGTAATAGTTTTCAGCATCTTTTGAGTGTGATACTTGAAGTAAGTCTTCTATAATGCACATCAAATCATCATCTCCTTCCAAAAATTTTCGTGCTTTGTCTATGTTACCAATGTAACATGCAATAACCAAAAGTTCTAATTTTGATAGTTCTTCTTTTTTGATACCATCATTATAGTACTTTTTAACTGCAATTGGAAGATAGATATCAATTATTTGAAGGTTTTCCGTATATGTTTGGGTTTGGCCAACTTCATTTCTGTTATTTGAATCATACAAAAAAGAATCTCTAATAGATAGAAATTCTTTTTGTTATTACTTTCTAAGTTGTTTTGATTCTTGTTTGGTCTTTTCTAAAATAACTTCATATGGGATATGAAATATGTTTGCTATTTCTTTATAGGCATCTTCCCGACCAATATCGATGCCTTCATTGCGACCAATAGAAATACCTTCATTACGACCAAGAGTACGTCCGCGTTTTTCACCACGTTTTTCACCGATAGAAATGCCTTTATATTTGGCATCCTCAACAGAATGGTAATAGTTTTCAGCATCCTTTGAGTGTGATACTTGAAGTAAGTCTTCTATAATGCACATCAAATCATCATCTCCTTCCAAAAATTTTCGTGCTTCGTCTATGTTACCAATGTAACATGCAATAACCAAAAGTTCTAATTTTGATAGTTCTTCTTTTTTGATACCATCATTATAGTACTTTTTGAGTGCAATGGGAAGATAAATATCTACGATTTGTAGATTTCCCGTATATGTTTGGTCAACTTCATTTCGATTACTCGAATAATCCATCAAAACTTCGTTTGATCGATTATAGAAGTTATTGAAGTTGATTAAACATACCTTATGCACCTTCTTAATCTGTTTTTCTTTTTTTGCCAGTAGAAACTGATAATGAAAAAGCCCTTGATAAAGTTGGTTTCGCATGATATACGTCAAATCCCTAGAACTATTAAATTCAAGGATCAATAAGATATCTTTATAAAAAACCACAATATCACATTGAAAAGCAATATCATTCATATTATCGATTCCTACAACATTCTTATAAAAAGTTAAGTCTTCTTCCAATACAGGAAAACCAAAGATATCACTTAACAAAAGAGCAAGATATCCCTTCTTTTCTTCTCTAGCAAATATAGCCTTAGAATAAAAATCTGAGAAAAGGCAAGCAAATTCATTTTCTTTTAGATTTTTTTTCTTAAAAGATAACTTCCATTTACAAGATAATTGTCTTTTTGGGTATTGCTTCATATGTTCCCTCCTTTCGAAAATCTACCTTAACAAAAGGAGTAAAATTTGTCAAAAAGGGAATTTTGCAAATTCCGGGCTAAAATCGACTGAATTTTGCATTTTCCCCGGGGGAATTTGCAATTTTCCCCTAAAAAAGTGCCGGAATTTTAAAAATTCACTTTTTTTTGATTTTTTCAAAATACAAACATTTTTTACGTCTTTCTACTTGCATCTTCTAACATTTTAAAAAAAGCATTCATCGATTCATCAAAAATATTTTTGATACCTTTTGATATGGTTAAACCAAAAGAGGAAAAACGATTTTTATAGTTCTTATCCCCTTCTAAGTAATCTACGATACTAACATCTTTTCCTTCTTTGATATCATTTTCATATGCTTTTAGCTTTTCTTCCGATAACATTTTTTTTCGATTGTAATTATATTCATTATATCCAGTTAACTGCATCGCATATAAAATTAAAAACAAAAAGAACAAAACACTAAGAGTTAAGCGAACGATTCCGCTCTTCTTCACTTTTCATCACCTCATCCAAAACATCCCCTAATAAAATAGTACTTCGATACACTTCATCAATGGTATTCTCATTTCCCCCCATTTCAATTAAAATTGTTCGTGGAGAAAAATCTTGATTGTAAACACCATTAACCCCTGCTCCTTCTTTTTTATAGATTCCTTTGCTAATACCATTTAGTTTTTGATTTAAAAGACTATCGATTTGACTAGTAAAATCTAAGTTGGCTTGATAAGCTTTGTTTTCTAATCCTACAATAAATAGTATTCTTGCATACGTTGTATTATTAATATTCAACGTTGTCTTATCATAAGCAATAGAATCACGGTGCAAATCAATAAAATAAGTAAGACTAGGATAGGTTTCTTTGGCTTTTGTCATCATTGTTTTTGTTACTTCATAACTACCTGCATAATTAAGTCCAAGTGCTTCTCTTTGTTCTCCTACACTTCCTTCTTCCACTAAGACTTGATACCCTTTTTTCTCAAGTTGTTCTTGTAAGATATAACTTACCATTAAAACATTTGGATTTACACTATATTCTAAAAAACTTGTTGCTCTATAATCTTCTGTTTGATGGGTATTATATAAATAAATAGTAGGAAGTGTCCTTTTTTTCTCTGGATATGGATTTTCTACTTTTACCGTTTTCTCTTCTTTCTTTTCTTTCTTGCTATCACTACTTGTTAATCCTTTATAATTTTGATTTAAAATAGAAAGAGGATTATGAAGATCAAAATCAATCACATGCATCATAGCATCATGAAAATAACTAAAATTTGTTTTTTTGTTTTTTACAAATACGTTTTCATTTTCCAAAAGATAACGCATAAAATCATCGGATGTATCAGGAAGAGAAAACTTAGCAAGTAGTTTTACAGTAAGTACAAATGAAAGGATAAAAATCATCAAAATTAATATCTTCTTAAACGATAAAAAATGTTTCTTTTTCCCTTTTAGCTTCATTCTTTTTTTCATCTTTTTCTCCTTTTTCTAAAGGATAACAAAAGAAAAGGAAAAGAATTGTCATTTTATAGGCGCAAACTACAATTTATTGCATAAGAAATGACATGGCTTAACTTTTCCATAACAAAATCAATTTCTTTGGGACTTACAATATAATTATATCCAAGAGGAATTAAAACCTCTTGTAAAAAAGCTTTTTTCTCCTCTTCAGTTAACGTTCCAATAAGACCAAGTATCGTCTTTTTCTCGTCCATACTTAAATGTTCTTTGTGTTCTTTATAATCTCTTGATAGTGTTGGTACAAATTTTAAAGAGAAATTCCTACTATTATCTTTTTCATACGCAATATGATCAAACAAATAAGAGAAAGTATTGCTTACAATGGTAGATGCTTCTACAACCGTTGGAACACCAATTGCAATAACAGGAATACCAAGACTTTCTTTGGATAGTTCTCTTCTATTGTTTCCAATCCCACTTCCTGGATGAATTCCAGTATTGGTGATTTGAATGGTTTTGTTTAACCGGTCAAGAGAAGATGCACACAAAGCATCTACAACAAGGATAAAATCGACCTTTTCTTTTTCTAAGATTCCAAGAATAATATTTTGGGTCTCCATTCCCGTTGTTCCCATAACACCAGGTGAAAAAGAGGATACACTTCGGTATTTTTTATCAACATCAAGACCCAAAGTAAAAAGATGCCTTGTTACTGTTATTTGATCAATAACATAAGGTCCAAGCGCATCCGCAGTTGCTTTTTTATTACCAAGTCCTAAAACCAAACAACTAGCATGCTCGTCTATCTTTTCTTGCTTTAATAATTGTTTTAGTTCTTTTTCTAATACCAAACTTACTTTTTTTTCATTTGCCTCATCGGTAACATCATCAAAATATAGTGTTTTATAAATTCCTTTTTTCTTTTCAAATACTTCTTTTTCTAATGTAATAGTCTCTATTTTAACTCCATTTTCTTCTCTTATGTCTTTCGTAAAACCATCTTTTTCTTTCTCTAATACTTCCGATATTAAATCGGTTCTTACTAGATAATCTTTCAAATCAATTTCATGTTTCATTGTATCACCATTATTACTCTATCCAAATTTGTAAAAAACATTTGCCAAAACGTCATTTTTTTGGTAAAATGTTCTTGTTTATATGCAAAGAAAGAGGTGAGATCATGCCAAATATTAAAAGTGCGAAAAAAAGAGTTCGTAGTAATGCCAAAAAAAGAGAAGTAAATACGATCATTAATTCTAGTATGAGAACAGCAATTAAGAATTGTGAAAAAGCAATAAAAGCTGGAAGCAAGGAAGATGCTAGCAAAACACTTAATATTGCAATACAAAGAGTAGATAAAGCAATGACAAGTGGAAATGTTCATAAAAATAAGGCTGCACGTTTAAAATCTAGATTAACCAAAGCAGTTAATAATATGAAGTAAAAAAAGAAATGTGGATAGTGTACACGCACATTTCTTTTTATTTTGCAAAAAGGAATCAAAGTCCAAACACAAACGGATCACTTTCCGATCCTGTACCCTTTAGCAACTTTATATTAGATACTAGATATACGACTGGGCGGACCCCGCGACTGAAGCTCGCGCTGTAGCCGTAAATAGGCCCCGTGTAGTCCACAGCGAACACGCCGTCCGAGCTTCCGGAGTACGGAGCGATTGTCCATTGATACCTACCATTAAAAAGCCAGTCATTATTATAACAATCTGCTGCTCCGTAATTATATACTGTATCTGATAAACATGCTTCTCTTGTTTTACTCGTTCCTCCACTTGTCGCATATCCATAATCACTTGGGTACATTAATCCTACTTTCCCTGTCCAGTTTGCTTTTCTTGTTTGTGTACAGTTTTCTTTTGTTGTACACATTTCTTCTCCTCTTTCATATCCATAAAAATGATTTGCTGTTCCATTATTAGCATCTCCATAATCTGTTGTTCCACCCAAATACCACTTCGCATCTCCTATCATTGCTTGGGCTTCAGATAATAGTCCAACTTCTCCAAAATTACAAGTTATTGTGGCATTGCTTTGTCCTTTCGGACAATTTCCACTTTGGCGCTTCCAATAAATACTTCCACTCACTCCTGTTTGCTCACTCTCATGATTTGGATTTAATAAATACATTAATCTTGAATCATACCAGTCATTACTTCCATAGGTACTCTCGGATGACCCTATCCCTTTTGGCTTATTATCCCATGACATATCATCCAGTGTTAATGAATCTTTTCTTATTAATTTGATTCTTTTTTCCCTCGTTCCTGTTCCATCATCTACTGTCTCAATTCCAATGATCCTCCATCCTGCTACTTCATTATTAAATGTTACATAATTATTTGGGTCTGCTCCTATATAACGATAAGATTTTAATTCATCGTCTGTCCAATCACTTTGCTGTGTTCCTTTACTACTTGCATGATTAAACACATACATCTTATTCTCTTTCGCACTACTATCTTCTTTTGTATAGTTTGCATCATAATCTTGAACTTCTTCTCCATTTGTATAGTTTGCAAGTAATGTTTCTACTGCTGGTGGTTTTGGTCCTTTTCCTTTTTCTACTCCTTCTACTACTATTTTTCCATGATAATGTCTATTTAATACCGTATTTGGGGCATCATTTTTTATCCATAATCTTATATTATAGGTTTTACTTGCTCCACTTGCCAATGTCCCTTGATCTATAACATTTCTTTTTGATGCTAATGAACCTAAAACTCCTGGTGTTCCCGCATCTATACTGTATTTTACTTGATTTTTATCTATTAAATTATTTGTACAAGCTTCTTGGTCTATCATTTCTGTATCATCTTCTAATTTTACTGTATAATCTGCTTCTATATCTCCCGTATTGGTTATGGTAAAGGTATATGGTGATGTCGCTTGCCCTTCTGCATCTTCCATTGGATAATTTCCTGTTAAACTTAGTGTTCCATCTGCATCCGCTCCAAAATCTATATTTAACGCTCCTACTTTAATTACTTGATCTTCTCCTACTGCTTGTGTTGTAAAGATTGAAAAAGCACTTCCTATTGTTAATAATGTTACACCAAAAATAGAACACAATGTTATTGTTAATTGTTTCTTTGCCATCTTTGTTAAGGCTATTTCTGTAAAACTATTATCTTTTACTATGCTTCTACTATTTCTATGTTTATTTCTATATTTGAATTTTGGCATCTTTATCACCTATCTTTAAGAAAAGTATATCATACTTTTACAAAAGAAAAAATAACTTTTTCTCTTTTATCCGGAGTTTGGCAGTTGATGAAAATTAAAATATAGAGTAAGCCCTTTTACAATAAGGGTTTTAATATGTCAAACTTTTATCATTTTGTTGTTGTACATTGTCGTACATTGTGATATAATTAAAAATGAAAGGTAGTTGATTATAATGTACTTAAAAGTTTGTCCTAGCCATAAAGGAAAAATTTACCTCTCTTTTGTTCAAGGATATAGAGACGAAAATGGCAAAGCAAAACAAAAAACTATTCAAAAGCTTGGTTATTTAGATGACTTAAAAAAAGAATTTGATGATCCTATTTCTCACTTTAAAGAAATTGCAAAACAAAAATCTAGTGAAGAAGTAAAAGAATATACTATCAAAAATTTGAACACTAAAATTAT
>CANQYK010000035.1 GCA_947628065.1 uncultured Bacilli bacterium | reverse complement strand
GGAAATGTTATTAACCCAGATGATGTAATCAAAGAATATGGTGCGGATGTCTTAAGAATTTATGAGATGTTTATGGGAGATTATCAACAAGATGTTCCATGGAGTACCGATTCTCTTCGTGGATGTAAAAGGTTCCTTGATAAAGTCATTCGTTTGAAGGAGAAAGTAGTAGAGGAAAAGGAATATTCTAAAGAGTTAAAATCTTTGATTCATAAAAGTATTAAAAAAGTAGAAGAAGATCTTACCCATTTATCTTATAATACAGCAGTATCAACTTTAATGATTTTAGCCAATGCGTATGATGATCAGAAGGAAATAACAACAGAAGATTATCATGTATTGTTAACGTTACTTTATCCTATTGCGCCTCATGTAACAGAAGAATTAAACGAAGAATTGGGTTACCAACCAATATCTGAGTCTACTTGGCCTATTTATGATGAGAAAGAATTAGTCGAAAAAGAAAAAACAATTGCCGTACAAGTAAATGGTAAGGTTCGATCTACGATTACAATTGGAATGGATGAAAGCGATGATGAAATAGAGAAAAAAGCAATGGAGGATGAAAAGATTCGTCGTCATATTGATGGAAAAGAAATTGTAAAAGTAATTGTAATCAAAGGTAAGATTGTTAATATTGTAGTAAAAGGATAAAAACATTTTTCCCCAAAATTTGTGGATAAAATGAGATATCCTAATATCGGTGATAAAATTGAAAGTAAAATTGTTTGATTTTGAAGATGAAGGCGATTTACAAGAAGCTATGAATGAATTTTTAAGTGAATTAGAAGGGGATGTTGTTGATATTAAATATAGTGTTAGTTCTTTTCCAACAGGTGAAGAACAAATCTATTGTTTTTCCTCTATGATTGTGTATAATGAAAAATAGCAAGTTTATTTCTTGCTATTTTTGTATACGATTTTAACACCATAATAGTTAGGAAAATGATTTTTAACATTTAAATATTCTTTTTGACTAACTGGATAATCAAATTCTCCTAATAACTCTACGACTTGTCCTCCAAAACTTTTTTTAAAACAGTAACTTCCATACATAGGATCCTTTTTATTAAAGTTTCCAGATATTTCATAAAAATTATAAACATCATAGTTATTTTCTAAAGCCCATTTTAACATGTGAAAATGAATCGAATAAGAGGCATTAAAGTTCTTCCACTTTTCTTCTGTAAAACCTTGCAAGGCTACAACTTCTCTTCCATAAGTTATATAAAGGTATCCTGCAAGAAGTAAGACTTCTTGTCCAATTTCTTTTTGTATTTTATTGAGAAAATTGATCTTTTCTTGTATTTGTTCTTTTTTCTTTTCTATTTCTAATATCTTATTAATAAAAGTATTTTCTTTTATGCGTATTTTTGGATAATTTTGAATTTTTTCTTCTTTCTTTTTTTCTAATTTTTCTAATAATTGATTAAGACATTCAATAGAATGTTTAAAGTTTATTTCTGCTACCATGATTTTAAAATCTTTTTTGAAAGCATCTTGTAAGTCTTCATAATAGGGTAATCGATAATTTATCGTATTGTATTTTTCAGTAACTTGTTTCATAGAGTCACAAAAAAGATTAAATTCTTCTTTTTTTAATTCTCGAATGGAAATACCTAAGTTTTCATTTCTTTGAATAATTTGTCGTGTTTTTGAACTCATGTTATGCATCAAATCATCTAGTGTTTTTTGTTTTAATGAAATTTGGTAAAGCCAGCGGGGTTGTATCATATTTTGCTTGAAGTCATCTCCTACGTGATGAAAACCTACTTCTCTAATATTTTGCTCGATAAAAGAATTATTAATACCACCTTCTATTATTTCTCCTAATTTATTTCGTTCTTGATAAAGAATATTAGGATCTATTTTAAGTAAAATTCCGTTTTTTTCTTTGATATAAGAGATAATTTCCGTTGTAAATTCTTTTAATAACTCTAGATTTTTGTAATCAATTAAAAATCCACGAGGGGCATAAAAAAATCTTTTTTTAAAGTGTTTATCTTCTTTTGAAAGGAGCATAGTGGCAGCTATGATATCATTTTTTTCTTTTAATCCAACAAAGTAAGCATGCCAGTTTTCTCCAGACTTAAACTGTCCCCATTTACTACTTTGTTGAAACGTTGTTTGTTCATTATTTTCAGCAAAATCATCAAATTCTTTTCTTGTAAGTTCTATGAATTTCATCCTAACACCTCTATTCTTTTTTATTATATCGAATTCTTTCTAAGTTCGCAAGCAAAAGAAAAGAGACACTATGTGCTCTTTTGTGTTTCTTCTGTTTTTTTCTTTACTGTAATATATCCAGTATAAGACTTTCCATTATATGTAATTGTATATTCTTGTTGTTCTATTTTATTAACATCTATTTTACTTAAATCAAGTTTTGCATTTTTAATAATGGCTTCATCTGTTCCTTCTGGAAGATAATCTGCAACATTTTGACTGAGCGCACCACCTTCTTCAATTTCTATTGCTTTTGGAATAAGACTTATATTTTCTGTTGGTGTTTGTGTTGGTGCTGGAAGAATGGGTTGATCTTCTGTAACTGTTATTGTGCCTGTGTAAACGCTATTATTATAAGTAATAGAATATAAATAAGTACCTGCCACGTTGATATTGACTTTACTTAAATCAAGTTTCATTTGTGGTTTTAATTCTTCTGGAACTGCTTCAATTACATAATTTGAAATATCAGTAGGAACAGGAGTTCCTAGTTTTAAGTTTATCGTTTTTAAAGTAATACTTGTTAATACATTTTCTGGTGTTTGTTTTTCTTTTACAGTAATACTACCATTGTATTCTTTTTGTTTATAAGTTATTACATATTGATATACTCCTGGTTGTGTTACATTAACGTTACTTGTATCTAATTTTAAATTGACAAGTATTTCATCTTTTACTGGTTCTTCCAGATAATCTGCAATTTTGACACTAAGCGGAGTATTTACTTCGATTTCAAAATTTTTAAGTTTTAATATGATATCTTCTTTTTTGCTTATTCGTTTCTGTTGAACAATAACAAGAGATGTTTGTTTTACATTCTTTTGCTGTAATTTGCTATACATTGTTCCCGATGAAATACATAGGATTCCTAAAAGTGCAAAAGAAGAAACGGTAATCAAACGGATTTTTTGATTCATAATCTCCTCCTTTATCTTATTTCCATTATAAAGGAAAAAAATGATAGAAACAAGAGGAAATTTAATAATTCTGTATAATTAGTCACTATTTTTTACATTTTGGTACCAATTATTTGTTTTTTCCTTTATTTTTTCTTTTGCTTTGGTACTTAATTCTTTGAATCCTTCTTTCATTTCTTCTTTTCCGTCTTTTATTTTATCGTAAGTATCTTCACCAATATAAGAGCGTAAAGATTCTTTTTTTTCTTGATAGAGATCTTTGATCTTTGTCATTTTTTCTTCTATACTTTCTTTGTAATTGGGGCTTACTTTCATGATAGTATCATCAATAATCGATAAATTGTAAAGCGTTTCCTTTTTCATTTCATCGGTTAAGTCCTGATAAGTAATACCATTGATTTCTTCTCCGTAAAAACAAAAATCAACTCCTTTTACGAAAAGTTTTTTTCCCTCTTTTAATACTTTTTCGTAATCTTTTTCTTCTAGTTCTGATCTTAAACTTTCTTTTTCTTGATCAAAACAATCAAACGTTTCTTGTTCCTCTTTTTCTACTACGATTGTAGTATCTTGTTTTTCCTCTGTTTGTTTACAACCGGTAAGAACAAGAGCTGTTGTACAGGTTAAAAATAAATATTTGTGGATTTTAAAATTTTTCATACTACCCCTCCTTGAATTTCTCATATTATACTGCAAATGGAAGTTATTTTCAAGTGAATGAGAATGTAGATAGTGTAAAAAAGTTTTGGAATTAGCACCCAAGGGAAAGATTACGTAATAAATGAGATAGGCCACCAGAAGAATATTTATGAGGGAGATTAGTAGAATCATGCTCAAAAATAGAAAAAGAAATATTATCCTTATTATAAACAAAATTATCATCATTTGTTTTGTTGTAAGATTGTAAATATAAATCCATAATATTAATACCATTAACTTTATATTCCTGTAATTTAACATAATCTTCTATTCTTTTACGTGAATAGCCTTTGGGACGTGATCCAAAAGCGGCAGCCATACAATGAGAAATATGAGGTTCCATAGAAGATTTAACTTCTCTATCACACATATTTAAAATGGTCTTCCAGTGATTTAAAATATAATTTTTATATTGTGTTTTTCTTTCTTTATTTTTTGCATTTTCAATAATTTCATCTGACAATTGAATGAAAGATTCTTTGTCTTTTTTTTCATAAATTATTGAAATCAATTCTTTCCTTTTCTCTTTTGATTTTGTCATACGATTAATATATTGCTTTACATGAAATTCACAGGTATTTACTATCACATTATTATTTTTAAAAAGTTTTAATTCGTTTTTACCAGCTAAAATCCAAGAACCAGAATCGCTTAATAAATAAATTTCTTCGATTTCTTCAAAATTATAAATATCTTCTATAAAGCTTTTCCAAGGTTTATTTGAAGTAGTCATAAAAACATGCCTGTTTAATAAAGAAGTTCTTTTATTTTTAGTCTTGGCTCCAGTAAAAGTAACGAAACATTTTCCCATAATATAATGATGTTTTTTTCTTTCTTCTTCATCTAAAAGAGAAAGTCGGATTTGTTCATGAATCCATTTTTCATCGACCATAACATATAAGCGTTTATTATTTTCAAAATATTCATATTCAACTTTTGGTATATTCCAATTTTTAATCCAATTATAAATTGTCTGCCTTGGTATGTTCTTAAAATGATTTTTATTCAAATAAGAGGAATAATCTCCTAAAAGAAAAGAAGTTTTAACAGAAGAGTAATTAGCGTTTATAGAAACAGAAGAGTCAATAAGAATAGAACGAACAATAGGATCATAAGTGGTATATTTTTCAAAGCCAAATAATTGATCAATAAAATAAAAACCATTCTTTTTATTTTTATCCGTATAATAAATACGTTCAAATTCTAATTCTCCAAATATAAGTGTTATATTTCTAGAATGAGTATCACATTTGTAGAAATTTTTTCTTCGATATTCTGATGTTAAAAAATAAGCATCAATTTTAGGAATAGCTAATTTAAAAGTTTCAACTATAACTTGATTTAAATTTTCTTTAAAATTTAACATTCCTTTTATATAGGATAAAGGTGAGATTTTATTGAAAAAATCATCGATTGGATTCGATAATATTTTTTTAGAAACCTCAAAAAATGTATCATTAAATAATTTTATTGCTTCAATTTTTAAATTTTGTGTTATACTACTCATAGAAAGAACTCCTTTTTATTTTCTTTTATAGGTATATGATACCATGAGTTCTTTCTTTTTTGTATAAAATTCCAAAACTTTTTTACTCTATCAGAATGTAAAAGATGCTCTTTCTAAGAGATGCATCTTACTGTAGTTTATTATTTTTTCAAACTATTTGTTTTCTCTTTGATTTCTTCGTAGGGTATCCCAAGGGCTTTTGATATTTCTATGTAGGCTTTTTCTTGCCCCTCTTCCAGTCCGAGAGTACGTCCACATTCTTTACCAATAGCGATACCGCGCTCTTCGCCGATGGCAATGCCACGTTTTTCACCGCGTTTTTCGCCAATAGAAATACCTTGTGCTCTACTTTCAGTGATAGCATCTTCCATAGATTGATAATATTCTTTTGTTTTTGGACTATGAGATAAAGTCATCAAATCATCTAAAATACACATAAGTATATCACTTCCTTCCACAATTTTTTTTGCTGATTCATAATGTCCATCATAACACATAACAGCAAGCTTTTCGATATTTGATAATTTTTCTTTTGGAATACCATCATTATAAAACTTTTTGATACCAATTGGTAGGTAGATATCAAAAGTTTTAACTTTTTCCGTAAGTAATTGGTCATATTCATTACGGGAACTAAAACAATCCATAAGAATTTTGTTTTTACTATTGGAAAAATTATTAAAATTGATTAACCATACTTCGTTTGCTTTTATTATGATATTATCTTTCTTAGCTTTTAACAGTTGATAACGAGTTAAAAATTGGTATGCTTGGTTTCGATCAACGTATAATTCTTCACTAGAAGAGTTAAATTCAAGAATTAATAAAATATCTTTATAAAAGACAACAATATCACATTGAAAAGCAATGGTATTAAAAACTTCAATGCCAATGTTGTTTTTATAAAAAGATAAGTCATTGGGATCCACTGTTTCCTCTAATACATCACTTAAAAGAAGAGCAAGGTATTCTTTTTTATCTTCCCTGCCAAAGATTCCTTTGGCAATAAAATCAGAGAAGATACATCGAAATTCATCCTCTTCAATTTCTTTCTTATGAAAGGTTAATTTCCATTTTACCGATAGACTACGTTTTTGATATTTTTTCAAATTAAGACCTCCTTTCTTTAAAGGTGGTACTAACATAGCAAAAGTAGGAATTTTTGTCAAAAAGGGAAAATTGCAAATTCAGGACCAAAATTGGAGGAAAATTGCAAATTCCCCAGGGGAAAATGCAAAATTCAGTCAAAAAAGTGCCGGAATTTTGAAAATTCACTTTTTTTAAAAAATTTCATTTTTTTGTCATAATCATGAAATAGGATTAATAAATGAAAAAGAAAAATAGGTTTTAACTCCTATTTTCTACTAAGTCTCCTTGATAGATATCCTCTTTTGCCATCTTTTTATCAATTTCATTTAATACTTCAAATTTTTTTAATAACCAAGTAGGTGCTACTAAATCTTCTTTTACAGGGTCACCTGTAATTCGGTGTATAACGATTTCTTTTCGTAAGTATTCTAATTGCTTTACCGTAATATCAACATATTCTTCTTTTGATAAGATAGGAAAATGTTCTTTTTGGTACATTTTTTCTAATTTTGTATGTTTTAAGATATGTAACATATGAATCTTAATCCCATTAATATCAAGATTATTTAAATGTTTTACGGTATCTATCATCATCTTTTTTGTTTCATACGGTAATCCATTAATAATGTGAACTACCACCATAATATTTCTTTCTCTTAATTTCTTTACCATGGTATCGAATTCTTCTAAGGTAGAACAACGATTGATTAATTTTGCTGTTTTTTCATGAATGGTTTGAAGTCCTAATTCTACCATCAAAAAGGTACGTTTGTTGATCTCTTCTAAATAATCAAGACATTGATCACTGATACAATCACTTCTTGTCGCAATTGATATTCCAATACAATCTTCTCTATCAATAAAGGGTTCAAAGCATTCTTTTAAGTAGGAAAGTGGTGCATAAGTATTGGTATTGGCTTGAAAATAAGCTATAAATTTCGCATCTTTCCATTTTTTCTTCATCTTTTCTTTTCCCTTTTCAAACTGCGTGATAAGATTATCTTCTTTCTTCCCCGCAAAGTCTCCACTACCTAGTGCGGAACAATAAATACAACCACCATATCCTTTGGTTCCATCGATATTAGGGCAAGTGAAATTGGCGTTTAAACTAACTTTGCAGACTTTACTATGAAATTTATTTTGATAGAAATAAGTAAGGGTATGGTATCTCTTGTTATCAATGGTATAAGGAAATTTATTTTCCATAATGCGCTCCAATCAAATATAGAAATCTTGCTTGTTCATAATTGTTCGTAAAAAGGGTAGTAAGTGCTTTGCTTTCTTTTTTTCCTTGTTCTAGATTGCTTAAGAAATAAAGAGTAAGTGCTTTGGTATTGGTTATTTTTTTGATACTACCACTCTTTATTTGTTTTTTTAATTCTGATGTAATGGCGTCTTGCTTTTTTACTTCTTGTTTTAAGGCTTTTAAGAAAGAATACATAGAATAGATCTTTTCTTCTTTTAACTCGAAATTTTGACCTAAGTTTTCTAAAAAGGTTAAGAATTTTTTTTCTGATACTGCAATTCTTTGCTTTTGATAATATTTGGTAACACTATTTTTTCGAAAGGTAAATTTTTTTCCATCTAGTTTTCCAAAGGATTTCATTGTATCGTTGTAACCGAATTTCATATTTAAAACAGCTTGTTCTTTGTTAAAGTTTAAGAAGAAAGAAATTTTATTGTTTGGTGCGATATAAGTTGTTGGCTTTTCCCTTTTTGGTCTTTTTTTTAACCCTGGTGCTTTTAGATCGACTACAATTAACTCATCGGCTCCCATTTTAAGAGCAAGATTAATGGGAAGGTTATCATAAAATCCACCATCTAAAAACTTATCTCCATCAATTTCTTTCATTTGAAAAGCAGGGTAACAGGTAGCGGATGCCATTAAATAATCTTTTAATTGTTCTTTTTTTATTTCTTCTTTGGTAAGGCTTACGTGTTTTTTGGTCGTAAAGTTAAACGTAACAAGGCCGAAATCAATTTTAGAATGATAAAACTTTCTTTGATTGATACAAGAGTCTATAATGGATTCTATTTTTTCTATGTTCATACCACCTTGTTTGATAAACTGTTTTCCATATAATTTGAAAACATCCATATCTTTATTGGATTTTGCTGTTTCTTGAAATAAATATTCTAAGTTTAACTTTCTCCAAATATAGTGCGCTAAAAGGTATGTTTTTTGTGTCATTAAGGCTCCATTTAAGGCACCAATTGAGGTTCCTGTTACAATATCATATTTAATATGAAGGCGCCTTAAGGCTTTCCAAACGCCCAATTGATAGCTTCCTTTGCTTCCACCTCCTGATAAAACAACTGCTCTTTTCATGTTTTCACCTCGCTTTGTAGTATACCATAAAAAAGAAAGAAATAGAAGAAAGTAACATAAATTGTCGATTTGTGATATAATCAAGGAAAGGTAGGTGTTAATATGGCCCAAAAGAGGAAATTAAGAATGAAGAAAAGTACGAGAGTTTTAACTACTATTATAGTAGTGATCCTTGTTGTTTTATTAGGAGGTTTTCTATTTCTTCAAGATAAAAAGATAAAGCTTCAAAAGATAGGATATAGTAAGGAAGCAAGTAATAAGATTGTCTCTCTTATGATGTGGTCGAAAGTTTTTGATGTTGGTGCGAATAAAACATTAAATGCAGCGTTTGAAAGTAGTTCGTATCAAGATAAAAATTTTGACCATTATGCAAAAATAAAATATCAAGATCAAAAAGATTTGATTAAAAACATTAATATCTTAATAAAAAAAGGGTATAAGGATAGTGCAATATCGCTTATTTTATCACGTGGAAAAAATGAAGATGTCACAGCGTTTGCCAAAAGAGAAAAAGTAAAATATTTAGAAGAATTTTTTTCGGTTAAATATTCTCATCTTGCTTATTATGATCGTTATCTCGCTTATCAAGATTTAGAGAATAATGATGCTGAGACAACCGTTCTTTATGTTAATTTGGATTTTGATAAAGAAGATTATAAAGATGTTCTTGAAATTAGTAAATTTAATAAGTATACGCTTGTTAATAAGCATAGAATGTTAACAAATAAATATATTCCAAGTAATTTAAAAAAGTTTCCCCAAGATGAAGTAAAAGGATCCGAAGAATTTACTGCCAATGCAGAGGTTGTTACTGCTTTTCATGAGATGAGGGAAGCAGCACTTAAAGATGGAAAAGATATTTTAGTAAATTCCGCTTATCGTAGTTATGAAGATCAAGAGGAAGTTGTAAATACATATTTAGAAGCATATGGACAAAGTTATGTGGATAATTATGTTGCCAAAGCTGGATTTTCGGAACATCAAACAGGAATGGGACTTGATATTGCAAGTGCGGATACTTCTGTTTTCTTAGAAAGTGATGAGTATGGTTGGTTGATGGAGAATGCTTATAAATATGGTTTTATTCTTCGTTATCCAAAATCAAAAGAAGAAATTACAGGGTATAAATGTGAGCCATGGCACTATCGTTATGTTGGGAAAAAAATTGCAGAATACATCAAGAAAAACAATATTACTTATGATGAATATTATGTTATGTTTTTAGAGGAAGAACTTTAGATTTTCCTCTTTTTTTTCTTTTCGTTTTATGGTATGATTAAGTAAGAATAGGAGAGGGTGATCATAATGTATCCACTTGGAAAACAATTTGAAATTGATTTAAGCCATGCCAAAAGTAATGATCGATGCATCGTAAGAGGACAACATTATCGTATGACCGTATTAACAGAACGTCTTATTCGCCTTGAATATAGTCCAAGTGGTAATTTTGTTGATGTACCAAGTCAACTCGTTCAAAATAGAGACTTTCCACAACCACAGTATGAAGTAAAACAGGATCAAAGATTATTAGAAATTACAACCAAATATTTTAAATTAACGTATACAAAAGAGATGCCTTTTTATGGTAGTAAAATTGATCCAATGAAAAATTTAAAAATAACTTTAATAAGTGGAACACCAGAAAATGATAGAGATTGGTATTATATGCATCCTGAGGTTCGCAATATGTATGGAAATATGATGGCGGTTGATGTTCCTTTACAAACGTATTTTAAACGAGGTCTTTATTCTTTGGAAGGGTTCGCATCGATTGATGATTCTTCTAGTTTGTTGTTTGAAAAAGATGGAACGTTAATCAATCGTGAAAAAGGAAGTGTTGATGTTTATGTTTTCTTGTATTTACAAGATTTTCGACTTGCTTTAAAAGATTATTTTAGGTTAACTGGAATGCCATCCCTAATTCCAAGATATGCTCTTGGTAATTGGTGGAGTAGGAATATTACATATGATGAGAATAAAGTAATGGAGACTGTTTCAAACTTTGAAAGAAGAAATGTTCCTCTTGCTGTATTTTTACTTGATAAAGATTGGCACTATCGTGATGTTGGGAATCAGAAAGGTCTTCGAACAGGCTATACGTTTCATCAGACATTGTTTCCTGATCCTGTAAGGCTTGTAAAAAACTTACATCAACATAATGTTCGTCTTGGACTTTATATTGATCCAACAGAAGGAATTTACCCACATGAAGCATATTATCAACAAGCGGCAGGCTATCTTAATATTACCAATAATAAAATTATTGTATTTGATCCGTTGAATCCAAAATTATTGGATGTTTACTTTAAAATGTTTTTGCATCCTCTTGAAGCAATGGGTGTTGATTTCTTTTGGCATGATTATAAAGGGGATAATCAGGCTTTAAAACTACTTGCTTATAATCATTATCATTATCTAGATTCTGGAAGAAATCCAGAAAAAAGAAGTATTATCTTATCTCGTAATGGATTATATGCCCCACATCGTTACCCTATTCTTTATGCAGGTAGTAGTGAGATCTCTTGGAATGGATTAAGAGAGATATCTTTAAGTAATTTAAATGCAAGTAATATTGGTGTTTCTTTTTGGAGTCATGATGTTGGAGGAAATCATGGTGGTATTGAAGAAAGTGAACTTTATATTCGTTATGTAGAGCTTGGTTGTTTTAGTCCTATTTTAAGATTTCATGGTGCAAGAGGAATCTATTATAAAAGAGAACCTTGGCGTTGGGATATTAAGACGGAGACTATTGTAAATGACTATTTAAGACTTCGTCATCGTTTGATTCCTTATATTTATACAGAAAGTTATACTTATTATAAAGAGGGTCGTTGTTTGATTGAACCTTTCTATTATGATAATCCTTGGGTTATTGATGATAGTAAATATCGGCATCAATACTTTTTTGGAAAAGAACTTTTGGTTTGTCCTATTTTAACTAAAAAAGATATAACTATGAACCGAACGATTCACGAATTTTATATTCCAAAAGGAACTTGGTATGATTTTAAGACAGGAAAGAAATTTCCGGGAGAGAAAAAATATGTATCGTTTTATCGTGAAGAGGATTATCCTGTTTTTGCGAAAAGTGGTGCAATTATTCCATTATCGAATCGAAGTGATGTAAATAATATTGGACTTCCTCTTGATATGGAAATTCATATTTTTCCAGGTACTTCTAATGTGTATACTTTATATGAAGATGATGGATTAACATCACTATACAAAGAAGGATTTTTCCTTCGAACAGATATTGATTATAATTATTTGAAAAATAACTATACTGTTATTATTCGTTCAGTAGAAGGTAAAAGCGGTATTGTACCAGCAAAGAGAAATTATAAGATTCGTTTTCGTAATACAAAGCAGGCAAGTGAAGTACAAGCACATTTTAATGATCAGGAGATTCCTATTCAAGCAATGTATATTGAAGATAATGATTTCATTGTTGAGATTAATAATGTTGGAACCATTGGGCAATTAACTATTAATTGTAGAGGAAGAGACATTGAAATTGATGCAGTTCGCTTGATTAATGAAGATATTAATAGTATTTTAATGGACCTACAAATAAAAACATATTTGAAAGAAAAAATAGCAGCAATTATCTTTTCTGATGAAGAGATTAAGAAAAAAAGAATTGCGATTCGAAAGGCTAGAAAAGACGGATTATCAAGAGAATATATGAATCTTTTCTTAAAATTATTAGAGTATATAGGACAGGTATAAGGAGTCGTAAGATTATGAGTAAGTATGTAAAATATATTGTTCTTTTGGGAGTCGTGTTTGTTGTAGTAGGTGTTGCTACTCTTTTTTTACCTATACAATCAAAAAAGAAGACCACTGTAAGTACTAACAAGAATAAAACATTAAAAAATACGGTGGCTGACGTTATTTATAATCCAGAAGATTTTATTGCTGTTAAAACAAATGGTTTGTTTGGATTTATTAATACCAAAGGAGAAATGGTTATAGAACCACAATATGAACGCGCGACGGACTTTTATAATGGGTATGCTTCTGTAGTTGCTCCAAAAAAAGGAAAAAATGGGTATGATAGTTATCAATTGATTGATAAAGAAGGAAAAGTAAAGTTTGCACTTGATGCTTCCCAAAATGCATCAATTGATCATCTAGAAAATGGTAATTGGTTAATTGGTAAAAAAATATATGATAGTACCTTAAAACAGTTAACAAGTGATGATGCACAAGTATTTAAGGGTTCTGGAAATTATTTCGTATGGGTAGAAAAAGGAAAAACAGGAATTATGGATTTGAATGGAAATATTACTTATACTGCTGGTAAGAGTATGGATATTAATATACTTGGTATTGATTCATCTAATTATGATAATAATTTAAAAGATCAATATTGTGCTGTTAGAATACAAGATAGTAAGATGAATGAAAAGTCTGCTATTGTTAATTGTGAAACAGGAAAAGTTGTATATGATTATGTAGATAAATTTATAACAACTACAAGAGATAATATTTTTACGATTGAAGATAAAAATAATAATTTTGAAAAAAGTGTTTATATTTTGAATGATAAAATTAGTTATGAAACAGATTATAAGGATGCTAGTTTTTCGTTAGGTTATTCTGTTTTTACTATTC